>JAGBZQ010000109.1 GCA_017628165.1 Kiritimatiellia bacterium | reverse complement strand
GCAGATGCTGATCAGAGAAGCGGAGGGTGTGGGGCAATGAAAAAGATTCTTCTGTTGTGGGCTGTATCGCTTTCCCTTGCGGCATCGGCACGCCTGGTTGATGTGGAAACGTATGTCGCCAATCCCGGGAATATGGTTTCGGTGGGCATATCGGTGGATGAGCTCTCCGATGCGGGTGCGGCTTCGCTTGTCATCAACTATGATCCTACGATTGTCGCGTGCCTCGGCGTTGATGCCGGCGGTGCGACAGACGAGTCGAAAATGACTTATGCCGATACCGGTGCCGGGCAGATTGTTATGGTCATCCCTGCATTCAAGGCAGAATCCGGTGTCGTGGCGCGCATCAGGCTGTTTGTGCGCGAAGGAACGGCCGGCCAGTTTTCGGACGTGACCGTGGCTGCGGCAGATTTTGCGGCAAAAGATGCCGTTACGGATCTTTCGGTGTCAAATCCGCTGAAGATCAGGAACGGTATGGTGCGTAGCATGGCATCAGATTCGGCGGTTGCGCGGCTTGAGGAGCCGCTTGCGGTATGGCCTAAGACGGCTGTAAAGGAGTTGGCGCTCTCTGACGGAGATTCACTCATGGCTTCGGATGACGGGTTTGGCGTTACTGTTGCAGGTTCTGTGAGGGCATCGGGGGAGATTCCCGTAAAGGCGCCCTTGTGCGGATGGCAGACAGGGCGCTATGAGATCATGTCCACGCCTACGCCGGATCTTGCTTTCCGGATAGTCGGTGCCGATGAGACGCGCGTCTTCTCGGAATCGTCAGGCGGCGTGGTTGTATATTATGCGGATGTAAAGGTTGAAGGAGCGATCGAGATCGTGGGGGAGGGTGGCGATATCGAGAAGGGGCTTCAAGCTTCGATTCGCGATTCGCTTGCGGGAGAATTGGCTTCAATCCCAGGTGTTGCCAAGGTGATTGTCAAAGGGGATCTGGCAATAATTCCTGTTGCGGTGGATTTGGGAATCAAGCCATCTTTGGCGGTGGAAGGTACGCAAGCCGTTGCGGAATATTCGGAGCCGGCGCTCAGAATAACGGCATTCGATCCCAAGACGGGACTTGTCAGGATAAAGGTGACGCCGGGCAAAGCGAATGCCATTAAATCGCAGATTGCCACCGGGTGCATCCATGTATACGGAACGGACGACTTGCATAAGAAGATGCGTTACATATCGGGCGTCTCGATTGATGCATCGCCTTACTTGGACGAAAAGACAAAAGGCGAGGCGAATTTGACGGTGGCCTTGGGGGCGAATGCGTTCCTTAAGGTCAAAGCTGAAAAAGAAATCAAAAAAGAAGGAGATACTGAATAATGAAAAAGGTGCTTGTTGCGGTCATGGCCGCAGGGATTGCCGGATGGTCTTTTGCCGATGTGGCTGAAGAAGCGTGCGACGATCAGAATCTGCGAATCACGGCGGGGGGATTTGCGCGAGGATCGATGAAGGCGAAAATCCAGAATTCGACCGATCGAGCCGAGATGTATGGCGCTGATCTTGATGTATATTATCGCGTGATGGAAAAGGATTCGTTCAGCCTGTGGGCCGGGATCGGCGGAACTTTCTCGCCGTATCAGGATGTTGCGAAGATGTCGTTCAATGAGGTTGATGCAAGCGATCCTTTTGTGACGATTGAACTTGGCGGCAAGGCCGAGGCGGAGGTCGAATATGGAGAGCTTCGCCTGATGCTTGTCCCGGAGTATGCCGTCAACGAGTCGTGGTCCATTGGCGCGCGCATGGGCGTTGCGTTCGATTGGCTCAAAGCGCGCGGCAGTCTTTCGACATGGAGCAGGACTACGATTGCGATCCCGGGAATTCCCTCTACCGTCATTCCTGTCGGACCCTCAAAAGACAGCGCCGAGTTTTCGGATTTTGTTGCGCAAGGGGTCGTCGGATTGCAGACTTCATATATGTTTGCGGATAATTTCGGCATCTACGCCTCTATCGAGTATCGCGCCGGCAGCGAGGCCGAGTTCAAGAAAGGCGGAGAGAAGTTTGGTGCGCTCGATATGGACGGATGGTTCGCCGGAGCGGGCATCGTGATTCAATTCTGACGTATGGCCGACGCATTAAAATTTTCTTCTCTCTGTTTTCATTAATTTGAGTGAAATTTTAATGCGTCGGCCGTAATTGACAGTTGGAGTCCGTTTTTGGTAAACTATCCAGCGAACATTCCCACTAAAAGGATAAATAAAAATGGCAAATATCAAGGGCGGCCGCGCCGCCAGAAAACGCGATCGTCAGAACGCCAAGGCGAACAAGCGCAATTCAGTCGCCAAGGCTAAGCTCCATGATGCGCACAAGAAGCTCTTCAAGGCAGTCGATGCAAGCGACAAGGAAATCGCCGAGAAGAAGTTTAAGGAATTTGTCTCCGGTCTTGATAAGGCCGTAAAGAAGGGCATTATCGCCAAGAATACCGCTGACCGCAAGAAATCCCGCGCTCAGCTCAAGCTCAACAAGCTTGCCAAGTAATCAAGGTAATTCGGGAATGTGATGACAAAGGGCATCGGAATGAAAATAACATTCTGGTGCCCTTTATGATTGAAAATTTTTAAAATTCATAGACGAAAGGAAAACAAAATGGCTAAGAAGACTCTGCGTGATATCGAACTCGGCGGCAAGCGCGTCGTTATGCGTGTCGATTTCAATGTCCCCATGGCTAAGGATGGCTCCGGCAAGATTACGGATGATACCCGTATTGTGGCAGCTCTCCCCTCTATCAAGTATGTTCTCGAGCAGGGCGGCAGCCTTGTTCTTATGTCGCACCTCGGCCGTCCGAAGGGTGTAAAGCTTGGTTCCGCTCCCAGCGCAGACAATGCTGCATTCACGCTCAAGCCCGTGGCGGAGGAGCTTTCCAAGAAGCTTGGCATTGAGGTGAAGTTCGTTCCCGACTGCATGGCCGCAGATGAGGTCGTTTCCGCTCTTAAGCCCGGTGAGGTTGCTCTTCTTGAGAATACCCGCTTCTACAAGGCCGAGGACGGCAAGGTCAAGAAGGACGATGAGAAGAAGGGTATCCATCTGACCGACGAAGAGTTCGCTGCTAAGAAGGCAGAGCTCAAGGCAGAGCGCGCTGAGATGGCAAAGAAGCTTGCTTCCTACGGTGATGTTTACTGCAACGATGCGTTCGGCACTGCTCATCGCGCCCATGCTTCCACGGCCGTTATCGCCGACTACCTCCAGCCTGCCGTTTCCGGTTTCCTCCTTGAGAAGGAAATCAAGTTCCTCGGTGATGCAGTTGAAAATCCTGTCCGTCCCTTCGTTGCTATTCTCGGCGGCGCAAAGGTCTCCGACAAGCTCGCTGTTGTCAAGAGCCTCCTCAACAAGGTTGACACTCTTATTATCGGCGGCGGCATGGCCTATACGTTCAAGAAGGCTCAGGGATTTAAGATCGGCAATTCGCTCTGTGAGGATGAGCAGGTTGCGTATTGCAGCGAGATGCTTGAGGCGGCAGCCGCAAAGGGTATCAAGATTCTTCTTCCCGTGGATAGCGTCATCGCCGACAAGTTCCCGGCAGAGAAGGATGCAAGCGATATTCAGCTCCAGACCTGCGAGGGTGATATTCCTGACGGCTGGATGGGCCTTGATATCGGACCTAAGTCCGTTGAGATCTTCTCCGAGGCTGTCAAGGGTGCAAAGACGGTTGTTTGGAACGGGCCTATGGGCTGCTTCGAGTTCGCGCCTCTTTCCAAGGGCACCTACGGCGTTTGCGAGGCGGTTGCCACGGTCAAGGCCAATGGCGGCACATCCATCATCGGCGGCGGCGATTCTGTCAGCGCCGTCAAGAAGAGCGGTAAGGCTCCCGAGATGAGCCACGTCTCCACCGGCGGTGGTGCTTCTCTCGAGTTCCTCGAGGGCAAGGTTCTCCCTGGTGTGGCCGCGCTCAACGACTGACTGGTTTTGTTATAGCCCATAAAACACCCGCGCATTTTAGCGCGGGTGTTTTTTATGTAAAATTTCGGTGGTTATAGATTCCGCTGTTGGCATTTTTTGGTATAATTAGCGACATGATTACTATTATTATTGCATTGGTCGCTTCGTGCGGCGTATTTTCGGCTGCCCATTTTGCGGCAGATTGGTCTGTCGGTTGGAGCATCGCTTCAGCCGTGGGTTTCTTTATGGTCTTTCAGATTGTCTTCGGGATGTTTATCCGTAAGCGTATGATGAATGATATGCAAGCGGTTCAGGCGATTTTGACCGACGGCCAGAAAAAGATTCAGGCAAAGGTGCAGCGCTGGCAAATGCGTCCGCCGGGAAGTGTTCAGGCGGCGCAGAAGGAGATTGCGGATGATACGCGTGTATTTGTGCGTGAGGCTCTTGCTCAGACCGAAAAGCTTTCAAAGTATCGCCTTTTCGTTCCGATGATCGATCGCCAGAAGGCCACCGCTCAGTTTCAGCTCAATTGGATGATTAAGGATTTTCAGCGTGTTGACGCGCTTATGCCAAAGATTATCATGGCCGATCCCAATCTTGCCGCCATGAAGATGGCCCGCATGTATATGCTCGGCCAACCGCTTGAGGAAATTGGCAAGGTTTACACCAAGGCTTCGCGCCGTCTCCGCTATAATCAGAATGTTGCCATTGCCGCGTGCTATTCATGGATTCTCATGAAGAGCGACAAGGCGGACGAGGCGTTCAAGGTTTTGACGGAAGCCTTGAAGTCGAGTGACAACGCGACGCTCAAGCAGAACCATACGCACTTGATGAACAACCGCCCGACGCACTTCTCAAACTCCGGCATCGGCGACTTGTGGTATCAGCTGCATCTTGAAGAGCCCAAGGTGAAGATGCAGCGTCAGAGGGCTGTATACCGCTAAACGTCCAAAGGAGAAAATGGGGTTATGAACGCGAAGAAAGCCATTGTGCTTGCAGCAGGGCTCGGGACGCGCCTGAGTCCTTTTACGCGTTCGGTCCCCAAACCCCTCATGCCCGTCTGGGGTGAGAGCATGCTATCACGCATCGTGGCGATGCTGCGTGACTGGGGAGTGGAAGATATTGTGGTCAACTGCCATTCTCTTCATGAGCAGGTGGAGACGTGGTGTGCAGACAATGGTCTTAAGGCTGTCTATGAGTCAGAGATTCTTGGCACGGGCGGAGTTCTCAATCCGCTTCGCGATTGGATCGGCGGCGATTCTTTTTATCTCGTAAACGGCGATATTGTAGTGGGGGGCATAGACGAGAATCCCTTTGAAGGGGTCGATGATTGTTGTGATGCCCTTGCCGAATGCTTGGTCACGGAGGAGGGGCCGCGCACTGTTGAAGTAGAGTGCGAAAGCAGATTTATTACCTGCTGGGATAGCCCGGACCGCGGCTTTAACGGTACATTTACCTACTGCGGAATAGCTCTTCTGAAACCTGAGATTCTCAAGTACGTGGAGCCGTCCGGATTTTCATCGATCGTGCAGGCCTACGAGCGTGCGATGATGGACGGGAAGTTTGTCCGTGCGCATTTTCGAGAGGGATTTTTATGGACTGACGCGGGGACGGTGGATTCATACATCGCGATAAATTCAGACGGCGCAGACAATGCGTTTTCCGATATTCCGCATATTGCAGCCGCTGCCAAGGAGGCTTCTTTGGAGGCGGAGCAGGTTAAGTTTCTTTCAATGCGCGGAAGTGACAGGTGCTTCTTCTCTTTGGGTAAAAAGGGGATTGCAGTCGTCTATGACGATGTGAAGCGTGCCGAGAACGCGCGCTATGCCTCGCTCGCTCGTTTTTTGGCCGCGAATGGGGTGAGTGTTCCCAAGGTGCTTGCTGACATACCGTCTCTTAATACGATAGTTCTCGAATGTGTGGGGTCCGAGCGCAGGATGACGCTTGATGACTATTCACGCGTGGTTGCCGCGTTGGCAAAGTTCAACAGGATTGACGTTGCCGGAGTGGAGCTGGAGCCGTCCTTTGATGACGGTCTTTTTGCCTGGGAGCGCAACCTTTTTGAGGAGCATTGCCTCCGCGGACGCTACGGCATTGAAATGCCCGATGATGTGAGAAAGGAGCTTGAGCGCACGGCGGCTGTGCTGGCAGGAGAGCCTCTTGAGCTTGTTCATCGCGATTTCCAGTCCACGAACATTCTCTGGAAGGGTGAGAATTTCTCGTTTATTGATTTTCAGGGAATGCGCAAGGGGCCTGCTCTTTACGATTTGGCTTCACTTCTTTATGATCCCTACGCGGAAATTTCCGAGCGCGAGCGCTCGTTGCTTGCGGCATATTATGCGAAGGAGAGCGGCCGCGCCGATGTGGCGGAGAAGTTGCCATACGCTGCTGTGCAACGTCTCGTCCAGGCTCTCGGCGCATACGGACGGCTTGCAAGTGTGGGGCAGCGGCAGTTTTTGAAATATGTAGTGCCCGCGCTCAGGAATCTTCTGGCGGCAGCCGATGAAGCGGGGCTTGATGCTGTCGGAGCGCTATCCGAGGACTTGATTTCTGAAGAGGCGCGAATGGGAAAAGGCGGAGCGAAGCATGGGTAGCGTAATCCGCGATTTCGTGCGCCGAGTGAAGAAGAGCGGCGCCAAGCGTTCCAAGCGCATCGAAACGGCGGCGATGGGACGCACGCGGATTTTTGAGGCATGGGACATCGGCGCGGATACATACATCTTCGAGGATTCCGTCCTTTCTCATCTTGAAGAGCGCCCGAGCGTTTTGATAGTGGACAAGAAGGTGCTGCGCTCCAAGGCAAAGGGCCGCGTCTTCACCATGACTACGGGAAATCATTCCGTTGCGGCTTTCCCGCTTCTCGACGGGCGTTTCTGGAAACTTTCCTGCGTCCCCAAGGCTAAGCGCAGCGAGGTTCTCCTCAGGCATATTTTGTGTGCGAATGTAGTCAGGGATACGATTGAGATTTCGCAGCGTGAAGTGGCTCCGAAGATTCTTTTCGCGGCGGACGAATGGCTCAAGTCCACGGTGGGATTCACGATGCGCGATATTGTTATGGGCGATCGCAATGTGTCCACGATCGAGCATTATCATCATCTCGGGCAGGAGTGGCGCGTAAAGCCTCTTGCGTGGACTCGCCGCGAGATGGATGTGGCGCTTGCCGCTGCCCGCAAGAGAATATCGTCTAAGCTTACTTATTACCATTCGATGAAGGGTGTCCATTTCCTGACGTTTGCTGAGTTCAGGAAGTTTTGCTGCCTCGCCGAGTCTGACATGCCTGCGTATATCAAGGGACTCAAGGAGCTTGTGAGCGTTTATGAGGGCAACAAGACTTCGTTTACGCGCATGTCCAAGTATCGCGGTCATCACGAGATTGAGTTCTTCGGCCTAAAGCGCGGCGTAGCGCTCGAGCGCCTTGTTCCTGAGCTTGAAAAGTTGATGGAGGCCATCGAGCTTGGGCGCATCGGTGCTCTTGGAATCATTCAGCGCACCGGCGAGATCCTGAGCATCTACGCATCGCTTCTCAGCAGTTCCGATTTCTCGGATGATGCGGCGAAGACCACGGTCGAGACGCTCTACATGTGCATAACTGGCGAGATATATTCCGTTGCCGGCGAGGGGACCACCCCCGCTTTCGATGACCGCAAAACCGCTCTTCCCGGGGCGACGTTTGTGGACGGTCGCCCTGTCTTTCATCCCGGCGCGGACGAGCGCAGCGAGGTTCTTCTCACAAACATCCGCCGTCTCGTCTCCAAGGACGAGATTATCGAGTACGCGAACGTATACGAATTGCGTACCGACGATGAGAATGCCGCGATCGGGCAGGGCAGGACGCGGGAAATAGTTTACAAGACGAACCGAAATCCGCTTGAGCAGAGCATGATAGAGAAGCTTCTTTCGCGTGCTACGAAGGGCTATTCAAGCTATATGCTCTCGCGCATTCGGGTGTTTAAGGCGCTCGGGATTTCGCTTAGTGAATACAGAATCCTTCGCCGGTATGCCACAGGCGGCAGGAGGCGCTTCGTGGACGTTTACGTGCGTAAGCGTTGCGAGGGCGAGCCGATGGATGCGATTCCTGAGAATTATTTTAAAAACACCGATGACTCGTCTCTTGAAGAGGCGGAGGTTGTTTTGGCGCTCGCATCGCTCATGGGCGATGCCGCTGCACAGAACATGGCGATGAAGAAGTTCGATCCCGCCATCAAGTCTCCTCTTTACGGCATCGGAAAGGAAATCTACGAGTTCGAGTATGATATAATGAGCGCGCGCATAGTGCCGAAGCGTGTTTCCACTTGCTCCGTGCGTGGCACGTTCGGGTGGCCATGTCTTGATCATACTGATGAAAATGTGGCGGATTTTTTCAACTTCTACCTGACCCATTTCGCTCACGCGCTCAAGGATTACGCCCGCAAGCATACGGTGGAGGTAAAAGATCTGGCCGCTCGCTTTATGGACGGCTTTGAGTATCGCACGCGTGCGATGGCGTGGCAGCTTTCCATCATGCGTGACCGCTTTGAGGCTTTTAAGCCAGATTTGCCGGCTTCTTACGGCTTTGACAGGAAGTGGCGTTTTGCCATGTGGGCGCTTGAGCGGCAGGAGCGCCGTCTGGCGCTTTTGCGCAAAATGTTTTTTGAAAAAACGGCGGTAATCTAAATTGCGTTAAAGAGTCTTTTCCCGGCGTATCCTTTTTGAAAAAAGCGCCCAAAAATGGTATAATATTCGCCAATTATGAGCGATGAAATCAAAGATACTGGCGCTGTTGCCGCTGAGGCGGACACTGCAGCAAGATTGGCGGATGTTACCATCGAGGAATCGATGTCCCGCGACTATATTGATTACTCCATGAGTGTTATCGTCGGGCGCGCGCTTCCTGATGCGCGTGACGGTCTTAAGCCCGTCCATCGCCGCTGCCTTTATGCGATGCACAAAATCGGCAACAGGTGGAATACGAAGCACCTGAAGTCTGCGCGTATCGTCGGCGATGTTATTGGTAAATACCATCCGCACGGTGATAGCGCCGTGTACGAGACGATCGTTCGCATGACGCAGCCGTTTTCGCTTAGAGTCCCGCTCGTGGACGGCCATGGCAACTTCGGCTCCATCGACGGTGATGGCGCGGCCGCCATGCGTTACACCGAAGTGCGCATGCAGAAGATTACCGAGGAGCTTCTCGGCGATCTTGACAAAGATACCGTGGATATGGCTCCAAACTTCGACGAAACGCTTGAAGAGCCCACGGTCCTTCCAGCCAAGCTTCCGAATCTTCTCTTGAACGGCTCCTCTGGTATCGCTGTCGGCATGGCCACAAATATTCCGCCGCACAATCTTGGAGAGCTGTGCGATGGGATTGATTATTACGTCCAGCATCGCGAGGACTGCACGATTGACGATCTCATGCAGTTCGTCAAGGGGCCAGACTTCCCGACGGGTGCGCAGATTTGCGGCATTAACGGCATCAATGCGATGTATCGCCAGGGGCGCGGGCAGCTCACAGTGCGCGGTGTTGCCGAGATTGAGAAGGCTGCCAATGGCCGAGAGAGAATCGTCATCACGGAGATTCCCTACTGTGTGAACAAAGCCGAGATGCTCAAGCACATGGTGGAGCTCGTCAAGGAAAAGGTGATTGTTGGGATCAGCGACATCCGCGACGAATCAAAGGATGATATCCGCGTCATTGTTGAAGTCAAGCGCGACGCCATTGCCGAGGTGGTGCTCAACCATCTTTACAAGCACACCCAGCTCCAGACAACCTTCGGAGCGATTATGCTTGCCATTGACGGCGGCAGACCCAAGATTCTCAATCTCAAGGAGTTTTTCCGCTGTTACGTGGATCACCGCTTCGATGTCATTACGCGCCGCACGCGCTATGAGCTCAAGAAGGCGGAGGCGCGCAAGCACATTCTCGACGGACTCCTTCTGGCGATCGACAATCTTGATGAGGTCGTTTCGATCATCCGCTCGTCGGCGACGCGCAATGAGGCGCGTGACAGGCTTGTGGAGCGATTCGCCTTCAGCGATCTTCAGGTTAATGCGATTCTTGAGATGCGCCTATACCAGCTTGTCGGCCTCGAGCGTGATAAGCTTGCCGCCGAGCTCGAAAAGATTCTTGCTACGATCGCCGAGCTCAAGGCGATTCTGGCGGACCCCGAGAAAGTTTACGCGATTATCCGCGCTGATCTTTCCGAGATCAAGAATGCTTACTGCATGAAAGAGGAGGCGCAGCGCCGCACGCAGCTCGTTCCAGATGAAAACGAGGTTTCCGTCAAGGATCTCATTCCCGATGCTCCGTGCGTTATCACGCTTTCCAACAGGGGATACATCAAGCGCGTTCCGCTTACTGAATATCGCGAGCAG
Organism: Kiritimatiellia bacterium; assembly: GCA_017628165.1. Classification (GTDB taxonomy): domain Bacteria; phylum Verrucomicrobiota; class Kiritimatiellia; order RFP12; family UBA1067; genus UBA1067. The sequence continues at coordinate 5,182 of JAGBZQ010000109.1, read as the reverse complement.
AAGCGCGGCGGCCACGGCGTCAAGGGCGCGCAGGTAAAGGAAGAGGATTTTATCCGTCTCGTTTTCGTGGCGCAGACGCACGATTCGCTCATGTTCTTCACGAATACCGGCCGCCTTTTCCTCAAAGATGCGTATCAGATTCCAGAGGCCCCGAGGACAAGCTTCGGACGTCCGCTCATCAACCTTCTCAACCTTCAGGAGGAGGAGCAGGTGCTCAATCTTCTGCCGATCCGGTCGTTCGAGGGTGATGTGGATGTCTTCTTCGCCACGGTCAGGGGAACGGTGAAGAAGACGCTTCTTGGAGATTTTAAAAACGTCAACAAAGCCGGTATCAGGGCGATCAACATCGAGGAGGGTGATGAGCTCAAGGATGTGCGCCTTGTAAAGCCGGATGATGATGTTATTATGCTTACGCGCAATGGACGCGCTATGCGCTTTGCCGCAACGGACGTCAGGCGCATGGGCCGTACGGCCACGGGCGTTCGTGGCGTAAGGCTCCTTGAGGGTGATTGCGTTGTCTCGCTTGATGCGGTGGATGACTCAAAGACGCTTTTCATCGCCACGGAGAACGGCTACGGCAAGCGCTGCGAGTTCAAGGACTTCACGCGCCACGGCCGCGGTGGGCAGGGTATGATCGGCATCAAGGGTGCTGATAGGAATGGCGCGGTGGTGGCCGCTCACGCAGTCTCTGACGATGAGAGCGTGATATCCATCACGAGTGATCAGCAGATGGTGCGCAGCGCCGTCTCCGATTTCAGCGTGCAGGGACGCATGGCGCAGGGGGTCAAGCTCGTACGCCTTTCTGACGGGGCAACTCTCGTCTCGGTCTCTGTCTGCGATGCGGAGGAGAGCGGCGGCGACGAGCCTCAGGAAGAGGTTGTACAGGCGGCATCCGAGGCGTCTGCTGCAAATGAAGCATCTTCGGAAAATAACAATTGAAGAACATAAAGAGGAGTATCTATGAATTCAGCAGCATGGGAGAGGGTCGACGAACTTATCGACAAGAACCAGAACAAGACGATCAAGGATTATTTTGCAGAGGATCCCGAGCGTGCTCAAAGGTTTTCGCTCGAGGCGGCAGGATGGTTCCTTGACTATTCCAAGAACCGCATCGACGCCGAAATGATGAAGGCGCTCGTCAAGCTTGCCGAGAAGTCAGACCTCAAGGCCGAGATTGAAAAGATGTTTACAGGCAAGAAGATCAATGCCACCGAGGACCGCGCGGTTCTTCACACCGCGCTCAGGAATATGGATCCGAAGGCCAAGATCAAGGTGGACGGAAAGGATGTCATGCCTGGAGTCCGGAAGGTTCTCGCCGCGATGGGGGATTTTTCCGACACGGTCCGCAGAGGTGTGTGGAGGGGCTTTACAGGCAAGCGAATCAAGTATGTCGTCAATATCGGCATCGGCGGCAGCGATCTCGGTCCTGTCATGGCCAACCTTGCGCTTACGCCGTACACGAAGCGCAACATGAAGTTTTTCTTCGTTTCCAATGTAGACTCTACGCATCTCGCCGAGACGTTGCGTGAAATCAAGGCCGCTGAGACGCTCTTTATTGTGGCATCCAAGACGTTTACCACCCAGGAGACGATGTCTAACGCAGAGGCCGCCAAGGACTGGCTCGTTCAGCAGCTTGGCTCGAAGAAAGCCGTAGCCAAGCACTTTGTGGCGCTTTCCACTGCGGCAGACGAGGTGTCCAAGTTCGGTATCGACGTCAAGAATATGTTCGGTTTCTGGGATTGGGTAGGCGGGCGCTATTCGCTTCCTTCCGCTATCGGCCTTTCTCTTATGATTGCAATCGGCCGTAATAATTACAAGAAGCTTCTCAAGGGCTACTACAAGATGGATCGCCACTTCAGGACGGCGCGTTTCGAGCGTAATATGCCCGTTATTCTCGCTCTTCTCGGCATTCTTTACCATAACGGCTACGGCGCGGAGAGCTACTCGGTTCTTCCGTATGACCAGTATCTTTCTCGCTTCCCGGCCTATCTTCAGCAAATGGATATGGAGTCCAACGGCAAGTGCGTGGATAAAAACGGCGAGCCCGTCACATACACGACAGGCCCAATTGAGTGGGGAGAGCCCGGCACGAACGGCCAGCACTCGTTCTATCAGCTCATCCATCAGGGAACACACCTTATTCCGTGTGACTTCATCGGTTGCTCCGTGACGCATAATCCGATCGGCGATCTTCATGATAAGCTCATGGCCAATCTCTTTGCACAGACCGAGGCTCTTGCTTTCGGCAAGACGGCTGAAGAGTGTGAGAAGGAGGGGGTTGAAAAGAAGCTTATTCCGTTTAAGACATTCGAGGGCAATAAGCCCACGAATACGCTTCTCTGTGAGAAACTGACCCCCGAGACGCTCGGTGCGCTCGTGGCCCTCTACGAGCATAAGGTTTTTGTTCAGGGCGTCATCTGGAATGTCTACAGCTACGATCAGTGGGGCGTCCAGCTTGGCAAGGTTCTCGCCAAGGGGGTTCTTGCGGATCTCACGGCCAAGAAGCCTTCTATGAAGCACGACGCATCCACCAATCAGCTTATTGCTCGCTATCGCAAGGCAGTTGGCCGCTAAAGGGATGGTGGACAGGATTGTTGATTGGGCAGTTGTCAGGGAGGCGGTCGGCGCTGGCCGCCTCTCTGTTGTTATGCCGGTTTACAATCTGGCCGGGGAGATCGGCACTAACATAGCTAGGACGGCGCGTCTTTTTGAGGAGCATCATGTCCCGGCTGAGCTCGTTGTCGTGGATGACGGTTCCTTTGATTCCACCGCCTTTGAGATTTCCTGCGCTATATGTGAGCGTTACGAAGGCGTGGAGATAAAATCGGTTTTAATGGTGAAAAATGGCGGCAAGGGCGCCGCGCTCAAGGCCGGATTTGCCGCATCCACCGGTGAATTTGTGATGCTTTTGGATGGAGACCTTGATATTCATCCAGAGCAGACGCCTTGTTTTTTCGAGGCGCTGCTGCGCTCGCAGGCAGATGTTGTGGTAGGCTCCAAGCGCCACAGGGATTCGGTCGTTCAATATCCCTGGCACCGCAGGATTGTGAGCTGGGCTTATTTCACGTTGGTTCGTTTTTTTGTAGGGCTCCCCATTACCGATACGCAAACGGGCATGAAGCTTTTTCGGAGGGAGATCCTTTCCGAGGCGCTCGCCCGAATGCTCGTAAAGGAGTATGCGTTCGATCTTGAGCTTCTCGCAATCGCCCGGCAGCGCGGAGCACGCATAGTCGAGGCGCCTGTAGTGATACGCTTTGGCACTAAGTTCGGTGCTTTAAAGCCGCGCACCGTGATCGCCATGGCCAAGGATTCTCTCGCCGTTTTCTATAGGCTGAGGATACTCCGGTATTACGCCAAGGCACCGGCGCCTACAGCTCCTAAAGGGGATTTGAAATTTTCCGTTGTCATCGCCTGTCCGGGCAGGAGCTGGATGCTTGACGAGTGTCTCTCCGGTCTGCAAGAGCAGACGTTTCGCAATTTTGAAGTGATTGTTCTCCCTGACGAGGATGTTGATCTGGGGCGGGCGGCGAACGGTTTTGATTTGAAAACAATCCCCACGGGGAAGGTGCGGCCTGCTGAGAAGCGCAATATCGGCATTGAAGCCGCAAGCGGCGATGTGGTGGCGTTTATTGATGATGACGCATATCCTGACGTGCGTTGGCTCGAATATGCCGTGCGATATTTCGGGGAGAGCTCGATCGCTGCACTTGGAGGCCCTGGGGTTTCTCCGAGGGGGGATTCTTTTATGGCAGAGGCGGGCGGGCGCGTCTATTCATCACCTCTCGTTTCAGGAGGCTATCGGTATCGCTACGAGGCGGGGGGAGTCTGCCGCGACGTGGATGATTATCCGAGCTGCAACCTTTTCGTCAGGAGGGAGGTTCTCAAGGAGATCGGCGGTTACCGCACAGATTTTTGGCCTGGTGAGGATACTCTTCTTTGCAAGGATATCCTTGACGCGGGATATCGGATCGTCTACGATCCGTGGGTAGTGGTGAGCCATCATCGAAGGCCGCTTTTCGCGCCTCATCTGCGGCAGATCGGGCGCTACGCGTTTCATCGCGGATATTTTGTGAAGCGTTATCCTTCAAATTCGCTCCGCATCGCGTACTTTCTCCCGAGCATGTTTGCGCTCTACTGTGCCGGGCTTTCTGTTTTTTGTCTTCTTCCTGTGCCTTCCATGCTCAAGGCGGTTGCGGTTTTGCCGCTTGCTGTCTATTTGTTTTTAGCGGCGCTTGCTTCCTTTTCGTTCAATCCTCTGATGTGGATTCTGGTCTTCTTGGGTATCGTTTTGACGCATCTTGTTTATGGAGTGCATTTTCTCGTAGGGCTGCTCGCGAGCAGGGCGCCATGTGAATTTATAGGCACGGATCATGCATCGTGTCTGAAAAAATGAATGGAGGTTTTCTGTGGATGATTGGATAGATATACAGGCGGATTCCGTTCATGTGCGCCGTGAGAGGGAGAAGGCGCGCGCGTTACGCAAGACAAGCTGGTGGCGCTCGGAGCTTCAGAAGGGCGTCTGCCATTATTGCTCTCGGAATGTCGGAGCGGAGAATCTTACGATGGATCATGTGGTTCCCGTTGCGCGCGGAGGAAAGTCGGTGCGGTCAAATTGCGTCCCCTGCTGCAAGGAGTGCAACAATAAGAAGCGCGCCCTCACTCCTGCCGAGCAGATATTAAGCGAGCTTTTTCCGGAAGGGTGAATTTGATTTATGAGAGATGTCATGCTGAAGTTTTTAGCGGTATCATTATCGGTTCTATCGGGCTTTGCTGCATACGCGGAAGCGTCGCGTCAAAAAACCGACGTTGAGATATGGAACGAAGGCGTTGATTTCTACCGCGCGGGAGATGTGACGAATGCGCTTCAGGTCTTAAGGCCTCTTATGCTTTCGCGCACGCACGGTGCGCGTGCCGCAGAGGTGGTGGCCAAGCTTGAGCACGATGCGGCGCTGAAGCCCGGGGCGTCCGATGCGCTATCGCATTTGGAGGAGGCGGCAGCAGCGGCGCAGATCGCGCTTAGAGCGGCGCCGGAGGACGGGCGTCTTAACGCCAATTTTACACGTGCTGTTTCGGCTCTTCTTGAGCTTCGCGAGACAGCGCGCATCAATTCGGCGATTGAATCCGGGAAGGGAAAGAGTCCCGATGCGATACTTAAAAGTTCGCGCGACGCGATTCGCAGAAT
>JAGBZQ010000108.1 GCA_017628165.1 Kiritimatiellia bacterium | reverse complement strand
GGCGTTTGAGTGTGACCGCTCCCTTCTTCTCCCTGTGGAAACGGCTTCGCGTTCAGAGCCTTCCGCTCCGGCGCCGGAGTTTCAAGCAGCGATGGAGATTAAACGCCCTGCAGCGCCGAGAGAAATTCTTTCCGCGCAAAAGAGCGCTGCCCCTGAGAAGGGGGGCGCTTTCGTGTTTCTTCACGACAGGCCTCTTTCGGTCAATGGCTCTGCCATGATCGCCAAGATTCTTGACGCTCTTAAGACGGCGTATCCGGGCGTTATTTCCGGCGAGGAGCAGATCTGTTGCGAGGGGACGCTCCCCAAGTCCGCCGTTTATGTGGTTCTTGGATCTGCGGCTCTCAAGAAATGGTTTCCGGAATTCAAGGCCAGCCCGGGGATGTGGGTCAAGGCTGCGGCCGGAGCGGAGATTTTAGTAACGTATTCGCCGGAATATATTCTTCGCTTTGGCGAGGTTACGCCGGCGGTTCAGAAGATTAAAAAAGATATGTGGACAAGTCTCAAGGCTGTTCCGCAGAGAGTTTCTCAATTGACTTCAAAATGAAAGGTGCGGGTATGAATGTTACCGAGATGTGCAGAATGGCAATATTGGCGGCAGTGTTTGCCGGGATGTTATTCCCGGCGGTTGCGCTTGAGCTTACCGCATGGAAGGGAGAGACGGTAAACGCTTTTCTTCCCGCCGGAGAGAATGTGGCCGACGTGCGCAAGGGTTTTGAAGTGAAGGTGGGCGCGCTTAAGCCCGTAGGGTACAGTCAGGCTCCGGTGATTTGGCGCAAGGTTATGACTAATGCGTTCGACCGCGTGGTTTGGGGCGATTTCGCCCCCACGCAGCGCGTGGTGCAAGTTAAGGTGCCGCGCAACGCGAAAGCGGGGATTTACAAGTTCGGTGATCTTAGCGTGAAGGTTGTCAACCGCACAATTACTCCTGTTGCCAAGCGCGATTTCTATCTTGATATTTGGCAGCACCCTTGGGCGATTGCGCGAACAAGCAAGACGAAGCCGTTTTCCAAAGAGCATTATGATGCAATGCGTCCGTTCTGGCGCGATCTTGCCGATCTCGGGCAGAAGGTGATCACCACGACGATTGTCCGTTTTCCGTGGAGTCGTCAGTGTACTGACGGTTATGAGTCTATGATCCGTCACATTAAGGCGGAGGACGGATCGTGGACTTTTGACTATTCGCTTTTTGACGAGTACGTGGCCTTTGCGCTTGAATGTGGCCTTGGTCCTGAAATTGCATGCTACTCGATTTGTCCGTGGGACGATTGCCGCGTTTGGTGGGATGAGCCCGGCAAGATGAATAGGACTGCGCGCGTAAAGCCGGGAACAAAGGAGTTTGAGGAGTATTGGGGGCCGTTTCTCGTGGATTTCGCCAAGCATCTCAAGGAGAAGGGCTGGTTCGAGCATACGGCCATCGCACTTGACGAGCGCAAGCCCGAAGAGGTGAAGGCCGCTGCGGAGTTTGTCCGCAAGATGGCGCCCGGTCTTCGTCTTTCGCTCGCGGGCAATATACCGATTTCTTCGTTTGACGGCGTTTCGCCTGAAGTGTATTCACAGGCGATGGAGCATGTATCAAAGGACTTTCTCGCCGAGATGGCAAAGCGCCGCGCAAAGGGCTTCAAGACCACATACTACGTGTGCAACAGCCCGCTCTCGCCGAACAATTTCGTGTTCTCTTCGCCGGCCGAGGGCTATTATCTCGGGCGTTACGCGGCGGTGGCCGGGTT
>JAGBZQ010000012.1 GCA_017628165.1 Kiritimatiellia bacterium | reverse complement strand
CCTTGACTTTGATTCGTCGTAGGCATGCTTTAAAAAAGCAAGGTATTTTGATATAATAATCAAAGTTTAAAGGAGAACAAAATATGAAAAAAGCAACTCTTCTCATTCTTGCGGCTGCTGTTGCCGCTTCTGCATCGGCTGTCAAGATCGGTACTGTGGATATGCTTCTTCTCGTAAGGAACCATGCTACGTACGAGTCCAACAAAACACTTCTCTTAAGTACGGAAAAGGACTACCGTAAGAAGCTCGATGAAATGAAGGCAGAGCTTGACGCCATTCAGGTGGAGGGACATAAGGTATCCGATGAGCTTCGCAATCCGATGCTTGCACCCAAGGCCAAAGCAGAAGCCGAGAAGTCTTTGCAGTCCATTCAGAATCGTTTTCTGCAAAAGCAGCAGATGATGCGCAATGAAGCAATGCGCAATCAGCAGGAGCTTTCCGCGCTTGAGGCGCGTCTTCTCAAGGCGCAGGCTGACGATCTTAAAAAGACAATCGCCGCTTTCGCCTCTGCCAACGGCTATGATATTATTTTGGATAATGCAGCATCCATTTATTCCAAGGGTTCGCTCGATGTCACCGACGCTATCCTGAAGAAGATGGGTGTCGATCCCGCAACCGCCCGCGCAAAGGAGCAGTAATATGAAGGCGAGTGAGCTTGCGAAGATTCTTGGCGGGACTCTCGAGGGGGAGGATGTTGAGATTGTTGCCTGCGGCGGCCTTGAGGAGGCGCGCAAGGGCGATTTGAGCTTTTGCAAAGATCCCAAGCACGTTAAGCTTGTGGCTTCAACGGCGGCATCGGCGGTTCTGCTCACGAAGGAGTGGACGCTTGGTGCTCCTTGTTCTATAATCCGTGTCGATGATCCGAATCAGGCGTGTATGGCAGCTGCGAAGATTTTCGCTCCGCCAGAGCCTGTCCGCAAAGCCGGAATCCACCCTACAGCGGTTATTGATCCATCAGTGACGCTCGGGGCGGATGTCTTCGTAGGGCCATGGACGGTTATTGAAAAGGGTGCCCAGATCGGTGACGGCGCCGTTATCGAAGCGCAGGTTTTTATCGGTGAGGGCAGCAAGGTCGGCGCGCGTACGCACATCTATCCGCAAGTAACTCTCCGTGAGGGGACTATTGTCGGGCGCGAGTGCATAATCCATTCCGGCGTTCGCCTCGGCGGTGACGGCTACGGCTTCAACAACGGCCGCCGTGAGGATGGCAGCATCTTTATTGAGAAGATACCGCAGCTCGGCATCGTGGAGATTGGCGATGGAGTGGAAATCGGATCCAACACCACAATCGACCGTGCCCGCATCGGGCGGACATATATTGGGCCTATGACGAAGATTGACAATCTCGTTCAGATCGGGCACAATGTAAAGGTAAAGGGGTATTCCGGGCTTATCGCGCAAAGCGGCATAGCCGGCTCCACGGAGATCGGCTATGGATGCCTTATTTGGGCGCAGGCGGGTATTTCGGGTCATATCAAGATTGCTGATGGAGTGCAGGTCGGGCCTCAGGCAGGCGTTCCCCAGTCTCTTGACGGCTCGGTCAAGTATGTTCTCGGTACGCCCGCTGAATCAATGAAGGAATTTGGCGGCCGCACGCTTCTTCCCAAGATGTTCGCAAAGCTCAAGGCCGATGTTAAAGATCTCAAGGTCCGCGTGGATTCTAAATAATGTTTGACCACATCGTCATCACAGCCGCTAATGAAGCGCAAAAGCGCGGATATCGCGCACAGACGCTTAATCAGGGCAATGTTCATGTGATTGCGGATCCTGGCGGAAAGCGCGTGGGGTCGCTTGGCGCCACCGTGAATCTTTTGAAGAAGCTCAAGCTTGGCGGGAAAGTGCTCGTCTGCCATTCTGGCGGTGACGCCCGTAGAACGCCTGGCTATGCCGCGATGGGCAAAGCGTTTGTTCCCATGGCGGACTCTCGCCCGATGTTTGAGCATATCGTGGAGACGATGGGGGCTTTGCCTCTTCCTGAAGAAGGAGGCGTGCTTGTGGTCTCAGGAGATGTTCTTTTAGATTTCGATTATGCGGCCACTGATTTTTCTTCGCGCGGCGTTACGGGTGTAGCCTATCCCGACGGAGCGTTCCATGCTCGGCGCCATGGAGTGTATTTGGCAGGTAAGGCGATTAAAAAAGCAAGTCCCTTGAAGAAGGTTTCCGGTTTTCTTCAGAAGCCGGATGTGAAAAGCGGTACCCACCTGATAGATACCGGCATTCTTTTTATCGACTGGCCTACCGCCGAAAAGATGAAGTCTCTTCCTGTGTCAGGAGATATCTATGAAGAGTTTCCGAAGATGCTTCTTAAAGGATATGCCGATTTCACCGTCAATGTCGTAAAGAAGTGCACGTTCTTTCATATTGGATCAACGCGTGAGCTTCTGAATCTTCTTGGTGACGGTAACACTTACGTCGATTCTGTCGGTTGCGAGCTTGAGCTTGCGGGCGGCAATGTGGTGACGAACGTTCCTCCCGGACGTTTCAAGAAGCTTAAGCTTGCCAGGAACGAGTGCTTTACGTCTTTCCCTGTGGGTAAAGGCGAGTGGTTTGATCTCAAGTATAATCTCGACGATAATTTCAAAACGGACGGGCTTTGGGAGAAGCACTCTATGGGAGAGAAGATCAGAAATCTCGACTACAAGCGTCTTCTTGAGTTGCGCGGGAGTTTCAAGGGAGATGTCGGCGCTATGGCGGTGAAAGTCTCTGCGCCAGTCCGAATCGATTTTGCGGGCGGCTGGAGCGACACTCCTCCGATTTGCAATTTAGAGGGAGGGGCCGTTTTAAATGCGGCGGTCCTTCTTGACGGCGAGCGTCCGATAGAGGTCGTGGTGAAGCCGCGAAAGGATAAGTTCGTCCGGGTAGTTTCGCGCGATCTCGGTAAGCGCCGCATCCTCAAGAGCGCAGAGGAAATCGCCGATCATTCAGATCCGCAAGATTGGTGCGCGCTTGTGAAATCGGCATTGGCGGTAACGGGATTTCAGTTTGGCAGGCGCGGAATCGATATTCTCATTTCTGCCGATCTCCCTAAGGGAAGCGGAATGGGGACAAGCTCCATTCTCGGGGCCGCTACGATTGCCGCGCTTCTTGGGCGCATAGATGCGGCGGAAGTGGCGGACCTCACTCTCAGACTCGAGCAGGAAATGCGCACCGGCGGCGGCTGGCAGGATCAGTTTGGAGGGCTCCTCGGAGGTGTTAAGCTTCTTGTTTCTAAACCTGGTGAAAAGCAGAAGGTGGCTATAACGCCCATTACTCTTTCGGAGGCTTCAGTCAAGGCTCTTAAAGAGCGTGCTCTTCTCTATTTCACCGGGCAGAAGCGCATGGCGCGCAACATTCTCCGCAAGGTGATTTCCTTCTATTCGGAAAACCCGCATGATTTCGCCAAGGTCCTCATCAAGAGTCTGAAGCGTGATGCGCATATCGCCGCCGAGGCTTTGGCGAAGGGCGATATGAAGGCTTTTGCCGAATCTGTCCGCAATTACTGGCGCGATAAAAAGCTCCTCGATCCAGGCAGCACAAATGATCGTGTGGATGAAATCTTAGAGCGCATCGCCCCGTGGACAGAAGCGGCCACGCTTACTGGCGCGGGCGGCGGCGGCTTTATGTTCATTCTCGCTGCGTCCGCACGTGATGCGGCTTTGATCAAGAAAGAGTTGACGGCAAACGCTCCTTCCAAGTATTCGCGTTTCTACGATTTCTCGATCGACACTAAGGGAATGGAGATTGTTCGCCTATGAAGATTCTCGTTTTGAACGGTCCCAATCTCAATTTGCTCGGAAGCCGAGAGGTCGATCTCTACGGGTCCGCGTCGTATGCCGATCTTGTAGCGCATTGCAGAGCGGAGGGTGAGAAGGCCGGTGTTGATGTTGAGGTGCGTCAGACTAATCATGAGGGCGTACTGGTGGATTGGATCCAGGAATCGAAGGATGTCTTCGATGCGGTCGTTCTCAACGCGGCCGCCTACACTCATACGTCGCTTGCAATTTATGATGCGATCAAGGCTGTCAGGGCGCGCGTGGCCGAGGTGCATCTCACTGATCCCATGGAGCGCGAGGATTTTCGCCGCTTCTCGTATGTCGCGCTTGCCGCCGAGAGGACCTTCTCCGGAATGGGGTTTGGATCGTATACGGCGGCGATACGTCATTTTGCAGGGAAGGATTCGTGAATATGCCTGTTTATTGCTACGAGGCCAAAGACGCGAATAAGGGGTGTGTAAAGTGCTCTAACGGCTTTACTGTCACGCAGAGCCTTTCGGACGCGAAGCTTGAAAAGTGCCCTTACTGCGCGTGTGAAATCTACCGCGTCATCTCCGCGCCCGGGCTTATGCACTCCAAGACCGATCTTCATTACCGCGCAAAGAGAGCGGGATTCAAATGCCTGAAGAAAGTTTCCAAAGGCGAATACGAAACAATGTATTAAGGAAAGCTACCAAATGAGCGAATGCAACCATAATTGCGAAGAATGCGCATCGAAAAAAGCCGGCAAGTGCAGCGGTGAACATGATTTCAAAGCGCCTGCCAATCCACGTTCCAATGTAAAGCGCGTCATTGCCGTGATGAGCGGCAAGGGCGGCGTAGGCAAGAGCCTCGTCACCGAGCTTTTAGCTGTGGAGGCGTCGCGCCGCGGCCTTAAGACGGCCATTCTTGATGCCGATATTACAGGCCCCTCCATTCCAATGGCATTCGGTGTCACCGAGCGTGCGGTCAGCGACGGTGAGGGCGGGATTATGCCATGCAGGAGCCAAGGTGGCGTGGGGATGATGTCGCTCAATCTCGTGGTAGAAAATCCCAAGGATCCCGTCGTCTGGCGCGGTCCAATGATTGCGGGCGTGGTCAAGCAGTTCTGGAGTGACGTCTCCTGGGGTGATGTGGACGTGATGTTTGTGGACATGCCCCCGGGGACCGGCGATGTTCCGCTTACGGTGTTTCAGTCTCTTCCTGTGGATGGAATTGTTGTTGTCACCTCGCCGCAGGATCTTGTCTCGCTCATTGTGGAGAAAGCTGTGCGCATGGCCGAGATGATGGAAAAGCCCATTCTCGGCATAGTGGAGAACATGAGCGTCTTCAAGTGTCCCGACTGCGGCAAAGAGCATCGCATCTTTGGCGGAAAGGGATCGTCTGAAATTGCAGCGGCTCACGGGATCGCCGCTTCGGCATCGCTTCCGATCGATCCCGCTTTTGCCGCAGCCGTTGATTCGGGCACGATAGAAACCGTGGATACTTCCGCGCTCAGGACAGTCGTCGACGCGGTACTTGGCTGATTTAAAAATAATCGAAAGGAATACGAAAATGGCAGAACTTATTGTGGCTCTTGATGTTCAGACGCGTGAAGAGGCTGTTGCAAAGATTAAAGAAATTGGCGATGGTGTGGGGTTCTACAAGATCGGGCTTGAGCTTTTTACGGCTGAAGGTCCGGATATAGTCAAGGCTGTCAAGGATCTTGGCAAGAAAGTCTTCCTCGACCTCAAATTTCACGACATTCCGCGTACCGTGGAGCGCGCTGTGCGTTCCGGCGGCAAGCTTGGCGTAGATTTGATGACCATCCATTCAATCGGCGGCAACGCGATGATTCGCGCAGCTGCCGATGCTGCGGCCGAGTTTGGCGCTGCGGCTCCCAAGATTCTTGCCGTCACGGTTTTGACGTCTCTCGACGAAGCAGACCTTAAGGATGTGGGAATCCTTTCGCGCACTCCTGCCGAGCAGGTTCGTTCGGCGGCCTATTTGGCGGTGGCAAGCGGTGCCAACGGCCTTGTCTGCAGCCCGAGGGAAGTCTCTACGCTTTCTCATGCCCTTCGTGCGGGAACGCTTTTTGTGACGCCGGGTGTCCGTCCCGCAAATGCCGAAGTTGGCGATCAGAAGCGTGTCGCCACTCCAGCGGACGCTGTTGCCGGAGGAGCCACTCATCTTGTGGTCGGACGCCCGATTCTTGGCGCTTCCGATCCTGCCGCGGCAGCCCGCGCAATTCTCGCCGAGATGGCGGCGGTAGGACGCTAAGAAGTCTTCGCCATTCGTGGCTATATTTACAATAGGTAATATTTTGCATGTTATGAAATATTGAAATGCTTGATATAAGCCTGTTTGATACCATCCTCGTTGTGCTATGCGCGGTGCTTGTCACCGCGCTTGCGGCGATACTATGGTGGTGCATTGCGGGCGAGCGGGTAAAGGAGATTTGGCGCGGATGGTTGGCATTGCCTTTGCTCTGGAAGATTGTTTTGCCTGTCGTGTTCGGGGCATTCGTTTTGCACGGATCGGTGAAGAGAGGGGAAGTAGTAGGTGAAGGTGTAGGGGATAGTTGTAGCGGTAGAAAGGCGGGGGGAAAATCCACTCTACAACTACAACTAAATACTACAACCACAACGCCCTCACTCCTTCAATCATCTACTGTCTCCGATGAAGACATCGCCCGCGGCTATCGGCTTGAATCGGCGAACACAAGCAAGGCGGGTGCTGCATGACAGACATCAATCTGCTTGGCTTCAAATGGTGCTGTAGCGGTAATTGTGGTTGCGAAGGTGGCGAGCATGAGGTTTCAGGCGTTGCCACATGGGAAGGGTATTCGCGGTGGGTGTGTTCGTGGGTGTGGTGCACTTGTGTGTCAGAGACGCAAGCTGGAGCTAAGGTGGAGGTTTCGTTT
>JAGBZQ010000107.1 GCA_017628165.1 Kiritimatiellia bacterium | reverse complement strand
ACTCCCACGGTGCGATTGTAGCGGAAAAGCCCATCCCCGAAGATATCGACGCGATGATTGAAAAGACGCTCCCCGAGTTTAAGGGCGATGTGTTTCAGACCGAGAGCCGTTGGTGCACTGTCCGCCGTGATGTTTCGCATGAGTATGAAGTTGCCGATACAGGAGAGCACAAGCCTTTTTTGGCGCATGTTTACAAGTTTGATGTTGAGCGCTTTGAGGGAAATAAGTTTTCTTTTTCTGTTTCAGCCACCAAGGGGCTTATAGTCCGCACTCTCGTCAATGATTTTGGCGAGGCCCTTGGCTGCGGGGCTGTTCTCGAGGATCTTCGCCGTGTTAAAGTGGGGCGATGGACGCTTGACGAGGCCGTTCGTTTTGACAAGCTTCTTGAGGCAGAGATGGGGGATCTTCCTAAGTTTGTAAAACCGTTTGTCAAGAATTTCTGAATATGGGGGATGTTCTGGCGGTAGGATTTTTTGACGGGGTCCATCGTGGACACCGGAAAATTCTTGAAGGCGCTACTGCTGCGCTGACATTCAGAAATCATCCGTCTGAAATTCTAACTCCCGAAACTGCGGTTTCTTTGCTTATGCCGTTTGACGAGAAAGTGGCGGCTATCAAGGAGTGTGGCGTAAGGAAGGTTACCGCACTTGATTTCACGAAAGAGCTTCAGGGAATCTCCGCATCTGATTTTCTTGCGATGCTCGGGGACGTGAAGACTGTTCGCTGCGGAGCTAATTGGCGGTTCGGGAACGGCGGCGAGGGTGACGGAGAGTTTCTGCGCCGCATGGGATATGAAGTGGAAGTCGTAGGTTATGCCGAGTACAACGGCGCGGCGATATCGTCCACCAGAATCAGGGAGGCGATTTCGCACGGTTTTCTTGCTGACGCTAATGCTATGCTCGGCAGAGTTTGGACGCTTGACGGAAGTGTAGAGAGAGGCAAGGGGCTTGGGGCTAAAATGGGGTATCCCACGGTGAATATTCGTCTTTCGGAGTTTTCGCGTCTTCTCAAGTCCGGCGTTTATGAGGTTTATGTGGGGGGAGCGCATGCGGTCGCCAATTTCGGATACGCTCCAACAATGGGAGCGGATGCGTGGGAGAATCGTGTTCTTGAAATTCATTTTGCTGGAGAGCTTCCCGATTTTTCGAACGGCGCCTGCCGTGTAGGGTTTGTTAGGTTTCTGCGCCCTGAGATGAAGTTCAATTCAATTGAAGCGCTGAAAGCGCAAATATCCGCCGACTGCCGTGCAGTGTTCGGAGAAAGGTAGAGGTTATGGAGGAGAAGCGTGCCAATTGGTCTGGGCAGATCGCATTTGTGCTTGCCGCAGCGGCATCGGCCATAGGGCTTGGGAATCTTTGGCGATTTCCGTATCTTGCCGCGCAGTATGGCGGAGGCGCATTCATTGCAGTTTATCTGCTGCTCGTTGCCACGCTTGGCTTTACACTTATGCTCACAGAGGTTGCAATCGGCCGCAGGACTCGTCAGTCGCAGCTGACGGCATTTTCGATTCTCAATAAGAAGTGGGGATTCCTTGGAATTATCGGGACGATCATTCCGCTTTTGATTCTTCCGTATTATTGCGTTATCGGAGGATGGGTTGTTTATTTCTTCAAGACGTATCTTTTAATGGCATTTGTCGGAGTTGAGCCGATGGGTGCTGGCGCGGAATGCTCAAAGGCGTTTTTTGATTCGTTTATCACATCATCGTACGCTTCTTTTGCCTACGCTGTATTTTTTATCGCCGGATGTGCCGGAGTGATTGTTCTCGGGGTGAAAAACGGAATCGAAAAATCGAATATTGTGATGATGCCGCTTCTTTTCCTGATTGCGATTGCCATATCCGTTTATGTTATGCTGATGCCGGGATCGGCGGCGGGGCTTAAATATTACCTTGTGCCTGATCTTAATTCGTTCAAGGGCGCGGACGGCGGATTTTCTGTGGCGCTTCTTGCCAAGACGCTTCTTGGCGCAGTGGGGCAGATGTTCTATTCGCTTTCGCTTGCAATGGGAATCATGATTACTTACGGCAGTTATATGCGCAAAGCGGATTCCATCGAAAAGTGCGTCCGCCGGATTGAAATATGCGATACTTTCGTGGCGTTGATAGCAGGGCTTATGATTATTCCCGTTGTTTATCTTTTTGCGGTCAAGAACGGGATTCCGGTTGAAACAGCCATGAAGGAAGGCCCTGGACTTATGTTTGTGACGCTTCCTAAGGTGTTTGCGTCGTTAGGTGTTGCGGGCGCATGGATAGGAATGGTGTTTTTCCTTCTTGTGATTTTTGCGGCCGCCACATCGGCAATATCTCTTTTCGAGGCGTGTGTGGCATCTGTCTGCGATCTTTTCAAAATGGCGCGCGCCAAGTCTACTCTGATTGTGGCTTCGGTATTGATCTTTCTTGCGTCTTTCTCCGCATTCGGTTACGGAGTATGGGGACATATTACCATTTTTGGAATGCAATTTCTTGATTTCTTTGATTTCTCGGCCAACTCCGTCATGATGCCCATTCTTGCCGCGCTTACCTGTGTTTTTGCAGGGTGGATACTTAAGCCGAAGACGATTTTTGAGGAATGCGAGGCGGCAGGTGCGGTCATGAAGGCCAAAAGGTTTTATTCTTTTACGGTAAGATTTGTAGCTCCCGTTCTAATGATTGCACTTTTGGTCTCCGAGACTTGCCGCGTCCTAAAGCTCGGCGGCTGGAGCATTTAGCGTCTGTTCATTCAGCAGTAGCGATTGTCTCTGCCGTTATTTTCAATCTTCCACCCCGCAATGGATTTTTACGGCCTTGAAGGCATCCCAGAATCTAAGCGTCCACAGGCGCGTCGCCGTTTGCGATTCAAGTGAGTTTTCAACGGCATCCTCCAATTCGGAGAAGAAGTCCATTCCGGAGAGATTTTCAACGGTATCTATGCTTGTCAGATAACGGCGAGGCCACGCATTCCACGGGACTTCCTGCTCGATTATGAAAGCGAGCGCCTTTATTTCTTCTTGAGTTTTTGCAATGACTATCTGATAGAAGGCGGCGGGAACGGAGATGTCTGTTCCGCTTAATGTTTCGCAATCATCTGATAATGCGCCGACGACCACCCAAACTTCTCCCCACCGGGCTGTAAAGAGGTCAGCAATACGGTGTTCGATTTCGCGCCATACGCCACGGTTTAACTCAGGCGTCTGCGGGGCTATGTTGGACATTAGGAATGTTTTCGCCTGAGCCTGGGGCCCGTAGCGCGTGGCGATCGCGTAATTTGGAGCAAGATGACCGCGGTCATAGCCTGTGCGTGCATAACTTGCCGCGACAGGACAGGATTTTGCCGATGAGTCCTTCCTGAAGTTCGGGCGTTTCCCGGCTTCGTATTTTACTTTTGGAGTTACGTGATATGCACACCATACAGGGCGCTTCAGCGATGGTGACCAGCCGACTATAAAATCGCCTTTATCCAAAATCGAGATGTCGCGCGGAGCCTTTGCCGTCTTTCTTTTCGGCATTCCCGCAAAAAGGACTTTCGATGACGGGTCAGGAGTTTTCGCCTTTACAGATGCATCACGCCCTGTAATTCCGAAACTGTCGGTGAGATCAGCCGAAGGCTCTCCAAAATAGAGAAGCGTTCTCGTAAGAAAAAGCGGCAGGGTTTTCTCTTTAGCTTCAAGCCACTCGCGCGGATGACGGGCAAACCAGTTGCCTGCGGCAGTGAGGAAAACGAAAAGAAGCATTGAAAAAGCCGCAAAAATCCTCGCGAGTTTGCGCAGAGGATTTTTCCCGCTTTTCTTTTTTCGAACACTTGACGAGGTCATTTAGATATCGGGGAGCTCTATGCGAATGGTTTTGCTCTTCATCGCCTGTTCGCGTGCACGCGCCTTGTCTGATGTGGACTTTAGGCGGAATATGTCGTTCCCGCGATTGTCGGGAACCGTGATTCTGGCTCCGCACGCGGGACATTCTGTTTCCTCGCCGATCATGTCTAAGGATGCTTCGATTTCCGTTTTGCAGGATCTGCAGACGAAATTGGTGAAACCGTCTTCGTTTTTCATGGTAGTGTTTTTATTGTTAGTCAATGAAGAGGGGTTTTATTTTCATCGGAGTTCTGGCGACAGGTTTTTTGTCTGGCGCAGGGTCTTCGGTGGTTACGACAGCGGTGCTGTCGTTGGCCGACGCAGAAGAGTTATCCATGGATGCTCTGTAAATTGCTCGTATTCCCGAAATGGCAAGCCAGAGAAAAATTCCTGCAACTGCCAGTATGATGGCGAAGCGCCATACCGTCGGCGGAATCTTGAATGACGGCGTGTCGTAATCAATAGGCTGAGGTGTAGCGTACCGAGACGGCCCCTGCGGGCGCTCAAAAGCCGAGACTCTTTCAGGCGGTGGCGTTTGGAGGGGTTTTACCGGTATGGTCTGGGCCTCGAGTGTGAAGGGAAGCTCCGCTGGCTCCGGCGCCTTCGGCTCGGTTTTTTCATGCTCTTTGATTTCCTCGGAAATTTCCTCAGGCGCAACTATCGATTCGGCTGAAATCGCCTCAGGCTCCGCCGGGATGTCAGTCTTCGGATTTTCGCGCATTCTGATTGTCGGGGGTCTGTTGCCGGAGTAGATGTCCATGAAGGCGTCAACGAGTGGCTTTGCCTCGATATCAAGAGCCGCGCAACAGAGCTTCACGAAGCCGCGGCCGTAGATGGGGGCGGCAATCCGCGAGAAGTCCTCGCGCTCCAGCGCTTCTATTTGCTGCACCAGCAGATGAGTCATGTCTGCGAGCTGCCGCGTGGTGAGGCCCTTTGCTTCGCGTGCCGAACGCAGTGTGCTTCCGAATTCTATCATGTCACTTCCTCCGTAAGATTGTCAGTGGTGCCCGAGTCCTGCTCGCCCGTGCTGCCGTCTGTCTCGCTGGCAGGAGCGGTCTCGTCCTCGGCGAGAAGCCTTTCAAGCTGATCCACATCCATTAATATCTGGCGAGGCCCCATGCCTGACGCCTGCGAAACAATCCCTTGATCTGCCAGTTTGTCCAGAATGACCGTGGCATGGTTGTATCCCCAGCTCATTTGACGCTGGAAGTGGGAAACGGAAGCGCGCTTTGTGTTGATTAGGCAGGCGATTGCTTTTTTGATGTCGCTTGCAGTCGAAGCCGCCTTCGCTATTTCGCGGCGTGTCGGCTTGTCCTGATCGTCGTCTATGACGTTGCCGTCATCATCTTTGGCGATCTTGACGCGATCAAGCTTCGACTTAAACGCTTCGTCAAACTGCTGCGCGCTATGCTCTTGGATGAAGCCGGTGATCCTGTTTATCTCGTCGTCGGAGATCCATGCTCCTTGTGCGCGGATGAGCTCTCCGTCTTTACTCTTGAAGAGCATGTCGCCTCTGCCGATGAGGTTTTCTGCGCCTTGGGCGTCAAGAATAGTGCGCGAGTCAATCGCTTGGGATGTTTTGAACGCAACGCGCCCGGGGATGTTTGCCTTGATTGTGCCCGTGATGACCTGGGTGTCCGGACGCTGCGTCGCAAGGATGAGATGGATGCCGGCGGCGCGCGCTTTGGCGGTAAGGCGCGAAATTCCGGGGACAACCTCCTTGGCGCACTCAGACATGAGATCCGCCACTTCGTCGATGATGATGACGATATACGGGACCGTGGGGGGCATCGAAGGAGCTGCGCTTTCCTCATTTCCAAACATATCCGTTTGCAGGAATGTTTTACGGGTATTGAAGCTGTGAATGTTTCTAACCCCGGCCTCGGCGAACATCTTAAGACGCTTTTCCATTTCTGTCACGGCCCATTGAAGCGCGGCGAGCACCTTCTTGTTTTCCGTGATGACGGGAACAAGGAGATGTGGGATTTTTGAATAGGGGGTAAATTCCACCGACTTGGGGTCTACCATGATGAAGCGAAGCTGCTCCGGCGTTCGCGTCATGAGAAGGCCGTTGATGAGCGAGTTGAGGCAGACGGATTTGCCTTGGCCGGTAGCGCCAGCCACAAGCATGTGGGGCATCGAAGCAAGATCTGCCACGAGTTCGTTTCCTGCCGCGTCCTTTCCGAAGAGAAGGGGGAGCTCGGCTTTGGAATTCCGCCATTTGTCCGACTCAAAAATCTCGCGGAAGGAAATGCTCGCAGGATTCTTGTTGGGAACTTCAATTCCCACTTCTTCCTCTCCGGGGATGGGAGTTTCCAGGCGAAGCGATTTTGCGCGGAGCGCGCCTTTTAGGTTGCTGTAGATTTTTGATACGGCGTTGTAGAGAGTTCCTGGGGCGAGCTTGACTGCGTATTTCGTGACAACGGGGCCGCATACGGTGTAGCTCAATGTAGCGCTTACCCCAAAGAGCTGGAGTGTGCTGATAAGTGTTTCCGCCATGCTGTCCACATTGCTGTGGTCGGCGGCTGAAATTTTCAGGGGATCGAGCAAGTCAACAGGCGGAAGGACGTATTCGCCTGTAGAGGCGGAGCTTTCCGAAGGGGAGGCGCTCGAAGGCGGCCTGACATCAGAGCGCGGCCTGATGATTTTCGGAGGCGGGGGCGGAGGTTCGTTATATGCGGCGGGAGCGGCGTTGACCGCAGCCTTGCGCTGAGCCTCCTCGGCCTTACGCCTTTTGGCGGCTTCTTTTTCCGCCTCCTTTTGGCGGCGGGCGTCTTCTTTGGCGCGCATGGCGGCTTCGCGAGCGGCTTGAATTGAAGCAGCTTCTTCCGGCGAAGTGCTTGAAGGCGCACTTGCGGCCGTGGCCCAGCGGAAGATGAAAACGAAGAATGCGGAAATGTTTTTCATTCCGACAGCGCCAATCAGAGAGGTCACAAGAGCGATAAGGGCGATGACGCTCGCTCCAATGTCGCAGAAAAGAGGAATCAGGATTTTGTCAGATATGAGATAGCCCACGACGCCTCCTGCATTCATCACATTCGTTTTTTCGGTGATGAGTTATATTCCGGGCGCGTAGTGCTCCATGATCTGCAAAAGGGACGCGGCGGCTACAAGAAGGAGGCTGCGCCAGAGAAGCCTGATGCCTGGGCGAAGCGATTCACCCGCGATGATTCTGCAGCTTATAACGATACAGTAGATGGGGAGAATCCATACGGCGAAACCAAGAAGGCAGTATCCGTAATATGCGAAGAAATCTCCGAGCGGACCAATCCAGTTCGTGCTGTGGGCCGCTGGGATCTGAAGGTCAGTCGCGCGCCAGTCGTATGTGAGGAGCGCCGCAAGAGGGAAGAGAGCGATCGGGAAGAGGATCCATCCGAAGAATCTCCTTTTCCCGCTGCTGAGATCTGTTTCCGAAGTGTCCGTCATCTTGTGTTTATGACTTTTGATTCTGAGGTTTTTTCGTTTTTCCGGCTGTGAAGCTCGTCCGCCTGAGGCTTGAGCGCTTCGTATGCCGCGATTGCAAGCGCGAGAGCCAGGATTTTCAGGAGAATGTTTTCGGTGAAGATTTTTCTGATGGCAATCATTTCTCCCTCCTTGCCTTCGTCATCCTGAAGATGGCGTTCTGGATGGCCGCGATTTTTTTCTGCCAGAATCCGCGCGGCGACTTGTCTGCCGGGAGGTATTTTTCAAGCCACTGCTCGAGCGCGGTGGTGATCACCGATCCGGTATAGCGCATGATTTTCCCGTTGTGCGCAATAGCTACGCTCCCCGTCTCTTCCGATACCACGATTACGAGAGCGTCGGTCTCCTCGGAGATTCCCACGGCCGCGCGGTGACGCATTCCGCTGCTGGCGAGCGAAGGGTTGTGCGACACGGGAAAGAGGCAGTGCGCGCTCGAAAGCCTTCCGTTGCGGATGATTGCGCCCCCGTCGTGAAGCGGCAAAGGCGGCGTGAAGATCGAAACGAGCAGCTCCTCCGTCATGATTGCATCTACGGGCGTCCCAGAGGCTTCATATCCGCGCAGCGAGATCGCCTGCTCGAAAGCGAAGAGCGCGCCGAGTTTTTTCTCGGAGAGCGTGAGGATTATTTCGATCAACGCTTTCGGAGTAAGGACTGTGGCGTCACGCTGCAAGCGTTTGTCAAGGTTGCCTATAGCGCCCATCGTCACGAGGAATCGGCGGATCTCAGGCTGAAAGATGACAACCGTTGAAATCGCAAAGTAGATGAGAAGATACTTGACGAGAAGTGAGAGCACATGGAATTCAAAGAGGTATGTGAAGGCCGCCAGCAAGACAACCAAAACGCCTACACCCATGAGCGCCTGCCCAAAGCGTGAGCCTTTTGCCTCCTTCAAGATCGCGTAGATCACAAAATAGAGGATGGTGATCTGTGCTATGGCGGAAAATGTTTCCATCTTACTCCTCGGATGTCTTTTTCGGCTCAATGCCGAGCAGCGATTCAACATCGCGCCCATCCATCGTTTCCTTTTCGATGAGAGCGGCTGCGAGCGTTTCGATCTTTGCGCGGTTTTCCTTAAGGAGAGATTCCGCCCTGGAGTATGCCGCTGAAATGAGAGAGGCGACTTCCGCGTCTATTTCGCGCGAAGTTTCTTCACTGAACGCAGGGGGAAGCTCGTCGGCCGTGAAGGAGCTCGGCTCCTTGAATGCCTGGAAGCCAAACTTTTCGCTCATGCCGTAGCTGCACACCATCTTGCGGGCAATGTCGGTGGCCATGGCAATGTCCTGCGCGGCACCTGTGGAAATATCTCCCGTGAACATCTTCTCCGCCACGCGTCCGCCAGCGAGAACCACAAGCTCGTCAAGGAAGTGGGCTTTCGTCCTGTTGAGGATGTCTTTTTCAGGAAGCGTCATTGTGGCCCCGAGCGCACGGCCGCGCGGAATGATCGTGACCTTGTGGAGAGGATCTGTGTTTTCAAGAAGGAGCTGGAGTATCGCGTGGCCGGACTCATGCCATGCCGTGATCTCGCGGTCTCTGCGCGAATAACCGGCAGACTTGCGCTCTCTGCCCCAAAGAATCTTGTCGCGCGCTTCATCAAGGGTGGCCATATCCACGGCGTCGAGCTTTTTGCGGACGGAGAGGAGTGCGGCCTCGTTCAGGAGATTTGCGAGCTCCGCTCCGGAGAACCCGGGAGTGCCCCGCGCGACGCGCTTTAAGTCGGCGTCCGGGGAGAAAGTGATTTTTTTGCCGTGAAGCTCAAGGATTTCTTCGCGCCCCTTGAGCGTGGGAAGATCGATATGAACCTGGCGATCAAAGCGCCCGGGCCTCAAGAGCGCGGCGTCGAGCGTGTCGGGACGGTTTGTGGCGGCGATTACGATGACTCCTTCATTTGGATCGAATCCATCCATCTCGACGAGCATTGTATTGAGTGTCTGCTCGTAGGAGTGGCTGCCTGTCATCGCGCCCGCCCCGCTGCGCTTCATGCCGATGGAATCAATTTCGTCAATGAAGACGATGCATGGAGAGCGCTTTTTCGCCTCAGCGAACATGTCGCGCATACGCGAAGCGCCCACGCCCACGAACATTTCTTCAAAGTCGCTGCCGGAGATCGCGAAGAAGGGTACTTGCGCTTCGCCTGCGATTGCACGGGCAAGGAGCGTTTTGCCGGTGCCGGGCGGCCCAACAAGAAGGACTCCCTTGGGAATCCTGCCGCCGAGTTTTTGAAAGGCGGATGGATCTTTGAGGAATTCGACAATTTCCTGAACTTCCTCTTTCGCTTCGTCGATGCCGGCAACGTTGTCAAATGTCGCGAGCTTTTTATCCTCCTTGCCATTCAGTACTTTTGCGCGCGACTTGCCCATTCCAAATGGACCGCCGCTTCCTCCGAGCTTACGGCCCATAAACCAGTAGAACAGAAAGATCATTCCGATGAAGAAAAGAGTGTTCATCAGGAATGGCGATATAGCGCTTGATTTGTTTTGAACCTCCACCTTGATGCCGCGGTTCATGAGAAAGTTCATAAGGGTTTCATTTTCGCCAAGCGCAAGATTTATCCGAACTGTGCGGCGCTTCGGATCTTCCTTGGATTTTATCTGCTCTTGCGTTTGCGGCAGAATTTCCTGAGCCTCGAAGTAAGTGATGCCTTCGTCAAGCTGGATTATGCGTTTGATGGGCTGGGTTATGCGGTTTTCGTTGATGGCCAATAGGAACTCCGCCTGAGAAATCTCAGATACAGGCTCTGTGCCAATATTGACGCGCATGAAAGAGTACGCTAAAACCGCGATAAGAACGATTAAAAGCCACGGAACGGGGCGAGATGTTTTTTTCTTTTCCATATATTGGATATTATACCAAAATCCGCAGTTTTATGCGCCTGAAATGATTGAGATGGCGGATCTCTGGGTGAATTACGCTTATGCGCCCCAAGTTTGTGATAAGGATGCAATTTTTTCAGCACGGCAGGGCAGTGATTTGATATACTTATGAGTTGAAAAATAAAGTTGAATTTTAAACAAGAGGAGAGAAAAATGAGACCAGTCGTATTCATTATCCGTGACGGTTGGGGTGTTAACGCCCGTCAGGCAGGCAACAGCGTGTTTGCCGCCAAGACTCCCGTCATCGACCAGATCCGCGCACGCTATCCCCATTGTCTTCTCGATTGCTGCGGCGAGGCCGTAGGTCTTCCCGACGGCTATCAGGGGTCATCTGAAGTAGGACACCTCAATATGGGAGCCGGGCGCATCGTTGTGCAGGAGCTTAAGCGCATTGACGACGGCCTTGCCTCCGGAGATCTTTTCAAGAACGAGAAGTGGGAGAATCTTATCGCAAACTGGAAGAAAAACAATTCCCAGTTCCACTTCTTTGGACTTCTTCAGGACGAGGGCGTCCATGCTCATCAGGAGCATCTTTTCAAGCTTATGAAGCGCGCACGCTCTGAATTTCCCGAGGGAAAGATTGTCGTTCACCCGTTCCTTGACGGCCGTGACACTCCCCCCAGGTCTACGCTTGAATATATCGCCCGCCTCAAACAGGAGCTCGCCACCATCGGCAATGCCGTTATCGGCACGGCAATGGGCCGCTATTACGGCATGGATCGCGCCAAGAAGTATGCTCTTACCGATACTGCCTATTCGTGCATCGTGGATTGCGCCGGCGAGCGCGTCAATTCTATCGAAGATGCCGTCAAGCGCGAGTATGAAACAGGCAAGACCCCTGACAACACCCCCATGACCGATGAGTATATTCCGTGCTATGTCATTGGTGATTATGCCGGAATGCAGGATGGCGATGTTGTAATGCACACGAACTACCGCCAGGATCGCGCGATTCAGCTTACCCAGGCGTTCGTGTGTGACGATTATGCGGGTGTTCGCGCGCGCCGCCCGGCTGTCACGTTCCTTGGCTTCTCGCGCTATTGGGATGAGTTTGAGGATTATCTCCTTGGCGCCGGCGGAGCAGGTGGCAGCATGGACAATCTTCTCGGCGAGGTCATTTCCAAGGCGGGGCTTAAGCAGCTGCGCATAGCCGAGACTCAGAAGTTCCGCCATGTCACGAGCTTCTTCAACGGAAAGTCTACCACTCCCTCCGAGGGAGAAGACCAGGTGGACGTCCCGAGCCGCTTTGATCCCGCCACGTTCGCCTCCCATCCCGAAATGGATGCGTACACCGTGACGGATGAGCTTCTCAAGCGTCTTGAGAACAATCCATACGGCTTCATCGCAGTCAACTACGCCAACTGCGATATGGTTGGCCATACGGGCGATTTTGACGCCGCGAAGAAGGCCGTTGAGGTTACCGACGAGTGCATCGGCAAGATACTTCCTCGTCTCATGGAGCTCGATGCCCATGTTCTCATCTTTGCCGATCACGGCAATGCTGAGCAGATGGTCGACTACAAGACGGATCTCACCAAGACCTCTCACACACTCAATCTCGTCGAGTGTTTTTATGTGGCAAATGACGCGGCCGGCGTAAGGCTCGCTCCTCTCGCGAAGCTTTCCGCCGTTGCTCCGACAGCGCTTCAGATGCTCGGCATTCCCGTTCCTCAGGAAATGACCACGCCCTCGCTTCTCACAGGCAAGGAACCGTGGTCTAAGACATCGCTCAACATCTGATGCGTTGGTTCGCGTTTTTGATAGCGTTGCTTTGCTCTGCGTCTGCATTTGCGGGCGTCAGCGTGAATAAACGCTATCGAAGCGCGCTGAATCCCGACAGGCCGGTGCGCAAGTCTACGGAGCTTATTGTGCTTCATACCACAGAGGCGCCGGCCAAAAGTTCGCTTAGGCACACGTCCGAACGGGGGCTGTGCCATTATTGCGTAGTTGAGGACGGCACGGTCTATCAGATTATTGACCGCCACCGCGTAGCGTTTCATGCCGGGTGCTCAATGTGGAACGCCAAGGAGGAGGTGGATGAGTTTTCCGTGGGCATCGAATGCGTGGGCTATCACAACAAGGCGATGCCAAAGAAGCAGCTTGATGCCATCCGTGTGCTGGTGGAGGAGCTGCAGAAGATATACGGCATTCCGGACGACAGGGTGGTTACTCACAGTCAGGTGGCGTACGGCAGCCCAAACAAGTGGCACAAGTGCAAGCATCGCGGGCGCAAACGTTGCGGAATGCTTTTTGCCATGCCGAGCGTGCGCAGCTATCTGAATCTCAAGACGCGGCCGCTGTTTGATCCTGATGTCCGCGCCAAGCGCCTTGTGGTGAAGGATGCATATCTCAACAAGGTACTCTATACATCTGTGGACACGATGGTGGCGTCCTACGGCAAAGGCAGAGTCAAAGGTGTAGACCCGACCAAGTCGCGCGCGGGCGTGAAGATCGAGAAGGGCGGCAAAAAGAATGGTGTCAAAGAAAATGCAAAAGGGAAGACCGTAGGCATCAAGGGTGAGATTAATTCTCGTCCGCCCACGAAGGCGTTCAACAAGGTTCCGCAGACGATTTCCGACCTGAATGCGCAAGGGTATGTGGTTCTCGGCACGATCACAAAGAAAAAGATGCCACTCAGCATCGCGGGCAAGAATTGGAAGGCTTCCGATACATATTACCTTTACAAGGGCAAAGTGACGCCAGGGAACTTGATAGACCCTAAAAATGTCAAGGAGGGCATGACGATATGGCGCAAGAAAAAGTAGAGAATCTCGTAATTATAGGGAGTGGGCCTGCAGGGCTTACTGCCGGAATTTATGCTGCCAGAGCCGGGCTTAACCCTTTGATTATAGAGGGCATGCTTGCCGGCGGCCAGTTGACTGAGACTTCTGAGGTGGAGAATTTCCCGGGATTTGCAGAACCGGTGACGGGCATGGCTCTTATGGCGGCAATGCGCACGCAAGCTGAGCGCTCAGGCGTCCGCTTTGAGATGGATGAGGTTTCGTCTGTAGATTTCTCTGGGGCCGAAAAGCGCCTTGACGGAATGATGGGTGCCTACAGGGCCAGAAGCGTCATCGTGGCTACTGGCGCGGGCGCCCGCTGGACAGGGCTTCCCGGCGAGATGAAATACAAGAACAAGGGTGTCAGCGCCTGTGCCGTGTGCGACGGAGCGTTTTTCAAGGGAGCTGACGTGGCGGTTATCGGCGGCGGAGATACGGCGCTTGGAGATGCTATTTATCTTTCGCGTATCGCAAAGTCTGTGGCCCTCATTCATCGCCGCGATTCGTTTAGAGGCGCGAAGGTGCTTGTGGAGCGCGTAAAAGCAGCGGAAAACATCACGCTTTTTATGGAAACGACAGTTGAGGCGTTTGCGGGTGACGGCGCACACTTGAATGCACTCAAGCTTTCGGGTGGGCGTGAGATTGCTGTTGCCGGGGCTTTTGTGGCCATTGGTCACGAGCCGGTCACTAAATTTCTTGCCGGATCGGTTGAGCTTGACGGGGCAGGATATGTCAAGGTGGACGGCGTTAAAACGAATGTCGAAGGAGTATTTGCCGCAGGCGACTGCGCAGATCCCTTTTATAAACAGGCCGTGATTGCCGCAGGCGCGGGTGCGCAGGCTGCGATCGAGGCTCAGAATTATCTCCAGAAGGGAGGCTATGTATGATAATTGAAGCAAATGAATCCAATTTCGATTCCGTTATTGCTTCTGGCACAGTGATTGTGGACTTTTGGGCCACATGGTGCGGTCCGTGTCAAATGCAGGGTAGGATTCTCGAGGCTAATCTTGCTCCGCAGCATCCTGAGCTTATGATTGCAAAGGTGGATATAGATCGCTCGCTTGCTCTTGCCGAGAGGTTTGGCATTATGTCAATTCCTGCAATCAGGATATTCAAGGACGGGCAGATGGTGGCTTCCTTCGATGGAGTCACGAAAGCCGACGAAATACTTGCGGCTATTGCAGTCTAAGGCAAAAATTTAGTATAATATACCGCTAATTCGTTAAAAACGAGCGGTATACAAAGATGAAAATAGCCAGTTTTTTGAAAAAACATACGGCGCATGTTGCTTTTTATATATGCGCCTTGTTTGTTTTTGCTCCAATTCACGCAGCATTCTCGGATTATACGGTAGACAGTAGCGGGAGGGCGGAGGTTTCCACGCTTGAGGATTTGCTGGATGCGCTTGACAACCCGTCTGTTTCGAAGGTTGTTGTCAAGAATACTATAACGCTTGAGGACGGTACTTATCTTTCAGCCAACAGCCTCACGACGGGCTCACGTAAGATCGTTCAGGTGGAAGACCCGTTTCTTCCCGACAACGGAAAGGTTACGCTAAAGGCAAATAATGATGGTGTTTATAATGAAATTCTGACTCCGGCCAGCGGGGAGTACAGCACTTATAATCTCTTTGATATTCACGACGGGGCGCGCGTCACGATTTCCAATCTTACGCTATACGGTGGATTTGAAGGAAGTCGGACGGTTAATGGTGACGCGGCCACTACGGGCGGCATCGACAATGACGGGCTTCTTACGATGTACGATACCGATATTCTGCGTACCGGCACGGCGCTTCTCAACCGGCCGGGGGCTACGGCGGTTTTGGTCGGGTGCAACATCGTGCGCAACGCCAACTGGTACGGCGGCGGCATTCTCAATTTCGCGGAGGCTATAAACAGCGGCGGAGAAACAGTCTACAGAAATGGTGGTACAGTGATTATGGACCGCTGTTCGCTCACCGAGAACGAGTCGCTCGGGCCCTCCCATGGCGGCGGAGCTGCGGAAAACCAGGGGATTATGTGCCTTAACAACTGTGTGGTCGCCAATAATGCTTCTACCGAAATCGGTGGGGGAATCAACAACTGCAAGGGCGGCGATCTTTACGTGCTCAATTCCACGTTTACCGGCAACATCACCACTTCCGACGACTACGGCATTACCGCCGGCGGTGCCATCGGTAACGCGGGCGGCGCGGGCAATGTGTATATCGCCAATTCCATTCTCGCCCACAACGGTTACGATACGGGTGATTTCGTCAACAATGTCTCGCTCGGCCGGTATGAAGGATCGAGTACCGAGCATTACTGCCATCTCGCCAATACGGCAATCGATGCGACCGCTGGTATGGACCGGGTGGACTCGACTAATCTGACAGTGAAAGTGGATGGGCTTTTTGCGGAATACCGCGAGGACGGAATCGTCGCCGCGGGCGGCGACCCTGGTGAAAACGGGGTTAACACCTCTTCGCCGTTTACACATCCGCACGTCCCCCCTCTTTCGCCGGAAGAGAATCCCTATGCCTATGTGCCGGTTATGACGTCAGTGGAGACTAACCATTACGTCTTTACATTGGCGGTCGATACGTATTTCGACTATTCCAGTCTTCTCAACGGCGGGAAGGATATTTACATGGGCTATTTGGTAGGGGATGAGATTGTCGCGCTCGGCGGCGAGCAGGGCGACATGAAAGAGCCGACGGAGGCTATGCTCGTTACCGTCACTTTCAACGGTGACAGCCGCCTTCCGGATGAAGACGGTTTTCAGCGCAATATCATGGGCGCCGCCACCGTTGAACCGCTTAAAAATCCTCAAGCTCCGAGTAAACCCGGTGTATTCTTAGTCAAGCTCGGCACCTTCACCGGCGGTCAGGTTTCCGGCGTTACCATTTACGGTGACAGCTATATTTCCAATTCGCTTGTGACCGTGCATGCTCAGCCGGAGAGCGCGCATTATCTAAACGGATGGGACATCAATGGAACGATCGAGCCGGAATCGGCCCAGAAGCTCGTATTCTCCTTTCTGGTTACGACGAACATTACGCTTACGCCCATATTCCAGCCGGTGATCACGCAGATCTACCGGGCGCGGCAGCGCTATCCTTGGAACAACCTGGTGGATATCGACTATTCCGTTGCCGAAACGAATGCGGTCAAGTATCGTCTCGTCTTTCTCGCGACGTATGAAGAAGACGGTGTCACCAATACTATCCAGCTCAAGACATTCCGCAAGAATGCCGATGTCAGTCAGATTCAGCGGTTGGGCGATCGCCACGATCTGCACCGGGCGGGGGATCACCGTGTTACCTGGGATTCAGCCGCCGACGGAGTTGAGCTGAAGGGCAAGAAGGTGTATTACCGGGCTTTGGCGTGCGAAGGGGAGGAGCGATGATGTTTTTTTCGGCAAGATTGACGGCGTTCGCTTTGGCGGCATTGGTTTCAGCGGTTTCCTTAGAGGCTGCGGCGAGGACGTGGACGATTACCGGCTGGAGCGGCAACAGCGTCAAACCCAAGGAAAACCGTTTCACTGAAGCGGTTAACCGGGCGAGCGACGGCGATATCCTTGAACTCCAGAACGATGTCACCGTAAATGCCAATGTGGTTATCCGCAAGCGGATAACCGTAAAGAGCAAGGACGGGAACCATTTCTCCATCTTCAACGAAGGCGTCTCTTTCGGTACGACGATCAACGCCGGCGCTACGCTGATCATGACGAACGTCACTTACGACTGCCACGATATGCGGCAGATCAAGGACGTGTTCAATCTGGCGGCGCAGCAGGTTGTCGGAGGGGTTACGAATGTCGCGCGCATGATTCTTATGAACGGAGCGACGATCCAGAATGCGTATTTGAGCTCCAACACCAGAAACGAAAACGCGGTCATCCACATCAAGACGGGCGCCGTATTCACGATGAATCCCGGCTCCGCGATACTGAACTGCAAAAACGAGTCGCAACCCGGCAAGGGCGGGGCGATCTGCTGCGACTACGGCACCGTGATCATGACCGGCGGCACGATCGCCAACTGCACGGCCAAGGGGGCGGGCGGCGCGATCCATACGGACGGCACACGCGTCGATTCGGTCGACAACTACGGTATCAACGCCCGCGGCGACATCTATATCTCCGGCGGGTACATCACCAACAACACCTGCGGAGCCGGGTTCTTCGGCGGCGGCATCTATCTCGGAAACTCGGGGCCGGTGCTGCATATCACCGGTACGGCCGTCATCTCCAACAACCACAGCGGAGTCGTCTCGGACGACGTTTCCACCTTCAATCTCGAAAATGCGTGGGCCAACCGTCTTAAACTCGTTGATTACCACGATAGCCACCCGGCGGGCTTTACCTATGCGGGGCAGCTCTTTACGGGCTGGGTGGGCGTGCGTTATCCCGACGTTTCGCAGATGT
>JAGBZQ010000106.1 GCA_017628165.1 Kiritimatiellia bacterium | reverse complement strand
GATCCTGTTGCGAAGCTTTCTTCTGTTCTTGACGAAATTGGACGCGACAAGAACGCGGATGTTGACGCGCTTTTATGGCGCAACGCAAATTGATTAGTCGGATGGGCGGCGTTAGTCCGCACATTCGACTAACCGATTACGGCTCCC
Organism: Kiritimatiellia bacterium; assembly: GCA_017628165.1. Classification (GTDB taxonomy): domain Bacteria; phylum Verrucomicrobiota; class Kiritimatiellia; order RFP12; family UBA1067; genus UBA1067. Next base: position 6,774 of record JAGBZQ010000106.1, on the reverse strand, counting down.
GGTTGTTTTTGATTCGCGCGAATGCAATTTATGATATAATTATGGGGTATGAAAAAAATAGGTCTCCTTCCACGCATAGTCTTAGCTATTGTCCTCGGAATTATCCTCGGCATGTTCGTCTCGGCACCGTTTGTGCGCGGTGTGAATACTGTAGTTGAAATTATCGGCCAGTTTATTAAGTTCATGGTGCCGTTGATTATTCTGGGGCTCGTTGCTCCTGCGATAGCGGAGACAGGGCGTGGTGCCGGGAAGCTTCTTTTGGTCACGGTGGCCCTATCATACTGCTCCACGCTATTTTCCGGATTTCTTGGTTATTTTGTTTCGGCGGCCGCATTCCCGTCAATTGTAAATCCGGTAGCGGATATCGACGCATTGGAGATCTCCGGTAAATTCGCTCCGTATTTCAAGATCGCGATCCCACCGCTTATGGATGTGATGACGGCTCTTGTGTTTTCGTTCTTGGTCGGTCTTGGCATGGTGTTTACAAATTCGGACTCTCTAAAGCGCATTTTTATAGAGTTCAGATCTGTTGTGGAGAAGTCGATTGCCTATTCGCTTCTGCCGCTTTTGCCTTTGTTTATCTTCGGAATTTTTCTTGAGATGACGGCTTCTGGAAACGCGAAGCGCATTCTTGCCGATTTTGCCGTCATCATAGCTGTATTTTCGCTTTTAACCCTTGTTGTGATCTTTGTTCTGTTCTGCATCGCAGGTATAATCGCTCGCAGGAATCCTTTCAAGGCAATGCTCAAGATGTATCCTGCATATATCACGGCGCTCGGCACCTCTTCCTCGGCTGCCACCATTCCTGTTACACGCGCTCAGACGCTTGCCAACGGAGTGAGCAGGGAAATCGCAGATTTCACCATTCCTCTCTGCGCAACCGTCCACCTTGCAGGTTCAACCGTCAAGATCGTTTCCTGTGCAGTTGCACTTCTTCTTGCCGCTGGTCGCGGCGCTGACGTGAGCCTTGCCACTTTCACTGGCTTTATCGTACTCGTGGGCATTATGATGATCGCAGCACCCGGAGTTCCCGGTGGAGCTGTGATGGCGGCAATCGGACTTCTTGAATCTATGCTTGGATTTGATCAGACGCAAATTGCGCTTATGATTGCGCTATATCTTACTACTGATTCCATTGGAACGGCCTGTAATATCACGGGTGACGGCGCAATTGCGATTATTGTAGACAAGATATTCGGATCTTCAAAGCGGGAAAAATAATAAGCTTTATTCTATAAGACTTGAAATTAAAAGGAGACTTGCAATGGATCTCAAAGACGCGACAGCCAGAATAGCATCACAGAAGGAACTCGTTATTCGGATCAGGGATGAGGTTTCCCGCGTTATCGTAGGGCAGGAGAAGCTTGTGGATCGCCTTCTTTTGGCGCTGGTCACGGATGGGCATATTCTTCTTGAAGGCGTTCCTGGCCTTGCCAAGACACTTTCCTGCAATACGCTCGCCAAGGCCCTTGGCGTTGATTTCAAGCGCATTTCCTTTACGCCGGATCTCTTGCCTGCTGATGTTGTAGGCACGCTCGTCTATTCGCCCAAGACCGGCGAGTTTACGCCGAAGAAAGGTCCTGTTTTTACAAACCTTCTTTTGGCCGATGAAATCAACCGCGCTCCCGCCAAGGTGCAGTCCGCTCTTTTAGAGGCCATGCAGGAGCGTCAGGTGACGATTGGCGACGAAACATATCAGCTCCCCGAGCCGTTTCTTGTTCTTGCAACGCAAAATCCCATAGAGCAGGAGGGGACATATCCTCTGCCCGAAGCGCAGGTGGACCGCTTTATGTTTAAGTGTCTCGTAGAGCCGCCCACGATGGCGGATGAGAGGCGCATTATGCAGCGTTTTGCCGAATCGGCTGATAAGCCCAAAGCCACTCAAGTAGTTTCTCGTGAGGATATAGCAGCTCTTCGCGAGTCACTTTCAATGATTTATTGCGACGAGAAGGTGGGCGACTACATTCTCGCCATCGTATTCAAGACGCGTGAAAAAGATCCATATATCCAAAACGGAGCAAGCCCGCGCGCTACTTTGGCGCTCAATCTTGCTGCGCGCGGCAATGCTCTTCTTAAGGGCCGCCCGTATGCCACTCCGCAGGATGTGAAGGAAGTGGTGCACGATGTTCTTCGCCACAGAATTCTTCTGACATACGAGGCCGAGGCTGAGAATATTACTTCCGATAAGATTATCGATAAGATTCTCGACGAAGTTCCCGTTCCGTAATATGGCGCTGGACATAAAAGAATTGATGGCCAAGGTCGGGAGGATTCGCGTCCTTACCGATCGGCTTGTCGATGACGAGCTGAGCGGCAATTACCATTCCACGTTCAAAGGACAGGGTGTTGAGTTCGACGAGGTAAGGCCATACGAGATCGGAGATGATGTTCGTTCGATTGATTGGAATGTGACTGCCCGTACGGGTGTCCCTTACATCAAGCGTTTCAGTGAAGAGCGCGAGCTTACGATTCTTTTTCTTGTGGATGTTTCAGGTTCACAGAGCTACGGAAGCTCTGAGCGCACAAAGGCAGAGCTTGCTGCAGAGGTGACATCCCTCTTGGCTCTCACGGCAATTCGCAATCAAGACAAGGTGGGGCTTATTCTCTTTTCAGACAAAATCGTCAAGTACATCCCCCCGCGAAAAGGGCGCGATAGCGTGATGCGGCTTGTTCGCGAAGTTCTTGCTGCGGGAGACGGCGCAGAGGGCGGGACGGATGTTGCTGGCGCAATCCGCTTTCTTGACGGCGTCAGGAAAAGGCGAGCCGTCGTTTTCCTTGTCAGCGACTTTATTTTTCCGAATGTTTCTGCTGATTCGCGTGAAACCGTTGAGCGTATGATGCGCGCGATGGCGCGCCGCCATGATTTAGTGGCGGTAAAAGTTTCCGATCCTGCCGAATGCGCGATCCCGGATGTTGGTCTCGTGGAGCTCGAGGATCCGGAGAGCGGCGAAGTTGTTTTCGTGGACACGTCAAGCGCAGATGTTCGCCGCGAATTTGCGGCCGCCGCCGCGGAGGAGGCCGGTGGATGGGAGCGGTTCTTCCGCCGCTCCGGAATTGATGTCCTTGGGCTTTCAACAGACAGACCCTACGTTGATGACGTAAGGAGCCTTTTTAAGCGGCGTGCGAGAAAGAGAAGGTAAGGTGTATGCTTTGTTCGGTTCTTCTTGCTGTTTCACTTTTGAACGTGGAGAATTTCGGCGTAAGGCTTACGGTCGAAGCCGACCGCGATACCATCGATCCCGGCAGGAGTGTTTTTCTTGACATGAGGATAGTTTCCTCCAAGGGAATTGAGGTTGAGCAGATTGACCTTCGCCCCCGTGTGCGCGGCTTTTCCCTCGCGGAGGAGTTTGCCGACGAGCCAGAAGTGGCGAAAGACGGGACGCGCTCGCAGTCGATTCGGTGGAGGCTTGTTCCCGAGCCGTGCGCAAAGGATTACAAGGTAGCTCCCTTCGCCGTCGAGGTGAAGGGCTCTCAGGGGTTTGTGGCAGGACCAATCTATTTCAAGCCGCCGGCGGAGCGCCAAAGCGTTCAAGGGGCAATGGAGATTGATCCTGAAAAGGATTTTCCTCCGCTCAGTTGGAGGCTTGTCGGGTGGTTTTTTGCTCTGCTTGCCGCTTTCGCAGCGGCTCTTGCGGGGCTCTATCGCCTTGTCAAGTTTATTTCTTCAAAATGGCGCGAGCACAGGATGAGCCCTGTGGAGCGTGCATGGGTGGAGCTTGATAGGCTCGTACGGAAGGGGCTTCCTGGACGCGGCAAGTTCAAGGATTTTTATGTTGAGCTTACTATGGTTGTCCGCCGATATGTTCGCAGGCAGCACGGCATCAAGGCTCCTCATCTTACCACAGAAGAGTTTTTTGCCGCTGTGCGAGCGTCCGACGATTTCCCGAAGGAGGCCATAGATGCTCTGATGGACTTTCTCAACAAGGCCGATATGGTTAAGTTTGCGGGAGTTGAGGCCACCGCAGAGACGGCCGATGGCGCTACGGAAAGTGCACGGGCCTACATTGCCTCTGACGATAAGTTCGTAAGATCGCGTTTGCGGCGGAATGGAGGAGTGTGATGTCTTTTGCGTATCCATATGCCCTGGCGCTATTTCTTCCGCTCTTTTATGCCGCCTGGAGAATGCTCAGAGCCTCGCGCGGGACAGGGTTTAAATTTTCGGCGGTTGCCCGCATCGGTAAGGTTCGGACCACATGGCGTTATTATGCCGCATCTCTCGCGCCTTGGCTGACGCTCGCGGCGCTTGCGCTTCTTGTCGTGGCATCTTCGCGTCCGCGCATTCCTTTGGGGAAGAACAGGAAGAACGTAGACTCTATTGCGATTGCGATGGTGGCTGACGTTTCCGGCTCTATGAGCACGTTGGATCTGACTCCCGAAGGTATGAAGTATTCCAAGGACACTACGCGCCTCGCATTCGTCAAGCGTGTCTTTGCTGATTTTGTAGCGCGCCGCCCTGACGATTTGATAGGGCTTGTGACATTTGGAACGTATGCGTCTGCTCGCTCGCCATTGACGGCGGATCACGAGTCTCTTCTCAAGGTTCTTGAAGGCGTAGAGATTCCTATGGGTGACGGTGAGGCGGAGACGGCTGTGGGCGACGGGCTGTCCGTGGCGCTTCTTCGCCTGAAGGATGCAAAGCTCAAGTCGAAGATAGTGATTCTTCTCTCAGACGGTATGAGCAATATAGGTGAGCGAGAAGGGGCTGTAGAGCCTTCTGTGGCAGCGGATAGCGCCGCCAAGATGGGAATCAAGGTTTACACCATCGGTGTGGGAACCTCATCACGCATCGCGCCGCGTCTTTTTGTGGATATGTACGGCCGTGAGATTATCAGGAACAGCCAGACGGGATTTGATGAGGCGCAGCTTAAGGAGATCGCCGCCAAGACGGACGGCATGTATTTCGGAGTGAACGACAAGGAGGCCTTGGAGGCGGCTCTTGCCGAGATTGATCAGCTTGAGACTACGTCTATCGAGGCTATGGAGTGGAATCGCTGGGATGAGTATTTTCCGCATTTCCTTTCAGGCGGCACGGCTCTTTTCCTCGTGGCTCTTTGCCTTTCGATGCTTGGCGCCAGAAGATTGGTGTGAGCGGCGCATCCCCCGTAGATGCGCGGATGAACAATGTCAGCAAATATGATATACTGTCTGCATGTTAGATTTGCCAGAATATACAGTAGGTAAAACAATCTTCGGGAATACTGCGGCCATCGCGGCAGCGTATGAGAAGTTTCGTTCGCAGCCGATAGATGAAATGCGCTTGGCTGGAGATCGGTCATGCCCTTTTTCGATGAAGCGCCTCACTCTCGCGGGTGAGGCGTCCGTAGCCGGTGTGGGTACGTTCAAGGGTAGCCGCAAGCAGACGATTACCTTTGCTCCGTCTTCAAGGCCCGGCTGGTGGATTCGCCGTATGGATCAGCCCGAGCAGCTTGATACCCTTGTGGATATTTCAAATCTCTGGACGAGCGCGCGCAATCTTGTGCTTCGTTCCGGCTCGCCTCATAACTACTTGAGGATGGTGGAGCATATTATCGCTCTCAAGCTTGGGCTCGGTGTGGACGATCTCGTTATTAAAGTCAACAGCGGAGATCCGCCGCTTTTTGATCAGTCGTCTCTTCCGCTCGTGAAGGCGATGGAGCATGCGAAGATCGTGGAGGGTGCGGGCGAAGCTACGTTCGTCACGGTCAAGGAGCCGGTGGCGTTCGGCGGCAAGCGCGGTGATTTCCTCCTTTTTCTGCCTGCCGAGGCCTCTCAGCGCAATCTCCGCATTGACTGTGCGATTTCATGGAATACGGTTATTGGAGAGCAGCGTGTACTCTTTGACGCGACCCCTGAGACATTCCGCTATGCGAGCTTAGCGCGCACTAACGCGACGCACCGCCAGTATCTTTTGGCGAAGACGGTCGGCAAGCTCTTTGCCGCCACGCGCCACTGGGGCTACAACAAGAAGAATATTCTTATTCATGGACCTGGCAGGTTCTATACGGAGCCGCGCTTTCCGCATAACGGGAAGTTTCTTGAGCCCGTGTGGCACCGCGCAACGCTCGATCTTATGGCGGCGCTTGCGCTTACAGGCTCTCACCGTTTCGTAGGCACCGTGGTCAGCTACCGTGCCGGACACACCTTGGACTGCGACGCCGTGCGCTCGCTATATCGCAACGACCTTTTATGCTATCTCTAAAATTAGAACGTCCTTTAGTCGTCTTTGACATCGAATCCACCGGTCTTTCTCCGCGCAAAGACAGGATTGTGGAACTTGCGGCCATCAAGGTTATGCCTGACGGCACTGAAATCTGCAAGTGCTGGCTCATGAATCCTGAGGTGAAGATACCGCCGGAGACCACGGCGATACACGGCATTTCCAATGAGCTGGTGAAGGACTGTCCTACATTCAAGGATAAGGCGGAGGAGATTTTTGAATTTTTCCGCGACGCCGATCTTTCCGGCTTTAACGCCGACAGATTCGATATCCCCTGTCTTGAGGAGGAGTTTGCCCGCGTCGGGCTGGCGTTTCAGCCTTCTCAGCGCAAGCATATCGATGTTCAGCGCATTTTTCATCGTAAAGAGCCGCGCGATCTTACGGCGGCGGTCAAGTTCTACACCGGCAAGGCGCATGATATGGCGCATGGTGCGGAGGCTGATACGCGCGCTACGCTGGAGGTTTTGAAGGCGCAGCTTCTCAAGTACGGTGATCTTCCGAAGACGGTGGCGGAGATGGATGAGTATCTCGTTCCGCATGACCCTCTGAATGCTGACAGACTGGGGATGCTCCGCTGG
>JAGBZQ010000105.1 GCA_017628165.1 Kiritimatiellia bacterium | reverse complement strand
CGTCGCCTGTTTTCAAGAGACTGGCGCCATCCGAAAAATTTAAATTCTTGATTACGAAAGTCTTGCCGGTGAAAACATCGACTGTCACGTCAGCATTTGCAGCAACCGCCACTTCAACATTGGCGGGGAAAAGCACATCCTCTGTTACAGCAAGCGTTCCTGCCTTCCAAGTATAAAGCCAACTACAGACAGAAGAAAAATCCCCGCCGAAAGTAACCGTTCCGGAATTATGATTTATCTGCGCGACTGCTTTATCTTGCCCTTGCACATTAAGGCCGTAAGGAAAATTGAGAGTTCCTGCAACATGAAACTTGTCTTTATGTCCAACTTCCCAACGCCCTGTAGAATACGACTTGGGCGCATAATTAAGGACGCCGCCATTTTTAATATCCCATTCCATATGGCGGGAATCAACGGTGCCAAAAACATCCATCGTGCCGCCGTCATTGATATAAGCGATAGATGGACCCGCATCGCCGTTCGCTCCATTTAATATCGCCGTGTCCGAGAGAACAATCTTAGCGCCATTATAAACATTATAACGCTGATATCCCCCGTTCCCCAGCTTGGATTTCACCGTAAGCGAAACCGTATTATCAATCCCCTCTGTACGGAAAACATGCAAATGCGCATAGTAATCGAGATAGGTGTCAATCGTATAATCCCCGTTAAGAGCTACATGCGCATTCGCCTTCAGATGATCGTTTTCCCCTGGAATCCGATCCGCCATAGCGCCTAAGGTGCGGTTTGTCCAGTTGGAAATATCCGTCCAATCAACCGGAGCTGTAGACGAGCCTTGTTTAACTAATGCAAAGTCGTCTGCAATCGCACATAAAAACGTAGCAAACGATGCTAAGACACAAACAATCTTTTTCATAGCAAGATCCTTTTTATTATTTCACCAGTTCGTAATACGGCAAACGATCAAGAGGAATGTTCTCGAGCTTGAGCTTGACGGGGCCAGTGTGGACCACGCCGAGGTCATCGCGCCATTTTCCGGGCGGAAGCACCACATCGCGCTTGTCCCATTCGGAGAGGACGGGAGCCACAATCATATCCTGCCCGAGCGCCCACTGGTCCTTGACGTTCTCGAAGCCGTTACCAGGGAACGCATATTCCATGTGCGCGGCGATGGGCTCGCCCGTCTTGGCGGATTCCTTGGCGAGGGCGAGGATCTTGCCTGCATACTTCGCGCGGATCTTGCCGGCCTTGACGATGGCATCAAGATACTTTTCGTCGCCGGGGTTCGTCATGACGCGCCACGGATTGAGCGAGAACTGCATCATCGGCATAAGAGCATGCATCTGCGCAGAACGCGCCACAACCTTAAAGTTCGCCTTCTTGGCACGATCCCCATGGAACACGATCCACTGACCGCCGCCGATCATATCTGGACAGCAGAACGAATATCCCAAAACTCCGCAGGCAAGAATGTCCGTCACGCACTGGCGCATGTCGTGCCAGCCGTTGCCCTTGTCCTGGAGACGCTGAGCGATCGGACGCCCGGCAAGCTGCCATACCGTGCGATACTCGTTGAGAGGATACTGCATTCCAAACTCGCCGTATGCCTTGGACTGTCCGTGGGCGGTGGCGCCCTCCGGCGTGTGGGCCGTAAACTTGAAGGCGTACGCCGACATGTCGCCGGCGTCGAACTTGAAGCCGTCCACGCCGTATTCCTTCTGAAGAAAATCGAGCTTCTCCTTGAACCACTTCCTGCCCATGGGGCTTGAGAAGTCCACGCAGGCCGACCGGCCATTCCACCAATGGAATACGGCAAGATTGCCCCAGGCGTCGCGAATGCAGCCGCATCCCTCCTTCGTCCAAAGTTCCTCGCGAATCTCCCACGTATCAAGCCCTACGTACGGGCAGACCCATAGCATGACCTTGAAGCCCATCTTGTGGAGCTTGTCGCACATTTCCTTGGGATTGGGGAAGCGCTTGTAATTGAAGTCCCAAACGCCGTACGCGTGCTGCCACGTATCATCGATCATAATGACACCCGGCTCAAAACCGTTCTTGATGATGGACTCAGCGTAAGCGAGGATGTCCTTCTGGTTCTGGTTGTACGTCATCTCCACCCAGGTGTTCCACTGCGGAGCGGTAAAGAGAAGCTCGTCTGGGAGCTTGCCGTCAGCCGGGAAGAACTTTGCGCTCGCCTCGCGAAATGCGCCGCGCAGTGTGGCGTCCTGGGCGCTGCCTGTGAGGAACTCGCCCTTGCCGTTGTCCTTGAGGGCGATCTTGCCGCCCTTGAACTCGATCGAAAACGGCTCGTTGTTCCAGATCCAGCGGCCCTTGGACGAAAGGAGAAGCCCCACTGTCTGGTTGCAGGAGTTGTTGTTTATGAGGTTGTCCTTGAAATCCCTGTCTGCGCTGTACGGCATCTGCCCGCCCATGAACGTATGGCCGCCCCACCAGTACTCGCCCTGGAGAACATCCATGGAAAGCTCGGCTGCATTTGCGCCGAAAAATCCAAACAAGGACAAAGCCACAAAAACATGTGCACTCTTGGCAAACGTATTGAACTTCATTTGTTATAATCCTCCAATTGATGATATAGAGCATTATAACAAACGGCAATCCTCTGTGTAAAGTGAAATTCAGGCGCGAAAAATGAAATATACCGCACCGAAAATGCAGAGCGATGCGGCAGCATAATTCCACGAAACAGGCTCTTTCATCACGAACACCGAAAACGGCACGAACATCAAAAGAGCAATGGCCTCCTGGAGGATCTTCAGCTGCTCAAGGCTCATTGTTTGAGCGCCGATTCTATTGGCGGGGACCATGAGGCAATATTCGCCGAGCGCAATAAGCCAAGACACAAGAATCACCACCCATACAGGTGCACCGGAGAGGCTTTTAAGATGCCCATACCATGCATAAAGCATGACGAGATTCGAGCACGCCAAAAGAATAACGCATATTAAACTTATGTTGCCGAAAAAACTCATGGCCTCACCCGTTGAGCTTGGGAGCCGGCGGCAGACATCCCTTCTCCACAAAGTCACGGACAATCATTCTGACCTCGGTGTCAAAATCGCCCTTCATGATCCACTTAAGATAATTAGGCTCATTAAACAGAAGCGTCTTTAGGCTTTCGCCTTTCTTCTTGCCGAAATTGATTGTAAGCTCCCCGTCCTTCCAGCGGAGCATCCCCAT
>JAGBZQ010000104.1 GCA_017628165.1 Kiritimatiellia bacterium | reverse complement strand
CTCTACCAAACTGGCTATCTTACGATAAAGGATTTTGAGCAGATTGGTTCAATGCGTCGTTATTCGTTGAGATTTCCAAATCGTGAGATTGAGCATTCTTTCTTAAAACATGTAGCTGGTGCCCAGTTATAAATCTATGATACTGCCAAAGGCTCTCAAGATTTGATATAATTATAGCATGAGAAACGAAGAAGAGAATAGACTCCTTATTGATGTCGCAAGGCTGGATGAAGGCGGGGAGTATTTCGAAGGCGAGGTGGATATTGTCGACCTCGATGAGGAGTTTGTAAAAGCGTTCGCTCCGATGCGCTATAAGCTCCATGTGCAGCTTTTCGGATCGGAGCTTTTGGTCCGTGGGCATCTGGAGCAGGATTTCGATTTTGTCTGCTCAAGGTGCGGGAAAGACTTTGATACCACAATTAAAGTGGATGATTTTACGATTTCAGTGGAAATTTCAGCAAAAGACCAGTTTGCCGATTTGACCAATGAAGCAAGAGAGTGTATAATACTCGCCATTCCTTCATTCCCTATATGCGATGAGGCTTGTCCGGGAATCATTCAAACTGTCCCTGAGCAGACGGATGACCGGTGGAGTGCGCTTGATGGTTTGAAGGTAAAATAGAGAGTGTTACAAGATAAAAGGAGAAAAAAGAAATGGCAAGTCCTAAGAACCGTGTTTCGAAAATGCGCAAGCGTCAGCGCGTCGCTTCCCTCGAGAAGCCTATCTTGGCTTCTGTCTCGACGTGCCCTGAGTGCGGAGCTGCCAAGCGTTCGCACCGTGCGTGCCCGAAATGCGGGACCTACAATGGCCGCAAGGTTGTTGCAGCCAACTAATGAGTTTCCCTCTTAAGCAGGGATTTTATATGACGCGGATAGCTCTTGATGCGATGGGGGGAGATTATGCCCCCAAGCAGATAGTCGTCGGTGCTGCTGAGGCTGCAAACGCTCTTGGCGATGTCAAAATTTTCCTCGTGGGCGATACGGCTGCGATTGAGTGCGAAGTTAACCGCTTCCCAAAGAATCGAAAGCTTATGTTCCAGCAGGCAGTGGAGCGCGGAGCGATTGAGATCGTTCATGCTCCTGATTGTGTGGAAATGGACGACGTTCCCGTAGAGGCTGTCCGCAAGAAAAAAGATTGCTCGATCAATGTGGCTATGCGCCTTGTCAAGGAGGGTAAGGCGGATGCGTTCATTTCCGCTGGCAACTCCGGTGCAGTGGCCACGAGCGCAATCTTCAATCTTGGCCGCATCCCGGGCGTGAAGCGTCCGGCGATTGCGATGGTGCTTCCCACAAGATCGCCTGATCGTCCGCTTCTTCTTTTGGATGCCGGTGCGAACATGGATTGCAATCCCGAGTGGCTTGTGCAGTTTGCCATCATGGGCAGCGCCTATTCCAAGACAGTTCTTCGCCGCGAGAATCCGGCTGTCGGGCTTTTGTCCATCGGTACGGAGGAATGCAAGGGCAACGAGCTTATCCACGCCACAAACCCGCTTCTTCAGAAGATCAAGGGTGTGAACTTCATCGGTAACGTTGAGGGGCACGATATTTGTGGCGGCGAGCTTGATGTGGCTGTCGCGGACGGATTCGTGGGTAACGTAGTCTTGAAGACGGTGGAGTCTGTGGCCAAGGCCATCGGCGGCTGGCTCAAGGCGGAGCTCAAGAAGAGCCTTTTCCGCAAGATTTGCGCTCTCATGCTCAAGCCCGCATTCAACGCGCTCAAGAAGCAGATGGATCCCGAAGTCTACGGCGGCGCTCCTCTGCTGGGCGTTCCCGGAGCCGTGATCATCACTCACGGCAATTCAACCCACAAGGGTATTTTTTACGCTATTAAAACTGGTGTTGCTGCGGCGAGGAACGATGTTACCGGCCTGATTGCGAAGGCTATTGCCGATCACGCCGGAGACAAGAACCAAGCATGAGCGACTATAATTTTTCCCAGATAGAAAAGAAGTGGCAGCGTTACTGGCTCGAGAACAAGACGTTCAAGACCGACAGCGCGGCGCCGGGTGAGAAGTTCTATTGTCTTGATATGTTCCCGTATCCGTCAGGTGCGGGACTTCATGTCGGGCACCCGGAAGGTTATACCGCCACTGATATTCTCTGCCGCTATAAGCG
>JAGBZQ010000103.1 GCA_017628165.1 Kiritimatiellia bacterium | reverse complement strand
GATTCCTGTTTTTGGTGAATGGTTAGACTATGATCTTGAAGTGGCTGATTGGACAGCGCCAAATGGAAGCGGGAAGAACTCAGACATGCGAATTAGGGTTGTTGCCCGGGATGAAGATACATTGGATTTTGGATACATGATGGAGCTTTCTTTTGAACACGTGCCATTTGCAGGTGCGTATGTGCGAAAAAAAGCGATGTTCTCGGAGTTGCGATGCGATTATAATGCTACAACAAACGATGCTGTATATAGTAGCAAGATTGCTTTTGAGGTGGATAGATCGGGCCGTACAATTCGTAAGTGGAATTTGTTGGATAAAGATTCATATATGGTGTTTAGAGTAAGGACTCGGGTTGACAAGTATGGACGGCTTATCTCAGCCCACTATGGTCGTATTGATGGTGAGTGGCGATTTTTTGAGCGTCATGAGATGACTCTTCCAGGAATATACTTTAATAAAGATGAAAATGACACTAATCTGGAAGATGTTTATACCGCCAAGGAGTCTATAAGAAGAATACGAGATCGTGATGGGTCATCTTACAAGAAGAAGCGAAGGTCTTTGTGGCCTTTTTAGGTTGCATAGCGTTTTTAGTGATTTGCCTTTGTGTCCCTTATGGCATGACGTTTAGAAGAAAATCCATGGTTGCAATTTTTAATGAGGTTTCAACAGGCGAGAATCAATTGAATGATACTTTGGCTCATGAAATTGGGCATAGGCAAGGCCTGAAAAAAGGTGTAGGAGGGGTGTTTGGACATATTGATGCCGTTAGTAATCAGTTTACTCATTGTGGAAGCGATAGTTGTCTTATGTCATATGCAAGAGACAGAAATAATGGAATCGTAGAATTAGTAGCATTAGGGGACACTACTATCCCGCTTATGGGATAGTAGTGATTTGTAAATAATGATGACAACAATAATGGTGATAGTGATGGTGGGGAAATACTTTCGCCTCTATAGCGCGAAAGCCTTTGTCGCGAAGGAGCCGACAGGCGCACGAGAGGAACTTGTGACGGATCGTGCGAGCTGTCGGGCCGTAGCCACAAGCAAAATTGGCTTTTAACGACCTTTTTAAATGTGGGGGCACTCCCCCTGAGGAAAGGGCCCGGTTCGCCGGGGGGTGACACATAAGGGCAGTATTTGCTATAATGTCACCATGAAAACTTTAAATACTGGCCGCGAAGGCGGATATAATTGCGTTGTCTGCATTAAGCAGGTTCCCGATACTAAAAAAGTTTCCGGAGATGCCATGAAGGCTGACGGCACGATCAATCGTGCAGCTCTCCCCGCAATTTTCAATCCTGAGGACAAGAACGCTCTTGAGGCGGCTCTTTCTGTTAAAGAGCGCTACGGCGGCACCGTGACCGCTATTGCGATGGGGCTTCCGGCAGCATGCGAGATTTTGCGCGAAGCTCTCATGTGCGGAGCCGACAGGGCTTATCTTGTCACCGACCGAAAGGCGGCCGGATCCGATACGCTCGCCACGAGCTACATCCTTTCGTGCGCAGTGAAGCGCTTCAAGCCGGATCTTGTCTTTTGCGGCCGTCAGGCCATTGACGGCGATACTGCGCAGACAGGGCCTCAGATCGCCGAGAAGATTGATTTCGCCGCCGTTACGTATCTTGAGAAGATTGATATGGAAGGTGATTATGCCATCGTCACGCGCGATATCGGCACCGGTGTTGAGACGGACAAGGTCAAGCTTCCTGCACTCTTTACCGTTACGGAGAAGTTTGGCGAGCTTCGCCCCCTCAACGTCCGCCGCGTGATGAAGTACAAGAATGCAGATCTCAAACCGGCTGCAGAATTTGAGGCGGGTGATACTTCCGCTGCCGCTATCGGGCAGCTTTCATGCGACGACATCGGAGCCGTGCCCGAGCGCTGCGGTTTCGCAGGCAGCCCCACAAATGTAGCCAAGATCGTTTCTGTTGTTCTTGCAGGCGGCGATTATAAGGAGGTCGAGCCCACGGACGAGGGTGTCAAGGCTCTTGTGGACGAACTCGTGGCCGATCATACAATCGGTTAAATCTTTCCAATAGAATTGGACAGCATCAAGAAAGGCATTTTTATGGAAATTGACAGGACAAAAGGGGAAGTTTGGGTGTTCGCCGAGCAGGAAGACGGCGTTTTGAGTGATGTTCCGCGCGAGCTTTTGGGTAAAGGCCGCGAGCTTGCGGACACTCTTGGCGTCAAGCTTGCAGCCGTGCTGATGGGCGCGGGCGTAGAGCCTCTTTCCAAGGAGCTTTTTGAAGCCGGTGCGGACAAGGTGCATCTCGTGGATGATCCAGCCCTCAAGGTTTTCCGTTCCAAGGCTTATCGTCACGCATTCGTTGAGCTCATCAAGGAATGCGGTCCGCAGATCGTTATTTTCGGAGCTACGCACATGGGGCGCGATCTTGCGCCTGCAGTGGCATCTCAGCTCGGCTGTGGTCTTACGGCCGATTGCACAGAGCTTCAGATCGGTGAATTTACCGATAAGCGCGGAGCCTGCCAGGGCGCCGAGCCGAAGGTGGTCCCCGGCGTTCTTCAGCAGATTCGCCCTGCGTTCGGCGGCAATATTATCGCCACGATCGTCAATCCCTACAATTGGCCGCAGATGGCTACTGTCCGCGAAGGTGTCATGAAGCCGCTTGAGAGGATGCCCGGCCGCACTGGCGAGCTTGTGAAGCACGACTCAAAGCTTGACGGCGTGGAGATTCCCGTGGAGGTTCTCGAGATTGTCCGCCGCCATTCGTCGATCAATCTCAAGGGTTCGCGCATTATCGTGGCGGGCGGTGCAGGCGTCGGCTCCAAGGAGAACTTCAAGCTCCTCCATGATCTCGCCGACGCACTCGGCGGTGCTGTCGGCGGAAGCCGTGCGGCTGTAGATCTTGGATACTGCGAGCATGAGCGTCAGATCGGTCAGACGGGCGTTACGGTGCGTCCCGCGCTTTTCATCAGCTGCGGCATCTCCGGCGCCGTTCAGCATCTCGCGGGCATGCAGGATTCCGCGAAGATCATTGCGATCAACACCGATAAGGACGCCCCTGTATTTAAGATCGCCCATTACGGTATCGTAGGTGATTTGAATGTAGTGATTCCCAAGATGATCAAGGCAATCAAGGGCTAATTTTAGGAGATTTTTACAATGAGCAATTTTTATACTGATAACGCTGACATTGAGAAGACGCTTGACGCAGTGGATCTTTCCGAAGTAGCTGAATTGTGTGAGGAGGGTTTCCGCTTCGCCAAGGAGTATGACTTCGCGCCCACTTCCGCTGAAGAGGCGATTGATAACTACAAGCGCGCTCTTTCGGTCTGCGGCGATATTATCGGCAACCGCATAGCTCCTACCGCGGAAGAGACTGACCGCGTTGGCAATATCTTAAACGAAGATGGCACCGTCACGTACGCTCCCGGCATAAAGCTCGCCGTCGAGCTTCTCGGGCGTTCTGGTCTTTCTGGCTGCACGATTCCCTATTATCTGGGCGGACTTAATATGCCCTGCACGATTCTCACGGCGTGCAACGACATCGTTTCCAGAGGCGATGCTGCGCTCATGAATATTTTCGGCCTTCAGGGTATCGCCGAAACGATTAATTCTTTCGCGTCAGAAGATATCAAGAAGGAATACGTGCCGAAACTCTGTGACGGAACATGGACGGGAGCGATGGTCCTTACCGAGCCTGACGCGGGCAGCGACCTTCAGAGCGTAAAGACGACCGCGTGGCAGGATGAGAACGGCAATTGGTTCGTAAACGGCG
>JAGBZQ010000102.1 GCA_017628165.1 Kiritimatiellia bacterium | reverse complement strand
GTGCCGCCGGTATACTTTGATGCGGCAGGGCCCTTGTGGAGATAAGCAGCATTGCCGGTGGAATTGACATCGGGGAAGTGAGGATCAAACGCCGCCGTAACATCAGCGGAAAGCATTGTGGAGCGCTCAAGCACGCGACGGACCATGATGTCGCGAGCATTCTTCTCCTGACGGTCAATAAGCTCGGCAACTGTATTCTCAAAGAAGCTCGACTGCATTCCCGTAGAACCCATCGAGCCGACCTCCTCCTTGTCGCACATAAGAATGGACGCCGTAATTTCCGGAATCTTCGCACTCGCATCAATAAGCGCCTGAAGCCCTGCGAAAGAACAGACGCGGTCATCGTGGCCGTAGCCAGCGATGAGAGAGCGGTCAAAGCCTACCTCGCGCGGCATCCCTGCGGGAACAATCTCAAGCTCTGCCGAAAGAAGATCAGCCTCCTCCACCTTGTATGCCTTCTTGAGATACTCGACAAGCGCATTCTTATCAGCCTTGCTCTCGCCCTCAGACGGTTCGTCCTTCTTGGGCTTTGCAGGCGTGGCCCATGCAATAACGTCAAGATCCTCAGCAGGATAAAACTCGTCGCGATTCTTCTTGGCCTGATCATAGCCCAGATGAGGAAGAATATCGCTAATCATAAAGATGGGATCGCCGGGATTGTCGCCAACAGCCACATCGACGCGCGTCCCGTCTTTGCGAATAATCGTTCCGTAAAGCGCCAACGGAAGCGTGAGCCACTGGTATTTCTTGATGCCGCCGTAAATATGGCAATCGAAATACACAAGCCCCCCCTTCTCATAAAGCGGCTTCGGCTTGAGGTCAAGACGCGGCGCATCCGTGTGGCCGCCTACAACCTTAAGCCCAGCCTCAGAAATAGGCTTCTTGCCAATGACTGCAGCCATAATCGTGCGGTCTTCATAGCCGCGATAAACCTTGTCTCCAGGCTTAAGAGTCTTAAACGAAGAAATCTCCTTGAAGCCTTTGGCGCGCAAGCGACGAACACTTTCGGAATAACTCAAACGCTCGGTCTTCGCAGCCCCGAGATAATCCATGTATTCCTTGGTGTAGGCTTCCAACTGCATATATTTGTTTTTCATACCTTTAAAGTATACCAAAAGTAGTTTTGCTCTTCAACATCAACACGAAGCGGGTCCCATTCAATATTCAAGAAGGCTCCCGCCTATCGTCTCACGGAGGATGGAATCCCCGGGAACTTTCATCGGATCGGCATCACGCACGGCTCTAAGAAGGAGCGCCAAAACCTCAGCCTTGGCCTCCTCGGGCATTTTGAGCCGAACCTTCTCCAAGAGCCCCGCCGCATAGCGCTTGAGGACAGAAAGCTCATACTCCAACCCGGAATCGAAAAACGCATCGGCTCCGGCCGCAAACGGCTCAATCCATTTCTTCTCGCCCGCGCGCACCTTCGGCCAAAGCCTGAACGTCTCAACAGGGCTCATTTCCCTGTAGCGATTGTCGCGGACGAGCCTACGCAAAAGCCTGCCGTCCGCCGGAGGAAGGCGCGAGGCCGCAAAGACCACCACCTGCGTACGCGGCTCGATATAGATGCGAAACTTGCACTCGTCGGCAATCCCTTCCGTAAGGCGCGGGTTAAGCGCATGAATCCCCTCGAGAATCACTATCCCACCTTTAGGAAGACGCGTTGCCTTGCTGTCGTCATACCCCGCATGCGCGGTGAAATCAAACTTGCGCATCACCACATCCTCGCCGCGCATGAGAGCATTCATATCCTTCGCAAGGCGAAATCTGTCCACACAGTCCACGTGCTCATAGTCAAGCTCTCCATTCTCATCACGAGGATTAAGCTTGTCCCCCACAAAATAATCATCCGTTGAAACGATCATCGCCTTGCGACCGTTCACTGCAAGCTGCGTAACAAGGCGTTTGGCCGTAGTGGTCTTGCCAGAGGATGAAGGACCGGCCAAAAGGACGAGCCTCAAATCGGGATTCGCCGTTATCGTATCGGCGATTCGCGAAAGAGCCTTGACCTGCCGCGCCTCGCAGACGAGAATGAAATCGCCGATTTCATCAGCATCGATCACAGCGTTCAACTCGTCGATAGTCATCTCATCACCTCCCACCGTTCCAGCCAAGCTTGCGGGAAAGAACCTTATACGGATCATACCCCTCGAGCTCCACGAATCTGGCCATTCTGCCACACTTGGAGATAGCGACGGACTCATCCACACCAAGCTTGAAGACGCTCTCGCCGTCTGCGTAAACACCTATTTTCTCCGCCACGCCATTGACGCGCCGGCGGGAGGTGACACTCAAACGCACATCGTCGTTAAGGACAATTGACCTCGTCCCGAGAGCATGAGGGTTGATCGGGGTTAGGGCAAAAACGGGAGAATCAGCGAGCAACACAGGCCCCCCAGCGGCAAGCGAATATGCGGTAGAGCCGGTAGGAGTGGCGACCACAAGGCCGTCAGCCATGAATTTCGTGGCGGCAGCTCCGTTCACTTTCGTCTCCAGAATGGCCGCGTGCCCCGACATTTCGCGCATGATCACGATATCGTTAAGCGCGGTGAATGTGCCTCCGCCCGGCTTGGCCACTTCAAGCATCGTGCGACCGGAGACCTTGAACGCGCCGCCAGCAAGCATAGCAAGGGCAGAATCAAAATCCTCCTCCCCTACAGCGGAGAGATATCCAAGAGATCCAAGATTGAATCCGAGGATACTCGCCGTCTCAAGGTCGTGCGCGGCACGAAGAATAGTACCATCCCCCCCGAGAGCAATTACGACATCGGCATGGCGCACATCGCGCGCAACAGAAAGCCCGAGCGCGCGCGCCTTTTGAGCGAGCGGTCTCTGAGCGGCCTTGGCGGCCGCCTTGGCCGAATTGACGTAAAAGCCGATCTTCATCTGTTACGAGCCTTTTTTCTCCGCTTCGCGCAGGAGTTCGCGGTTCTTCTCGCCTAAAGCAGGCTTCTTCTTGAAGCTTGCCACTAAAGACTCCTCAAGGCTCTCACCCTTAAGACCGGTGCAACCGAGCTTCTTCATGGCGGCAAGCATCATAGTGTTGGCGGCCTTCGGGACTCCGAACTCTTCCGCCATGCGGATTGCGGGCCAAACTACAAGCTTCACGCCCTTCGGCGGCTCGACAAGAATCGGCACTGTCTCATCGACAATGACAATGCCGCCCTCGCGCATATCGCCGACAAACCGCTCGTAGGCAGGGCGATTCATGCAGACGAGCACATCGGGATGCTCAACCGTGGGCGAACCAATCGGCTTGCCGGAGACAACCACAGAGCAGTTGGCGCTGCCGCCGCGCTGCTCAGGACCGTAGCTAGGGAACCAGAGCGTATGACGGCGCTCAAGGCGCGCGGCTTCAGCAATGCAAAGACCGAGCGAAAGAATTCCCTGCCCGCCGTAGCCCGCAAACTTGAAGCGGCGCTCTGCAAACGCATCATCATCGCACGCGGGCTCAAGAGCATCCTTCTCTGCGAAAAGCGCCGCGCACGACTCCGCCTGAGGAATTGCGGCGGGAGCTGGATTCTCGCGCTCCGTCTCGTCACGGAAAACTCCGAGCGGAAACTCCTTTTCCATCTCGTTAATGCAGAAGTCGGCAGCCGCCGCAGGGTCCATCTTAAAATTAGTGGGACAAGGCGCCAAAATTTCAAGAATCGCATAGCCCTTCTTGGCACGCTGTATCTCAAACACCTTGCGGATAGCCTGCTTTGCCTGCATAATGCGCCGGGTGTCCGCCACGGAAACGCGGGCGATATATACGGGGGCCTTAAGCTGGCTGAACACCTCACAAACATGAAGCGGGTATCCTGTAAGCGCAGGATCGCGCCCAAAGGGAGTTGTCGTTGTGGATTCTCCGGCAAGCGTCGTAGGAGCCATCTGGCCGCCCGTCATTCCGTAAAGCGAATTATTCACAAAGATGCAGCCGAACTTCTCACCTCTACTTGCGGCCTGAAAGGCATTGTTAAATCCAATTGCACCCAGATCGCCATCGCCCTGATACGCAATCGTCACCGCGTTGGGACGCGCACGGCATGTGCCCGTGGCCACTGCGCTCGCGCGGCCGTGTGCGGCAGAGATATGCGCAGCATCCCAGTAGTAGTAAGTGAAGACGCCGCATCCAACCGGATCAACAAAGATAGTTTCATCTTGAAGCCCCATTTCGGCGCAAGCCTCGGCTATGAGCTTGTTGATGATGCCGTGGCCGCAACCAGGGCAGTAATGCGTGAAACTCACATCTTTGCCGCTTCTGGGGAAGGATTTGTACATCCCCTTCTGTTCAATCGTTTTCATTTTACAAATTCCCCTTCCTTATGCGCCCAGCATTTCCTTGGCGGTTTTGACGGCATCATCCACGGAGACGATCTCGCCGCCCATACGGTTGATCATGACGACACCTGCGGCTTCAGCCCCAAGACCCGCCTTCGCAAGATTGAGGCGAACGTCATCCGCAAACTGGCCTGCATCAAGCTCGATTGCCATAATCTTGCGGCCCGCGGCAACAGCTGCGAGCTGCTCGCGCGGGAACGGATTGAGAGTAATCGGGCGGAACACGCCCGCCTTGACGCCCTCCTTGCGCAAAGCCTCAGCGGTCGTCCTTGCGATACGGCCGGAAATTCCGTAACCGACAATGAGAATCTCTGCATCGTCGGCAAGATACGCTTCGCCCATCGCATCGGCGGCCATAGCCGCGTATTTCTCCTGAAGATGGCGATTAAAGCGCTCCTGCTGCGCCGCATCAAGATAGATGGACTTGACTAGATTAGCGCGCGTCTTGGGCGTACCCTCGGAGGCCCACTCGGAAAAATCGTACTTTGGAAGCCCGCTATCGGGAAGAACGAGACTCTCCATCATCTGCCCCTGAAGGCCGTCCGCAAAAACGATTGCTGGCGTCCTCCATTTGGCGGTCATCGCGAAGGCCTTGACGGTCAGATCAAACATCTCCTGAACGCTCGCCGGCGCAAGCGTGAACGTCTGATAGCTGCCGTGCCCTCCGCCCTTGACGGCAGGAGTGTAATCTGATTGTTCAGGATAGACATTGCCAAGCCCAGGGCCTGCGCGGTTCACATTTACAACCACAGACGGGAGCTCGGCGCCTGCCAGATACGAAATCCCCTCTTGCATAAGCGAAAATCCAGGGCCGCTTGTGGCCGTCATTGAAAGCTTGCCCGCGCCTGCCGCGCCGAACATCATATTTACGCTCGCCGTCTCACACTCGGCCTGCACAAAAGTCCTCCCGAGCATCGGAAACCACTTCGCTGCTCCGTGGGCGATTTCGCTTGCCGGAGTAATCGGATATCCGAAATAGAGCTCACACCCGGCATAAAGTGCGCCCATTACAACGGCTTCATTACCTTTTACGAACTTAGTCATTACTTTTCTTCCGCCTCTTTACTGCTTTTAAAGATGTTCCCAATAGTGTACCATAATCTGCATGATGACTCAATTGTATCGGGCAGAAGTCACAACAGATATCTACCGCTTACGCCTGAAAAGCCCAGGAACAAAAGATATTGCAAGAACAAGAAGAGAGAATGCGAAAAGCGGAACATCTCCATAAACAGCATACGGCGGCAGGCGTGATGAAAAAATCTCAACCATCTCAAGCTTGCACCCGGCTTGATCTATCAAAATCCCGCCGCCTCTCGCCTCAAGCCAAGAAGCTTTGCCCGACGGATAGACAACACCCGTTACGCCGGAGTTTCCCACCCTTATTACCGGAAGGCCAGTCTCCACTGCACGCGCAACCGCCTGCCACGCGTGCTGCTCGGTTTCGTCAGATCCGGAGAACCACGAATCGTTCGTCATAAACACAAGAACATCCGCGCCCATCCGCGCCAAAGCGCGCATTTGCGCAGAATCTGTATCCTCAAAACAGATCGCCGCACCAATTTTTATGCCACTGAAGTCAAGAAGCTTCAATACGCCAGGTGTACAGCTTCCCACAGGCGCAAGCTTCTGGAGAACAGGAAAAATCTTATCCCCTGGTATAAACTCGCCGAACGGAACAAGATGAACTTTATCGTAATACTGCTCAGCAAGCTTACCTTGCTCTCCCGCGCGCTGATAGAGCGCCGCTGAATTGAAAAGCTCCCCCTTCTCCGAGCGCGAACCTCCTGCAAGAAGACCCTTGGCGTTCCCAAGAGAAAGCATCCATGAAGCCACCTTGCCGGCCGCCACAGAATCAAACGGCGCAAACTCGCAAAAGGCGCTTTCGGGAAGCACAATAAGATCAGGCGAAAGAAGCGACGCCATTCTCAAATGCCGGGAATACTCCTCCTCAGGATCACACTTTTCCGCACTAAAAGCACATGGGAAATTTCGCTGAACAAGCGCGACCCTCAAAACTTTGGAAGGCTCACTTTCATTATTTCGGGAGAAAGTAAAGGACGACCCTGCAGAATAAATGCCCCATGCCAAAAGAATCGGCAAAATCGTCTCTATGCTTCTAATCCAGCGAGGGACAAAAAGAAACTCACGCTCGGAATCCTTTATCAAAAGATCGCCGCCGGAAAAAGAAATCCGCCTGCCCCTCTGCGCAAACCACGGAGAGAGAACTCGCTCCGCTATGGATGCGAGGGTCCCGTTAACAAGAACGGCGATTACCGTGGCCAAATATACTCCGCCTATCGTAAGCGGAGCGACAAACCCTGCATTTACGCTTGCAACACCGAGATGGTTCCACGCAAAGCCACCGAAAAGGCGTGAGCGCAGAAGCTCAAGCGCAGCAAAAATAAGCGGCTCGGCAAAAAGCAAAACAAGTATACGCCTGAAATACGATACGCCCGCCTTCTGCCAAATCTTCGCAGAGAGAAAACCGAACGCACCGAAATACAATGCACAATATGCCGCAAGCCCAGCCCATCCAAGAACAACGAGCGGCCAAGGCCCCCCGTTCTTTACAATAGCGGGCATCCAGGCAAGCGTCCCGATCCAGAAAAGAAATCCGTTCAAAAACCAAAGCCTGAAACTCTCACGTGCAGACTTATTGCGAGCAAACCATAGAAGCGGCGCCAAAGCGAAAAACACATTCGTATTCTCGGCAAGCGGCGGAAACGATGCCCAAAGAAGCACTGCCGGCAAAAGCCAAAAAAGCCTCGCCACCTTCTTGAAAACGCTGCTGATCATTCTGGGCTCCAGCTAAGATCAATGCGCTGGGGGGCTCCCGCCACAGCATCAAAAAGCCGCGGAAGACGCTTCGTTGTAACCCAAAGGCCGCTTGCCTCGAACGAGACCAGAGCACTGTCCTGCTCAGGCAGCGCAGCGGGAGGCGTAAGCGAAATGAATAGCGGGGTAGATTGCTGAAGCAGAAACTCCACATCAAATCCGCTCTCAACGAGAAAGCGGAGATTGTCAGACGAACTCTCCGGGCTTGCCACAAAGCGTTTAATCCCAAGACGAGTCCATTCTTTGAGCGCACTCAGATTGTACGCATAAAGCGGCCAGTCCCCAGTAATATCCTCAATGCCAAGCGACTTAAGGAGGCTTAGCGCCGCAACGCTTGAAGCCTCCCATTTTACGTATCCCAAGCGGATAAAGCGCTTGACGGCAAGACGCAGTTTAGGCATCTCGTGCTCCTGAGTATAAACAGGAAGCGCCAGACGAATGGATTGAGAGGAAGAATAAAGGCGCTCCACTTCATCAGGATCGCTTGATCCATCCACGAGAACCACCACCTCGTCCCATTCACGCCGTGGCATTTTCTGCCCAAGACGAATCTTGAGCACTTGAGAAAAACGAGAATGCGACATTTCAGGCAAATCCTCATCTGCATCAGAAAGCGCCCTTTGCACCCTCTCAACACGCTCTTGCGAGCGAAAATCTTCAAGCTGTTCGAGAATGTCACGCCGCAAATCGTTGAGAATGCTCGCCGGAACGAAGCGCCTGTCGGAATCTACAAGCGAAAGCTTCCCAAGTCGAAAATCGCTGTCTCCGAGCTTTGAAAAAGCCTTCTCCACCGCATCGTAGGTTTTACCGGGATTTTTGGCCTCTTCAAACACACCGTCAATCACCGCCTTCGCCTCAAGATTACCGGCAGAGGCGGCGGCGCTTATCCTTTTCGGCTCAATTGCGACCGTGACATCAAGTTTTTCAAGCCCGGGATAATCGCTTGCCCTGAACGACGGAACGGGAAATTTCCTCTTAACGAGATTAGACATCGAACAGTAGATATCCGCGCCTACCGCAACGGCGTGACGCAAATCGCGCACGGTCTGCTCATCCTCCGGGAGAAGAACCTCTACATCGCAATCTGCCGGAACCTCAAAAACAGGCTTGCGGGAAATCGCAAGGCGCATTTCTGAAATACCGAACCCTATCGGCTTGCCTCCGCCGGGACGCGGAATCTGAAGACCGTCATGGAGCTCAAGAGCGCGGAATGTATGAAACCGCAAGAACTCACGCTCTCTGCGGTCCTTCGTAATGCGCTTGGCCCTGCCGACATACGTTCCGAAATGCCCAAGCGAAACAGGATCAATGACTTCACTGTTAGCACCGTTGAAATAAAGGCTCGTGGTTCTGCGCGAAAAGACGCTCTCAAGATCGGAGAGCGCGGTGCGCGCCTTCGCAAAATCACCATCGAGAATCGCGCGATAATATGCCGTTACCGCCGCCACATAAAGGTGCGACTTCATACGCCCCTCTATCTTAAGAGAAGCGACCGACGCATCGACAAGCTTGCGCGCATCTTCACCGAGGCGGAGATCGCGCATGGAAAAAGGAAACACATCCTCCTTGCCATTGCCTGCGGCGGGAAGCCTGCAGCAGTATGCGCACTTGCCGCGATTTCCGCTTCGGCTCTTCTCCATCGCAGAATAAAGGCAAAGCCCTGAAATGGAATAGCAAAGTGCTCCGTGAATAAAGCATTCTATCTCAATATCGCCGCAGCGCTTGGCAATTGAAACGATTTCCTGAAGGCTTAGCTCGCGCGCCAGAACAACGCGCTTAAATCCCAATTCGCCCAGCGCAAGAACCCCCTCGAGATTGTGCGCCACGAGCTGCGTGGAAGCGTGAAGCTCAAGAGAAGGAAAATATTCCCTGCAAATTCTCGCAACGCCCAAATCCTGGACGATAAGCGCTGAAGGCTTGCATTCGGCAATCGCGGCAAGAGACTCGATCGCACGAGGAAAATCACTCTCGTCAATGAGAGTATTAAACGCCACGTACACCTTCTTGCCGCGCCTGTCCGCAACCCTTATGATATCCTTAAGCTCGGCAAGTGAAAAATTATCGGCATACGCACGCGCGGAAAACTCCGCAAGCGAGCAATAAACGGCATCCGCGCCCGCATCAAACGCAGCAAGCGCACAATCGAAACTGCCCGCAGGAGAAAGAAGTTCCGAGCTCACAGCGTTGAGAAATCAAGCGTTGCAAAATAATCGTCGAGCGTCTCGGCGCGGCGAATCTCCCTGACGGAGCCATCCTCCTCAAGAAGCAGCTCTGCGCTGCGAAGCTTGCCGTTGTACTGAAAACCCATCGCGTGACCGTGCGCTCCTGCATCGCAGATCACCACAAGATCTCCGCGCTCAAGGACGGGAAGTACGCGCTGAACGGCAAACTTGTCATTGTTCTCGCAAAGAGAGCCAGTGACATCATAAACGCTCGTCTCCCCAGAAGATTCCTTGCCGGGGACCACAATCTCGTGATATGCGCCGTAAAGCGCAGGACGCATAAGATTGGACATGCATGCGTCAAGCCCTGCGTAAAGACGATATGTATTCTTGAGATGCCTAACGCGAGAGACAAGATAGCCATAAGGGCCGGTGATCGAACGGCCGCACTCCATGTAGAGCTTAACAGGACCAAATCCCGCCGCCTTGATCTGCTCTTCGTACGCCGCACGGATGCCCTCGCCCACGGCCTCGATATCCATCGCCTTGTCCGTAGGCTTGTAAGGAATGCCGATTCCGCCGCCGATATTAACGAACTCCACGCTCACGCCCGTCTTTTCACGGATCTCCTGAGCGAGCGCAAAGAGCATCTTGGCCGTATCGATGATGTATTCGTGATTAAGCTCGTTGGACGCAACCATCGTATGCAGCCCGAAACGCTTGACGCCGGCCTCCTTCATCGTGGCGTAAGCCTCAAAGAGCTGCTCGCGCGTAAAACCGTACTTGGCCTCCTCCGGCTTGCCGATGATCGAATTTCCGCCCTTCAAAGGGCCAGGATTATAGCGGCAGCAAAAGACGCGCTCGCCGAGCCTGTCCGCCGTATCACCCATTCCCGAAATCGCCGCGCGGAAATAATTCCAGTGGGTAATGTCGTCAAAATTGATGATTGCGCCAAGCTCCCACGCTCTCTGAAACTCCTCGGCAGGAGTGTCGTTGGAGGTGAACATAATATCCTCTCCCGTATTCCCAACTCGCTCGGCAAGCTCAAGCTCCGCCATGGACGAACAGTCGGAACCGAAAGAAAACTCCTTGAGAAGCTTCATCAAATGAGGGTTCGGAGCCGCCTTGACGGCGAAATACTCGCGAAAGCCTTCGTTCCATGCGAACGCCTTCTTCAGACGCCGAGCATTTTTGCGTATCGCGGCCGCATCGTAAACATGAAACGGCGTAGGCCACTTCGCGGCAATCTCTTCAAGCTTTTCTTTGTCAAACGGCAATGTTCTCATCGTAATATAAATCTCAATGTATCTTGATGTATGTTTCAGCTTTAAGGCGCTCCATCCATTCGTCGTAAAGACGCTTCATCTCCGCTTCCTTGACGTTAAACTCAATGTCAGCGTAAGCATCGGCGAACGAACGGACCTCAGAAGAACTCTCGGCGTCCTTCCGGAGAAGAAAACACCAACCACCGAGATCCACCCACTTGGAAATCGTGCCTTTCGGCGTGCGCGCAATCTCCTCACAGACTGGCGAACTGAAATGCTCCGCGGGATCGATATCCTTCCATACGCCGCCATCCTTGGCGCGCTTGCCGGAAGAAAACTCCTTGGCAACATCGGAAAAATCTCTGCTCTTGAGCTGCTCGGTCACCTCGGCTTTCTTACCGGCATTTTCAGGGGAAAGCAAAATAACCGAAATGCTCACGCGATTGCCGCGGCGATAACGCTCAGGATGCTTCTCATATTCAGCTTTCATCATGGCGGGAGAAGCCATGACATTCTTATCCACGATTGTCCAGCGCATGGCATTGACAATCATATCGTCCTTGACGCGCTTTTTCCAATCGGCCTCGGATATGCGGCGCGATGTCAGCATCTGATCAAAAGCCGCCCTGTCACCGCCGAAGGAATCCTCCACAATCATGCGGATACGATCCTCAACCACCCAGTCCTGCATCGTCATCTTTGCAGCCGCCGCAGCCTTGAGAATGAGCTCGCGCTCAATGAGCGCATTACGAAACTCACCGAACCGAGATTCATCTGTGACGCCGCGCTTGCGCATCTCATCATAAACATCGCTTTTGAGAATGGAAGAGGCGCCTACGTTCGCCGCAATGCCGTCTACTTCAACAGCAAGTGCAGCGAACGCGCAAAAAAGAGCAGTGATAAAGAAAAGATTCTTCATTCAAACTCCGGCTCTTAAAGCATGGCAGCGATACCGGCACCCACCATGGGGGCGTCATCGACGCGCGGCGTTACCGTGTAGTGGATGTTGCGGGCCTTAACGAGCATCTCATCGAGCTCGCGGCAAACCGTGTCGGCGAACGCAATAGCGCGCGTCTTGTAGTAGGTGGAGCCGTCGGCGTTGATCGCCACAGGAGCGGATGCGTCGGTCCCCTCGCCAGACTTGATGACAAACGCTGCGAGCTGAACCGCGGTAAGGACCGCCGCGCGCTCAAACACGGGCACACCAAGACGCCTTGCGACTTCTGCGTCGGCAGGCTCTGCAAAAATGGCGTCAAGAACATTCTCGCGCCCAGGCATCTTCCAGGAGGCGCAGAAATTATCAAAGTCCATCGTCTCGAGAGACCCAAGGCCAAGAATCGAGGCGGCCGCCTTGGCGGAGAAGAGCCCCTCTTTGGCAGCGGTCTTGTATATCTCAAGCCCAAGCGAGCCGAGATATGCGCCCGCTATCTTCTTTTCGAGCTTGCCGAATCCGGGGTTGCCGCTCTTGGAGTCTACAGCCTTATCGAACGTGCTGTCGGGCGACTTGTCGAACGAGCCGGACTCCGCATTGATAATCATGGAGCCGTCGGGGTCCAGATCAGGCATCTTGAGGATATTCTTGTTCTTCTCGACATAGGCCGTATTGGTACCGGTGCCGAGAATGAAGCCGATATACGACGAATACGTCTTGTCCCCCTCTGTGGCCTTAGCTGCAAGAAGCGTGGCTACGGTATCGTTGACGACAGCGATCCCCTTCGCGCCCGTGCGAGCGAGCAGCTCCTTGCCGACATACTGCCCCACGATTCCCGGCGCCTCGATATTCTTCGTCCAGCGCACAAGCCTTGCATCAAGATCGGCAGTGGCTTCTGCAGGATAAGAGAAGCACCAGCCGATCTTTTCTACCGTGGCCTTCCCCTCAAGACGCTTGACTTCGCCGGCGAACGCGCCATAGAACGCCTCCACGTCAACTTCACCCTTCGTGCCAGGCATGGGCTGATTGCACTTCTCTTCGATGGCCGGGGGGATCGTGACGATGCCGCCACGGAAATTCGTGCCGCCAGCGTCAAGGACGATCGCCTTGGCGCCCTCGGGAATCTTGCCGTTTACGCCAACATACGCGGGAATCATCATGAGCGATGACTCTTCGCCGCCAAGCCCCTTCTCCATTTCGGAAAGAAACGCACCAAGCAAGGCTTGCCTATCAATCTCGGCAGCCAAAGTAAAGCCGTTGTCCTTTAAAATCTCTTCAGGCGTCTTCATTTATCAATCCTTTCACTAAAGTTATCCAATCTTCATTGGAGAGCGATTCCGCTCTTGCCGTAGATTGTATCAAATCTTTGAATATGCTGCCAAGTTGTTTGCGGCGATGCTCGAAAGCGCGCTTGGTCAGAGAATGAAAAAGCTTACGCTCTTCGGCCGTCATAGAAGCATTCCTGTCGTGGCGGACAAGCCTTACGACGCTTGAGCAAATCTGAGGCCGGGGCCAGAAGCAGTTCGGCGGAAGCTTGCGCAAAACCTTGACGTCATAATCGAGCTGCGCCCACACACCAGAGAGCGAGCGAACCTTTGAGCCTTCCTTGGCGGCAAGGCGCTCTGCCACCTCCGTCTGCACGAGAACCGTCATGGAAGGAATCTTGCGCGCAATCACAAGATCCAAAAGAATGCGGGTCCCGGCCTGATAAGGAAGGTTGGAAATCATCGCGTCATAGCCAACATCTGCGCCGCCTGCGGCTATAAACTTCAAGGCATCGCCAGAGACGACCTCAAGCGTTTCCGGCGAACCAAGCGCCTCCTTGAGGCGGGAGGCGAGAACGGGATCCTTTTCAACCGCCGTAACCGACGCTCCGCGAGAGAGCATCTCTTCCGTAAGGACGCCGAGCCCCGGCCCCACCTCAAGAATGCGCGATTGGGCGGGCGGAACCGAAAGGAACTCAAGCCCAGCGTCCACAATGCTCAAAAGAGCGTTGCGATCTATAAGAAAGTTCTGCCCCAAAACCTTGTTGGGATGAAAGCCGTGCTCGATGCACCATGCCTTTACCTGACTCGGACTTGTTAAATTCATAATGACAAAATCCTTTCTCCCATTTCTTTAAGGCCATGACCTGTTCTGTCTAAAAGCGTGATATTATCCCATTTCGGTTCGTTGACTGAGCCTGTGGCCTTAAATTCCAGTAGAAGTTTAGAAACCGGATAAGTTATTGGATGGATTATCTTTGACATCAGATTTTCCTCCTTTAGCACCTGAACGCGCGCCGTCAGATCAAGATTATCCGCACATATATCATACGTACCCCACGCCTTTATTGAAATCAGCCCGCCTTCAATATAAATATTTTCAGAAGAAAGAACACCGTTTTTGATCGAGAAATCTGCCGAAGCCTGCGTCTGATCCACAACAAAGGAAACCCCAGGCACTTTATCCGCCAAAAATTCTGTAAGGCCGGAAAAAAGCTTCATTCGCGCAATGCGCCCTTCACAAACGGAAAAGCGACCCTTGCCGCAGTAACTCGCTGCAGGCTTTTCACCATTCACCTTGCCTGTCATTTCAAGATCGCACTCAACTTTCCCCTTACGATCGCCAAGATCAACCGAAAACACCTCCGCAATCTCGGCAAGAGTGCCGTTGCGGTATCGACCTTTCATTGAGAAACGCATCTTTTCCGGATCATATCCCTCTAAAAACACATCCGTCTCAAAATCAACCTTGCCGCCATACTTTCCGTCCATCGTCCCCTTCATGGAGAAGATATCGCGCACAAGAGAATACGCTCCATTGAGATTCTTAAATCCGAACCCGGCAAATTCTCCACGCGAAAGCCTGAGTGCTCCACCCAAATCGGTGGCGTCCATATCGTCTGATGAAACGCCGCTTGAGCCCTTCAGCGTTATTTGCGGAGCATCCATGCACTTGATAAACGAAAAATCAGCAGGATCGAGAACTTCTGAGATTTTAAGAGCATCTTCGAACTTCAGGGAACTGACGACATCGTAATTAAGCCTAAACCTGCCGGAAAAATCATCCACCGTAAGGAAACCCTTGAGCACACGCCCTTCTCTGTCAACGGCATTCGCAAGATTCACCTTGAGAGCGACGCGGCGATCCTCCTCTCCCTTGCGCGTATAGAAGAAGACGTCACCATCCGCGAAATCCATAGGAACAGAGCGATACTTGCCCATCTTGGGGCTGTAATGCATCCAAAGAACGAGATCTCCCGTAACAAGATCGGCATCCACCTCCAGCTTAGAGGGAACAGGAGAAGGGATCTCCGTGAAGGCATCCACATACGGCAGCGAACACTGAATGTCTAAAACCTCAAGAAACGGCCTGATTTGCGATTGCTTGGCATACCCAGAAATCTGAGCCCAAATCTTCATGGCATTGAAGTCCATGCTAAACTCTCCATGAAGATTCGTCTTGCCCTCACGGCTTGGAAGATCGACCGAAATATCTTTTACAAGAAGCTTTCGCGCGCTTACGCAAACTTTCGCTGAAACAGAATCAAGCTTAAGGCCAAGTATATCCGGAGATTCAAGAACAATCCCGAAATCGTCCACTTCCGGCAAATCAAACTTGAGCACTGGACCTAAGGGATCTTCAGCGTTTTCGACGCTCTCAGAATAATACTCCATGGGCAAGCGCTGATAACTCGGCGCTACGACACGAATCGTCCGCGTGAAAAAATTCAGATGGATAAAATCTGCGGAAACGAGAGGCTTCTGAAGAAGATCATCGTTCTTGAGGTCATGTACGCTCACATGAGAGAGCGTTATGCCATGTCTAAAGCCGAACGATGCGCCATCACATTTTACATAAAACGATTCGGAAGAAATTCTCTCCACAATCTTGGCCACAAGAAACGACGGAAGCTCCTGAGATCTAAAAAAAAGCGAGACGGAAAACAAAAAAAACGCGAAGAAGAAAATCTTCATCGCCCTATACGAATATCTCAGGAATTTTTTCACGTAGTCGCAATCCTCAAGTGCACTCGTATCATGCATGTAAAATTGGCAGCCCCTAGGAGAGTCGAACTCCTCTTTCCTGGATGAGAACCAGATGTCCTAGCCGATAGACGAAGGGGCCAGCTTTATGGTGCACCCGGTGGGATTTGAACCCACACACCTTGCGGCACCAGAACCTGAATCTGGCGTGTATGCCAATTTCACCACGGGTGCTACATGAGACATATTATCTCAAATTCTTTCCGTTCCGTCAACCCCCCTTTTCAT
>JAGBZQ010000011.1 GCA_017628165.1 Kiritimatiellia bacterium | reverse complement strand
GCTGCCATTAAAAAAGAGGCTTTCGCCTCTTTTTTTGTTTTCCGATCTTCTCCCGTCAGCCCTGCTGGGCCTTGAGAGCCTGGGATACGGCAAGCATCCTCTCGGAGAGATCCTCAAAGCCTACATCCGTGGAGTAGACATCCTTGTAATACTGATACGCCTTCTCAAGATCGCCAGTACTTTCCGCGGTACGACCAAGTTGATAGACGACCTTCTTCTTGAGGGCGTCCATCGTGGGAATCGCGTCACGAGCCGTCTCAAGCTGCATGACGGCCATATCCGTCTGCCCCTTCTCAAGGAAGCACATCGCCAGATAGTAAAGCGCAGAAAGACGATCCTTCGGACTGCGCTGCGCAAGCTGCAGATGCTCAAGCGCCTCATCATAATAACCGTTCTCGTAATAAAGAACACCCAATTCATACCTAAGATGAAGATCGTTCGGATAACGCTCTACGCGCGAAGCCAAATCATCGAAGACGAACTGGTTCTTTTGGTTCGTAAGGTCAATAGCGGTATCCTCATCGCCCGCCGCCGTATATTGCTCAATCAGCTGATCAAAATACTGCACACGAGTCTGCGAAAGCATCCTGTCGAGCTCCGGATCCATGGCACCTGAGACCTCAAGCGCCTCCTCAAGGCACTTTATCGCCTCCTCAAAACGCTTTGTCTGAATATAAAGACGCGCAAGAGCACGCCGGAAGTTCATGTTCTTGGGCTCTTTTTCGATCTGAGATATTTTTTCGGCAATCATCGCCTCGGCATCATCGCCAGTAACAACAGCCTTGTTAGCCTGATCAAGTTTCTTGGCCTGCTCCTTATTGGCGATGAGATTCTGGAATCCGCCGCGCTTGCCGGCAGACTCAACCCAGCCAGAATTCATCGTAGCCTGCGCCTCGGAATTCTTGAGCTTCTGAACAATCAACTGGTCTCCGGGTTTAATCGCAGAAAGCTTTGTATACGCATCTCGAGCCTTTATCCAATCCTTGGCTATTTCGTAATACGCCGCCACGCGCATCAAGAGCTCGGGATCCTTGTTGCCGCACTCGTAAGCCGTCTCGATGGTAATAGCGGCATGATCGGGCTTCCCTGCAGCCTCCGCAGCCTTGACGGCCGCTTCGATATTATCCGGATCAAGCGGATTCTTTGCCAGAAGCTTCTCCGCTTCGAGCATCGCCTGCGCGCCTTCTCCCTTCTTTATAAACGCCATGATCTTCTGGCGGTCCATCATATATCCAAGCTTAGCGCCAAAGCCAACCTTACCATTCGCCCTGAAATTCTTAACCTGGGCCACACGCAGAAGCTTGCGAGCCTCCAAAACCTCAGGAGCCGCCTGAACCGCCTCCATAAGCATATCAACGGACAAATCGTAGCGCCCTGACTCGAGAGCCTGCCTGCCGCGATTCATAAAATTCTGCGCCTTCTGCGCTAAATCCACTGCCATAAATCCTCCTAAAATCATGGGGTGACGGCAAGGCGTCCGTCACAAGAAACTCCGTCTGCAAGACCTTTAGACTTGTATGTCTTGAGCATAAAATGCGTTGCTGTGGAAATTACTCCATCAATCGTGGAAAGATCCTGCGCTACAAACGCAGCGACATCCTGAAGGCTTTCACCCTTCACAAAAACTAAGAGATCATATCCTCCAGACATGAGAAAGCACGCCTCCACCTGTTCAAAAGCGGAGACCTTCTGAGCGATCTTCCCAAAACCGCACTCACGCTGCGGGGTGATTTTAAGCTCAATTACTGCACGAACCTCATTTGTCATTTTTTGTCTCCTCCCAGTTTAGCGTCAAGGCGTCATCCACGATCTGCTTGGCAAAATCCTCCGCCAAGCGCTCAGACGCATCCTTTTTGGATGTGATCATATCGCCAGAGTTAAGGAATGTAGTGTATGCCTTGTAAACACGATTATCCACAAGAACACGCCCTGCCTTTTTGTCTATAAAAGAAACTTTCGCAACACCCGTCATACGATACTCGCGATGCATCATACCGACTTCGCGATTGAGCGCCACAAGAGAGGATGAAACAGTATCCACCGTACCTTGAATTTCGAGAACCGCATTATCCATGGCCGAGAGCTTGTACGTCCCCTCACGCTGAAACTCGCGCGCGACCTGCCTTGCTATTGAATTACCAATCCCGGTAACATTGCTCGTATTCTTAAAGACACCCACGAAGACAGCTCTGTTCTCCTGAGGGACCGAAGACTTCCAAGTGTAATTTGCACAGCCTGAAAGCGCTATCGCCAAGGCGCAAAAAACGACAACGTAAAACTTCATTTTGATTCTCCTTTAAGGCGGACAAGACGCTCACGCACATCTGGAGCGTAGACGCTCGCCGGATAATTGCGAAGAAAAGTCTCGCAAGCGCTGATGCCGCTCCTGCGGGTGCGTGTAACGGAATCGTAAAAGATCGTGGACTCATACGCTTCCTTCTCGATAAGATTTGAAATTTCGGAGCACCATCCGCTAAAGCGCGCTCTCTCCTCCGGGTTTTCAGCCATTTTCACAGCCATATTCATAAACGAAAGCGTCCTTAAGCTGCGCTCACGATTATATTCATGACTGCGCAGCATACGCATCCTAAGATCAGCCTCTAACCCAAGCGCGGTCTTAGCGGCAGGTGTGGCAGGATAGCGGTTGCGGATAGTCTTGTATACGGCAATGGCCTCGGGCAGCTCATCCTCTGCCGCCCTGAGATCTGCGATAAAAAGCATCGCCTGCGGAGCAAAATCCGCGCCAGACGCCCGGCGCACAACATCTTCAAAAGCTCTGCGCACATCCTCAGAATTAGAAAAATGGAAATACAAAATCCGTTTCCCCTCCTGCTTCATCGCTAAAGCCGCTGCGTACATACGCTTAACGACCGCTTCATAATCGCACTGCGATGAATAGAAGTCGGCAAGATATTTAAACTCTTCAAACGCTTGCCGGCTATCCCCCGCCTTGTCTAAAAGAAGATCGGCAAGCTCGCGCTGCGCAACTGGCGCTTCACTTGCGGAAGGCCACTGAGCAACAAGCGCATTGTAAGCCGTACCTGCGGAGGAGTAGGAGCCTTCTGCGGCCAAAGAACGGGCAAGCTTAAGCTGCGAAGCCGGATCGGAACACTTTGCGTTGCGCCACCAGAAGATACTCAGAGTCTTCTTCTCCTGCGGAAGAATCTTTGATACGTCATCAAAACCCGGGAACGCGTCCGATGCATAATGCGTGCCGGGGCCGGGCGCTACCGCACCGGCTCCGAGCACTGCCGAGACGACGAGAAGAAAAAGGAAACGCCTTGTCATCATACGGCCTTTACATGACCTCAAACTGATCCTTGCCAACTCCGCAGAGCGGACAAGTCCAGTCGTCGGGGAGATCGGTGAATTCAACACCATTGTTGTCTGCGGGGTCATAGACGTAGCCGCATATCTTGCACACATACTTCATGAAGTGGCCTCCTTTCGTTTATCAGCCTTTCATTTCGATTTCGCTGCGCCAAGCATAGAAATCCTTGAGTTTGAGCTTCGAGGCAGCCTCCTCGTCGCAGAACACCCAAGCGTCATTATGGGCCTGAAGAGCGGAAGCCGTGCAATACTGGCTCATTCCGCCTTCAACCATCCCCTGAACAGCATCGGCCTTATTAGCGCCAAACGCAAGGAGAATCACCTTCTTTGCCTCGCAAATCGTCCCGACGCCCATAGAAAGAGCACTCGTAGGAACATCGGAAGCCTTATCAAAGAAGCGTGCGTTGTCCTGAATCGTCTGAGGAGTGAGATAAACCATTCGAGTGCGCGAAGCGAGCGAACTGCCAGGCTCGTTGAACGCGATGTGTCCGTCAGAGCCGATGCCGAGAACCTGAAGATCAATGCCTCCGGCATCCTTGATCTGAGATTCGTAATCAGCACACTCCTTGCGCCAATCCTCGGCAAGTCCATTAAGAACGTGCGTATTGGCCTTGTCGATATCAATCTTATCGAAAAGATTTGCGTTCATGAAGTAGCGGTAGCTCTGATCATGCGTGGCGGGAAGGCCGTAGTACTCGTCGAGATTCCAGCTCTTAACGCCCTTGAACGAAATCTTGCCGGCCTTGACATCGTCAGCGAGACAAGAATACATCTCTACAGGCGTAGAGCCCGTAGCGAGCCCGAGCACGCACTCAGGCTTCTCCTTGACGAGCTTAGCGATCATATCGGCGGCCTTGCGGCTGGCTTCGGCCTTGTCCTTGCAAATTACAATCTCCATTTTCAATCCTTTTCTTTTGTGATTATTTTATTACTTGGCGTTTTCACGGACGATCCGCTCGTATTCATCTCGCTGATCCTCCATTGACTGAACCATCTTGAGCTGCGTACGGCAACGGACAAGATTGTGATCCTCGTACGCCGTCCTGAAATACGTATCGCCTGCCAGATAGTCAGTAAGGAAACGGATGCCGATAGTAAGCGTGATCAGACGCCCAGAGAACGCCAAAGCGTCAATTTCCGCAGCATTGAGGAACTTCGCATCCTTGAGATAGCCCTTGACGAGCGCCTCGAAATACTCCTTGCGGGAGAACACCTTATCGAGATCTTTCTCATCTTCAGCTGCGGCCGCCGTGGACGTACGAACCATATCGCCGAAGTCATAGAGCGCAGAACCGGGCATAACGGTATCAAGATCAATAACTACGACTCCGTCCTCCGCCTTCTCGCCAAGCATAACGTTGT
Source organism: Kiritimatiellia bacterium (assembly GCA_017628165.1). Classification (GTDB taxonomy): domain Bacteria; phylum Verrucomicrobiota; class Kiritimatiellia; order RFP12; family UBA1067; genus UBA1067. Next base: position 11,771 of record JAGBZQ010000011.1, on the reverse strand, counting down.
TGATCTTCGTGTCGTTATGCGTGATACGCTCAGGAATTTCGCCAGAAGCCATCGCCGCTACGATACGACCTGCCTCCTCACGGCGCGCATTGATGAAGTCCATCTCACGCTGGACGCTCTTAAGACGCCCCGCCACGTCAGCCCTCGCGGCCGCATCGAGAAGCTCAAGGCGCGAAACTGTATTATGAAACTTCGGAATAATCTCATTAAGACGCGGCGCGGGAAGATCGGCAAGAGTATTCTGAAAACCAGCGAACGCATTCGCCGCGAGAAACGCCTGATCTGAGTTTTCAATGAGATCAATTGTGCGCACGCCCGTGATGAACGCGTAAAGACGCCAGGGATTCTTATAGCCAAGCAGCTCGAGCGATCGCCCACCCTTAGAACGGATATGGCTCGTGACACGGCTAATATTCTCCATCATAGCATCAGGATCAGGGAAAATGTCAGTGTTGATGCGCTGAAGAATATACGAAACTCCGCGGATGTCATCTGCCTTGAAAGTATCGTTGATATGACCGGAGCCATAGCGGGCGATCTTGACCACATCGGTAATGCCGAACTCGACAAGAATCGACAACAACTCCTCTTCGCTGTATGTACGCTTGGACATTAGCACTCCTCCTTAAGGATGGTTAAAAAAGTTTCTCGGGATATTCGCCAGCGGCCACAAGCTTTGCAATCGCATCGACCACAAGAGGCTTGTCCTCACGGTAGGTTACACCAAACCAAGCGGACTCGGTGGGTAGAACCTTCGCATCGGCCTTACCCTCCTTGATGAGCTCGTCCACGACAAAAGGTATATACCACTCGCTCTTTTCCTTTGCGCCGTTCTCTGCGAGCCACTTGGGGAAACGCTCCTCAAGCTCGGTGAAAAGGCCAGGGGTAAAGCCCCAAAGGTTCATAGAAACGCGCGCATCAAGAGGAATCTTGACAGGATTCTCAGGATCTTCCTGATTCTCGGCCATATCGCCAGCGCGAACAAGCTTTGTCATCTCCTTGACATCAGAGAGATAGCCGGCCTCGTCAATCCTGCAGACGCCGCGCGCCACAGAGCCGTGCTCGGAAAGCGTCAGATTGAGATTGTAGCCCACCATTGCGAAGTGATGCTTACAAGGACAGGCTCCATCGCTCTTGAGGAAGTCTGCAAGACGCTCGAACGCATCGCGTCCGTAGAAGTCATCCGCGTTGATCGCGGCAAAAGGCTCTTTTACCACGGAACGCGCCGCACGGATAGCGTGAGCCGTACCCCATGGCTTCGTGCGCCCTTCAGGAACAACATAAGGCGCAGGCAGATCGCTTAGATCCTGAAATGCATACGCCACTTCCATGACACCTTCATACTTACGCCCCACCTTCTCGCGGAAAATCTCCTCGAAATCCTTGCGAATAATGAACACGACCTTGCCGAAACCAGCACGGCAGGCATCAAAGACAGAATAGTCAAGAATGGCCTCGCCGGAAGGCCCAACAGGATCAACCTGCTTAAGCCCGCCATAGCGAGATCCCATACCGGCGGCCAAAACTACAAGAGTAGGTTTTAAATCACTCATCTGAAATATTCCTTGAAAAGTTGTTTTGTCATTAAATTATACAATATTTCGCACCAAAAAATCAAATCCGTTGGGCCATCCGTCTGACCGAACCGGGGAGTGTCCCCAAAAAATCACAACGAAGGAAGAAAGACGGATTTTGCGCGCTTGCAAAGCTGAACCGGCACACCCCAAGGATCGCGAAGGATTGCCATGTGAAATTCAGGCGTGTCGATTTTAAGCTGCTCAATCTTGGCGCCTGCCGCAGCAAGCCTTTCTGCATCGGCCTTCACATCCTCCGAGACAAAGGCCACATGAAGAGTCATAGCGTTCATAGCGCTGTAATCAGGCGCTTTTTCAGTCTCGCCTGTCCTGTATATCTCAAGCCCCATAGTGCCAGAGTCATCAACGATAAAGGCGCTGCCTTCGGCAGATCTGCGGAAGCCGAGATTCTCACACCACCAGGCGATAAAAGCCTCAGGATCAGAAACATCAATTGCAATATGTTCAAGCTTCATAAAAAAATCTCCTTAAAAAAAGAACGCGCAGCGCGACTTCCGTCACGCCGCGCGCATCTCTATCAACCAAAACCAGATTAAGCCTCAGCCGCAAGAGCAGCATCAACCTCGTCCGTCGTCTCCATGTTGTTGTAGACGTCCTGAACGTCCTCAAGATCCTCAAGCATATCAACGAATTTCTGAACTGCCTTGGCTGTGGCGACATCGCTGACGACGGCAGGCTGGTTGGCCACGAGCCCGATGTTGGAGTTTTCTTCGTCGACATTGATGCCGGCTGACTTGATAGCCTCGAGAACGGCCGTGAAGTCAGCAGGCTGGCACTTGACCGTGAAGCCGCCGTCCTCGGAAAGAACGTCCTCGGCACCGGCCTCGAGAGCAACCTCCATCACGGAGTCCTCTGTAACGCCATCAGCCGCAGGAATCATAATCTGGCCCATACGGTCAAAAAGACGGGATGCGGAACCCTGCTTGGCAAACTCAAGACCGTTCTTCTTGAACACATTGCCCACTTCAGCCGCTGCGCGATTCTTGTTGTCCGTTAGAACGTTGACCACAAATGCAACGGCGCCCTTGATGCCCTCGTAGGAAGCGGGAACGAGAACTTCTGCCTCAATTTCGCCGGTACCCTTCTTGATTGCACGCTCGATGTTGTCGTTGGGCATCTGCGCAGCCTTCGCCTTGGCGATGAGCGTACGGAGAGTGGGGTTGTTGGCGGGATCGCCACCCTTAGCCTTTACGACGATGGTGATTTCCTTGCCAAGCTTCGAGAAAATCTTACCCTTTCTTGCGTCTGCTGCGCCCTTCGCGCGCTTAATTGTCGCCCAATGACTATGACCTGACATGTTTTAACTCCAGTTTTATTTGTGATTGTTAAGTGTTGGAAAAATCGAAAGATTAAACCTTGTGACGATAGGTGATGCGCCCCTTACCCAAATCGTAGGGGGAAATTTCAACAGTAACCTTATCGCCGATGGCGATTTTGATGAAAAACTTACGCATCTTGCCAGAGATGTGCGCAAGGACTTCGTGCCCATTTTCAAGCTGGACCTTATACATCGTGGCGGGAAGAACCTTGGTGACAACCCCGGTTACCTCAATCGCCTGATCTTCTTCTTTTGCCATTCGTTTTACCTTAATTTGCCAATAATGTGAATATTTTACCAAAATGAACGGCCAAAAACAACCCCCCGCTATCGCCCGAAAACAGCAAAGGCTAATTATGCACAGCACACGCGGCAAGTTCCGCAAACGGAATCTTATTGCGCGGATGTACATCGTTCATCTCGCCAAGCCCAGCGGCAAAAGTATCAACGAAAACAGCGCCTTTCTCAGCACAAACCTCACGCTGAACTTCGCGGTACCGCTCCCATGGGCGATTCATGCTCGGAAGCCCTACCATAACAAAAGGGATGTTCTTTCCACCGCGCAGTTCATCTATCACGGCGCGGAGCGTCTCTGCCTGATACGCACGCGGCGTAGGCCTGTCGGGAGAAATGCATGTTGTGGCATTGGATTCGCCCTGATACCACAAAACACCCGTTACAGGGAATCTCATCTTGGCTATTTCCTTTATACCCATATCATACATCCGCGAAACGGGCCACCAAAATGCCTCCTCCTTATTGTTCTTCCGGCGAGGATATTCACGGGCCACCCATGAACAGGGAAAATCCGAATTCTTCTCAAGGCTATGACGGTTGGTCGCTATTGCCGCTAATGCGGGATACAAAAACTCACCCTTGGAGTCTACCTCGCACATCCGGCTTTCTGAAAGAAAAGATTCTGTAGGCGCTCCCCCCGCCGCGACATAAAGGATATTCACGGTTTTCTTCGTCTTTTCTGCACGGCGGATGGCAAAACTTACTCCAAATGCAGATTTCGCCAGAGCATTCTTGTCCGTCAATCTTTCCCATTTCCCGCTATTAAAATCCCAAAAATTTATCTTTACCTTGGAAAGACGCTCCAACTCGTTTTTTACGCGCCTTTTCTCGGCGGGAGTGCGATTAAACTCCCCCCATCCCTTTTGCATATTAGACTGCCCCGCACAAATCCACCATTCCGCCGCTGAAACATCCAAAGAAATCCTCTCCGCGCGTTCACGTTCGCACCTCTTAACGTCAAAAAGAGCCTTGAAAGTCGCTTCCGCGATAATTTGCGCCCCTTTTGCATCGGGATGTATCTTGTCCATTGAAAGGACCTCATCCATCACTGCTCTTAACGGCTCCTGCATATCAATCCCGGTAGCGCCCATTTTACTGGCTACAAAATCAAGATCCCTTTGCATCAGAAAAGGATCTGCACTTCGGTAAAACTTCTGCCCGGGGGCAAGAGGAGAAAGCTTTGTCCAGATATAAAGCTTAGCCTTCTTATAATCATCAAGAAGCGCGCAGTAATCGCGCACAAACTGCCCGCGCTTGCGCCCTCCTGTAAATTCCTTGATATACTCTCCGGCATCGTTGATGCCAAGATTGCAAATGACGATATCCGGCCGCCATTCAACGGCTTGCTTATGCTCCTTCATCCACCGAAAGCCGCGCTTTTCGCGGCCACGCATTGAATCAAGATATATCCCGCGCCCGGAAGAGCCGAAATTCCTCACCTCGAATTTCCCGGGAAAGCGCTCGTCCAACAAGGCCTGAAGGCGCGATGGATACGCCTCTACCGTTCGATTGGCAAGCCCATATCCAAAAGTTATCGAATCTCCTATGCAGGCGACTTTTGTCTTAGCCTGAACAAACGCGGAAAAAGCCGCAAACAAGACAAACGCAATAATCCTCATCGCCTCCAGCCCCTCCGCTCTCTCATCCCGACAGGGATGAAATCAATTCTCCTCTGCCTAAAATCGACATTGGAAACACGCACCTTTATTGCGTCGCCAATCTTCCAGCGGAGCCCGCCTGTAGCGGAAAGTGAATGGTCGTCCTCGCTGAACCTCACAAACTTGTTCGAAAGATGCGATACGTGAACAAGCCCAGAAGCTGCAATCTCAGGAATTTCCACGAAGCATCCAAAAGGAGCGCATTTGGAAATAACGCCATCGTAAACGATCACTCTACCGGAATTAAGCTGAGACTCAAGAAGTCGAAACTTCTTGATTTCAAGTAGTGCGCGCTCGGCCTCGGCGGCTTTTTCCTCTCTCTCGCTTGAATGCTCCGCCCATTTTGAAAGCGTTTTCGCGGGAACGCGCGCATTGCCGCCTTCAAGATATTTCGCAAGCTGCCTGTGCAGCGTCAAATCCGGATAACGGCGAATAGGCGATGTAAAATGCGCATAAAAACGCTTGGCAAGACCGAAGTGACCAATCTTCTCCGGATCATAAAGAGCACGCTTCATAGACCTCAAGACCATTGTTGAAAGCGTTGGATAAAGCGGATTCTGCTTAATCGTCTTGAGGAACTGAGCGAATACCTTCTGATTGGAAATATTACCCATCTTAACACCGAGCGAGCGCATGTCGGCGCGAAGCATCAAAAGCTTCTCCTCGTCCGGCGGCTCATGAAGACGCGCAAGAATCTTGACGCCCTTCGTCCACAGCTCCGTTGCCACCGCCTCATTTGCGGCCACCATACACTCCTCCACCATCTGATGCGACTCATCATACGGACGCGTAACAATGCCCGACATCTCGCCGAACTTGTCAAGAATCACCTCCGCCTCTGGAATTTCGATATCAAGCGCACCTGCGGCGAATCTGCTGGCCCGAAGCCGCGCCGCAAGTGAATTCACGGCAAGGATCGTCCGCTTCGCAACGGCGCTTACGCTCTTGTCCTTCATTTTTCCCTTAGTCGAAATGACGCGCATAACCTGCTCGTACGTGAAACGCGCTTTAGACCTGATGATCGACTTTGCGAACGATCGCGCAATCATCTTCCCGGACTTGTCGAACGTCATAAACACTGAAAACGCAAGACGGTCCTCGTTCGGGACAAGAGAGCAGACTCCATTGCAAAGCTCGTCAGGAAGCATCGGAAGAACCCTGTCTGCAAAATATACGCTCGTCGAGCGCCTTGCCGCTTCGCGGTCGATCGCACTTCCCGGTCTCACAAAATGCGAAACGTCCGCAATATGGACGCCAAGCACCATATTGCCGCGTCTATCCTTGCCCAACGAAAGCGCGTCGTCATAGTCACGAGCGGTCTCTGGATCGCAGGTGAAAATAAATTGCTTCCTTAAATCAAGCCTCTTACCAGGCTTCTCAAGAAGCTTTACCACGCTCTTCGCCTCCTTGAGGACGGCGGCAGGAAACTTCTCAGGAAGCTCGTAAAACTTCATCACGGCCAAAGTATCTTCGCGCGGAGTCTTCCCCGGCGGCGGAAACATCACTTGCCCTTCATTGTTTTTCATCCGACAAGTCCTTTCTTATTTGACGCGGCGCCTTTAGACATCAATGAATCCGGCACGCATCAAGGCATCCTCCGTAAGCCCAGACGGCGCAGCCGCCTTTGCCGCATACTTGCCCATGACATCGCCCTCAAGATTCACTTCATCACCAATGCGCTTCAAGCCGAGCGTCGTATCGCGCAAAGTCGTGGGAATAAGATCCACACTCACCCAGTCAACGCCAAGTCCCGTAATCGTAAGAGAAACTCCGTCGACAGCGATGGAACCCTTCACTACACTCTGCGCGGCAAGGACGCGGGAACATCTGATTTTGAGGCGAAAATCGCGGCCGCGCGGATCCTTCGCCACAATCTTCCCGCGGCAATCCACATGACCTTGAACGATATGCCCGCCAAGCGGATCTTGAGCTCTCAAGGCGCGCTCGAGATTTACCTTCGCGCCCGGGACAAGCGCCCCGAGCCCTGTCCGCTCTTCGGTCTCCCTGAGAACATCGGCCGTGAAGCGCTTCTCGTCAAAATCCACAACAGTCAAGCACACGCCGTTGACGGCAACGGATTCGCCGCGCTCCAAAGGACGCGCCCACGGCTCGAAGCCGATCTCAAGCACAACCCCGGCCCCGCGCGAAATCCGCTTTAATGTCCCGATTTTCTCTACCAATCCTGTAAACATACAACATCCTTCAATGTAACGGCTTCGCCTATAGGCTTTTTGCCGATCACCTTGGGGGCGAGAACTGTAATCCACTTATCCACAAGCCCCTCCCCCGCAAGATATGAAGCGAGAGAAAATCCTCCCTCGCAAAGAACGGAAGTAACGCCCATTTTTCCCAACTCCTCTAAAGCCTTTCTGGCATCGTCAAAAACGAGCGTCTTGTTTTTCCCGTCCGTGAAAATCTGTGCGTCACGCGGCAGATCCCCAGTGCGCGAAACTACCACGCGAATGAGATCCGGATTCTCAGCGCCATGAGAAAGAAGCGAGGGGTTATCCATTCGAACGGTATTCGCCCCCACCATAATCGCATCCACCCTTTCGCGCAGCAGACCTGTCTTCCTGCGGGCTTCAGCGCTTGAAATCCATTTTGCGTCGCCGTTTGAATCGCATATTTTGCCGTCGAGCGTCATTGCTATTTTCACGATCACATACGGAAGAGCGGTTTTGACGTGCTTCGCAAAATCCGCCACAATATCCTCGGCCTCAGCCATTATCTTGGGCGAGCATGACGCTTTACGGCATTTGACTCCTGCCGCCAAAAGAATCGCAGCTGCGCGATCGGCGTTTACCGGATTAGGATCGCTCACCGCATAAACAGCCTCAGAAAGTCCGGAAGCCTTGATTGCATCGGTACATGCCCCCACGCGCCCAGGCTTTGAGCAAGGCTCAAGCGTCACGTAAATCACCGCGCCGTCAAGCGTACCTGCGCCATTTTCCAAAGCATTCTTGATTGCGGCAACTTCAGCGTGATCGCCACCGGCCCGTTTGTGCCATCCCTCGCCGATGATTTTCCCGTCCTTCGCGATTACAGCCCCTACGGCAGGATTCGGGCGCGTATGCCCTTTACCCTTCATAGCAAGCTCAATCGCCCTTGCCATGAAAAAATCGTCGCTCGAAAACCCCTCGGTCATTGCGCTTTTTTCGCCGCAACCGCTTTGGCGAACTTGTCCAGCACGCCATTAACTATCGTGCGCGACTTGGGTGTTGAGAACCAGTTCGCAAGATCCACCGCTTCGTTGATGACGACGGGCGCGGGCACGTCAGAAAACTTAATCTCCCAGACTCCCATCCTAATTACCGCACGCTCCACAGTACCAAGACGATACATATCCCAGTTTTCGAGCATCGGCACGAGGATGGCGTCGATCTCGGCGAGATTTCCGAGAACGCCCTTCACACGCTCCTCGGCGAAGGCTCGCATCTCGGCCTTCTTGGCCGTCGAAGCCTCTGCCTCTGCGATATCTGAAAGCTCGTCCCAAAAATAACTGCAGAAGGCGTCGGTATCCTCCGGCGGATTCATATCCACCGCCGTCAACATCTGAATCGCCCACTCACGAGCCTGCCTGCGTGACACTGCCATATAAAACCTGCTTTCTTTTATTGAAAATCACTTGGTGCTTTTAACCCCGAGATCAGAGAGCCTCATCGAAATAATACGCGAAACTCCCTTCTCCTGCTGGCTGACGCCGTAGACAAGATCGGAACCCGCAATCGTATGCTGGTTGTGCGTAATGATAAGGAACTGCGACTGTACAAGAAACTCCTTGAGCTGCTCGACGAAGCGGCCGATGTTCGCATCATCCAATGCGGCATCAAGCTCGTCAAGCATACAGAACGGAGCCGGCTTGATCATAAATATCGAAAAGAGAAGAGCGACCGCCGTCATCGTTCTCTCTCCGCCGGAAAGGAGCGTGACCGACTGAGGCCTCTTGCCCGGAGGACGCGCGATGATGTCAATACCGCACTCAAGCGGATCCTCCTCGTTCTCCAACAGAACAAGCCTTGCCTCACCGCCTCCGAAGAGCTTTGAGAACATCGCCTGGAAGTTGGCGTTGGCCTGCTCGAACGTCTTCTTGAAAAGATCGGAGGATGTCGTGTTCAGATTGTTGATAAGCTCAAGAATCTGTGCCTTGGCCGCCAGGAGATCCTCCTCCTGCGCCTTTTCGCGCGCATAGCGCTCCTCAAGCTCGCGGCATTCGTCTATCGCCACCATGTTCACAGGGCCAAGCGCCTCGATCTCACGCTGAAGCTTGCCGACGTAGGTCTCAAGCTCCTGCAGAGGCGGCACAACTCCATCCTTCCATTCGGGATCGCTCTCGCGCAGCACCGCATCGGCAAAAAGCCCGTATTCATCCTGAAGATGATCGTAGATGTTCTGCCTGCGCATCTGAGACTCTGCCGCCTGAACTTCAAGCTTGGAGCGGAAATCACGCGCAGTGTCAAGGCTTGCGCGCTTGGATACGAGAATGCCGTCCGCCTCGGAAAGACGCGCCATCATCTCACCGCGGCGTGAACGCTCGCCTTCCATGCGCACATTGCAGGCTGCCGCCTTTTCCTTGAGCTCGTCGAGGCTTGCGAGCAAATCGCCACTCTCCTCGGTCAAACGCTGAATGGAATCCTCGTATCCCCTGATACCGCTTGCACGCCCTTCAATCACACGCTCAAGCTCGGCGCGGCGGCGCTCTGCATTCTCAGATTCAAGCCCCACAAACGAAAGCTGCTGCTCAAGCTGGCTTGCCGCGATGCGCCGCTCGGTTAAGCGCTGGGATTCGGAATAATTTTCCGTCTCCATGATGCGCAGCTCCTCCTGCATCGCCCCCACGGAATCCATGAACGCATCGCGCTTGGCAATCGTCTCCTCAAGCTCCACCTGAAGTCCCTTGCGGCGCTCGTCATCTGCGGCGCTCGATTCGAGAACAACGGAAAGCTCCCCCACAACGGCTTCAAGACGCGAAGAGAGCGCATCGAAATCACGCTTGAGCGAAGCGGCTTCGCCCTCGGCCTGAGCCGCCTCCCTGCGCGCTTGAGTAAGCGATGCCTCGGAAATGGAAAGTTCTGAAGAAAGCTGAGAGATTCTATCAGACCCCGTGGCGAGAGTCTCCTTGGCAGATTCTATCTTAGCCTTAAGATCGGCAAGCGTGAGCTCGGCCTCCGTAATCGGAGACTTGTGTCCAGAAAGCGGCTCGATAGAGGTAGACGGCAGCCATACGCCCGCCTTGCCGCCGGCAAGAACCATATCGCCGAGAAGCTGCTCGGCCGTCTCTATCTGATCTTCGCTAAGCGTGAGATGCTCAATAAGACGATTGCCCTCTTTAATGGCAACGCCCTCTTTTTGCGTCTCCACCGCCGCAATGCGAACATCGCCGTCGGCGCCTTCAAAAATCCCTTCGAGAATCTTCTTCGCCTTCGCCTCATCTTTGAGCATCGCGAGCTGCGCCTCCTTGGCGGCGGCGGAAGATTGCATGTCACCAAGATGCTCGCGGGCATCCTGGATCTCCGCGCGGAGATTTTCAAGAGCCGATTTGGCGGCCTCGTGGCGCTCTGCAAACTGAAGCTCCGTCTCCTTGGCGGCATCGGCGCGCGCACGAACTTCGGAAAGCGCGCTGCCGACACGCTCATACGACGAGCGCAACTGGATCTCGTCCGCCTTGAGGCGCTCGTTGCGCATTATGGCCTCACGCGAAGCCGCTTCAAGGGCGGCGATCTCATCACGGATCTGCGCCGCGCGCCTATCGCACTGCACAGATTCCGTACGGGCCGTTTGAACAGAAAGTCTGAGCGAATCTATCTTCTGCTGGGAAGCCTCGAATATCGCCTCGGCTTCTGCAAGAGACTCCTTCGCGGCAGAAAGCGAATCGCCAAGAAGACGCGTCTTCTGCTCGAGCGATTCGGTCTGCATCATAACATCCTCAAGCTGGCGACGAGTATCGGCGATTTCGCGCCCGTCGCGCTCTGCGAAGCTACGGTACTCGGCAATGCGCTGCGCATTCACACCGATAACTTCGTTAGCGCGGCGGTATGCGCCGTCTGCGGCTGCCTGCTCCTGCGCAAGCATTTGAAGACTCTCCTCAAGCTGATGAAGCTCCTGATGAAGGGCCTGCTGCCTAAGCTCCGCCTCGGCGACAGTGTCGGCCGCCTCCTGAATGGCTTTCTCCACCTCGTTGCGATTAGCGGCGTTCTGCTCAAGAACCTGATCGAAATCGTGAATTTTCTGCTTGGAGACGTAAATATCAAGCCCTCGCAGCTCGTCACGGATCTCCTTGTACTTCTGAGCCTTGCCCACCTGACGCTGGAGCGAGCCGATCTGGCGCTTCATTTCACGCAGAATGTCGGCCTCGCGCAGAAGATTCTGCTCGGTCTGCTCAATCTTACGCAGCGCCTCCTTGCGATCTGCCTTGAACTTGGTAATGCCGGCGGCTTCCTCAAAGACGGCACGGCGGTCCTCAGGCTTGGAGGAGAGGATCGCGTCAATCTGGCCCTGCGCCATAACGGAATATGACGAAGTGCCGATACCGGTGCCCATAAAAAGATGCTGAACATCCTTAAGACGACTGGGCTGCTTGTTGATCAGATATTCGCCTGAGCCGTCACGATATACGCGGCGCGTAATCGTCACCTCATGATAATCGGTGCCAAGCTCCTTCTCGCAATCGGCGAAAGTGATGGAAACCTCCGCAAGACCAAGCGGCTTGCGGGTATCTGTCCCGTTGAAGACTACATCCACAAGCTTGGAGCAGCGAAGCGCCGTCGGGCGCTGCTCGCCAAGCACCCAACGAATCGCATCGGATACGTTTGACTTACCGCATCCGTTGGGCCCAACGATGGCGATAAGCCCCGGCTCGAACGTGAGACGGGTTTTGTCGGCAAAACTCTTAAAGCCTACTACATC
>JAGBZQ010000101.1 GCA_017628165.1 Kiritimatiellia bacterium | reverse complement strand
TGATCCTGTTGCGAAGCTTTCTTCTGTTCTTGACGAAATTGGACGCGACAAGAACGCGGATGTTGACGCGCTTTTATGGCGCAACGCAAATTGATTAGTCGGATGGGCGGCGTTAGTCCGCACATTCGACTAACCGATTACCTTGTTGCCGCGCCGCATTCTTGAGTTCCAGGGCGGATTTTGGTATAATTGATGGACAATGGAAAAAGTAGTCACTGCAATGGCTAAAGCGTCGGTTTTAACCGAAGCTTTGCCTTATATTCTCGATTTCAGAGGCTCAGTCGTGCTTGTCAAGCTCGGCGGAAGCGTTATGGAGATTGAAGAAAATCTTGAGTCTTTGATGGACGATATCGCCTTCATGCGAGCCGTCGGCATCAAGGTTGTCATCGTTCATGGTGGCGGCAAGGCGATCTCCAAGGCGATTAAGGACTCTGGGCATGAGCCCAAGTTTCTCGATGGGCAGCGCGTTACTGACGAGACAACAATGGAAATTGTCCGCAAGACGCTCAACAATGTGGTAAATCCTGATATTGTGAGCCGCTTGATGCGCCGCAGTTCAAATGCGAAGCCGCTTCATGGGAATTGGATTTTTTCCGCTCGTCGTATTACCGAGCCAGATCGCGGCTATGTGGGCGAAGTTGTAAGTGTGGATATCCGTTCCACGGTTGAGATGCTCGATGCGGGCATTATTCCCGTGGTCACCCCGCTTGCAACAGGTGCCGAGGACGGCCATCTTTATAATGTAAACGCTGATCTCGCTGCCGCGGCGCTTGCCAAGGCCCTCAAAGTCCGCAAGTTTGCCCTGGTTTCGGATGTCCCTGGGCTGCTTAAGGATCCCAGTGATCCAAAGACTCTTTTCTCCACCTTGCACCTCGATGCAGTTGAGACTCTCAAGGCGGATGGTACTATATCGGGGGGAATGCTCCCGAAAATCAACGGTTGTGTAGATGCGATCGCCGCTGGCGTGAAAAAAGTTCACCTCGTGGACGGCCGCATGGCGCATTCACTTTTATTGGAAATATTCACGCGTGAAGGCGTGGGAACGGAGATAGTTCAATGAGCGGAAAAACACAGGAAATTCTTGATATCTACAGTAGCGTGATGATGCCCACGTATGCTCCTTCGGTGGTGCTTGCGAGCGGCAAGGGCGTAACAGTCCGTGATGCAGACGGCCTTACCCGCTATGATTTCACCTCTGGCATTGGAGTGCACAATGTCGGTCACTGCAACACTAAGGTCGTCAAGGCCATTCAGGATCAGGCGGCTAAGCTTACTCATTCATCCAATCTCTTCGCTAATGAGCCCGCCACCGAGCTCGCGGCCAAGCTCGTCGAGCTCTCCGGGCTTGGCGGCAAAGTTTTCTTCTGCAATTCTGGTGCAGAGGCAAACGAGGCGGCCATTAAGCTTGCTCGCAAGTGGGGTTCGCAGAACGGCGGGCGCTATGAGATCGTGACGATGCGCCAGGGCTTCCACGGGCGTACGCTTGCGACTGTGGCCGCCACGGCTCAAGCGTGGTGCCAGGAAGGCTATGATCCGCTTCCCGTTGGCTTTGCATACGCCGATTTCAATGATCTCGAAAGTGTTCGTGCCGCCGTTACGGACAAGACGGTGGCCATTATGCTTGAGGCGGTTCAGGGAGAAGGTGGCGTTACTCCTGCTACGGAGGAATTTATGAAGGGCGTTCGCGCTCTTTGCGATGAGAAGAACCTCCTTATGATCTGCGATGAGGTTCAGTGCGGAATGGGCCGCACGGGAACGTGGTTCGCCTGGCAGGGTTACGATGTGAAGCCTGATCTCTTCACTCTTGCCAAGGCTCTTGCAGACGGCATCCCTATGGGCGCACTTATCTCCAACGCCAAGTTTGCCGATGTGTTCACAAAGTCTGCGCACGGCTCCACATTCGGCGGCAATCCTATTGCTGCGGCCGCCGCGCTTGCGGTGATTCAGGTGATCGAGGAGGAGGGGCTTCTCCAGCGTGCCGTCGAGATGGGTGAGCTTTTCAGGGAGGCTCTCCAGGGCTTCGTGGACAAGTACGAGGGGCTTCTCGAGGTTCGCGGCAATGGCCTTCTTCTTGGTCTTGTCGTCGACGGGGATCCGGCGGAGGTCGTTGAGGCCCTCAAGGCGCAAGGCGTTCTCGCGCTTGTCGCAGGCGGCAATGTGGTTCGCTTCCTCCCGCCGCTCGTTTTGAAGCCTGAGGTTCTCGAGGATGTCACGGATATGATCGATGGCGCACTTGACTGCGTGTTCGGCGAGTAAATTCAGCTGACCTTTTCAAGGAGCAGTTATGGCAGAAAAGAAAGAAGTCAAGAAGGCTACTACCGGCAATACCGCGCTTGATGCGGTGATGAGCCAGATTCGCAAGGAATTCGGCGAGATGTCCATCATGCGTCTCGGCGATCAGGATGTCAAAGAAATTGCCGTCATCCCCACAGGTGCGCTCAGCCTTGATCTAGCGCTTGGAGTGGGAGGTCTTCCGCGTGGTAGAATTGTTGAGTGCTACGGCCAGGAATCTTCCGGCAAAACAACGCTCGCTCTTCATGTCGTTGCAAATGCGCAGAGGGCTGGCGGCGTTGCTGCGTTTATTGACGCAGAGCATGCACTTGACCCTTCATACGCCAAGAAGATCGGCGTGGATCTTGATAACCTCATCGTTTCTCAGCCCAACTCCGGCGAAGAGGCCCTTACAATCTGCGAGCAGCTCTGCAAGTCTGGCGCACTTGACGTGATTGTGGTGGACTCCGTGGCCGCGCTCACTCCTCAGGCGGAGATTGACGGCAACATGGGCGACAGCCACATGGGGCTTCAGGCTCGTTTGATGTCGCAGGCGATGCGCAAGCTCACGGGTGTTTTGGCCACAACCAAGACTCTCTGCATTTTCACCAACCAGGTGCGTGAGAAAATCGGTGTCATGTTCGGCAACCCTGAGACCACTCCCGGTGGCAAGGCGCTCAAGTTTTATGCTTCCTGCCGCTTGCAGGTCCAGCGTATCGGTGCCATTAAGGATACTGCAGGTCAGGTTGTCGGCAACCGTACGCGTGTCAAGGTTGTCAAGAACAAGGTGGCTCCGCCCTTTACGGAGGCCGAGTTCGATATCCTTTACACTTGCGGCATCTCCTACGAGGGCAGCGTGCTTGACGCGGCGCTCGTGCGCGGAATCGTAGAGAAACGCGGCAGCTGGTTCTCTTTCGGTGATGAGCAGCTTGCCCAGGGTTCGCTCGCCACGATTGAGTATCTGAAGAGCAACCCCGAGATAACTGCACGAATCGTCGAGCTCGTCAAGGCGGCGCCTGCCGGCGCTGTCGCCAAAAAGAAATAAGTGAGAGCTCTTTTTTCTGCGGTAATCCTCGCTTTGGTTTCTGCATCGGGATGCGGAAATCGGGGCGGGGATGTTTCGTCTTCGGAGTGGACGAGTATGGGAACGTTGGCTCAAGTTCTTGTGCGCGGGGGCGATGTTCAGACTGTTCGCGATATTGTGCGCGGCGCTTTTGCGGAGGTTGAGTTTCTTCTTAATGTTCACGATCCATCCTCGCAAATAAACTCACTTGCGAATTTGAGCGACGACCAGGTGCTTAAATTCGCTGATCGGATCGTGCGTACCTGCTATGCTGCGGCGTTTACGATGTGCGATGAAAGTGCTGGGGTTTTCAATCCCCGCTGGAAGGGCTTGAAGACATTGGATCTGGGTGCGATTGCCAAAGGCTACGCTGTTGATCTTGCCGTAGAGCGCCTCTTAAGTTCCGGCGCCCGTGGCGAGGTTCTCGTGGATCTCGGAGGCAATCTTAAAGCAGTTTCAGGCGAGTGGCGAATTGCTCTTTATGGGTCAGATAAGGTTTTTGTCCTGAAGCATGGAGAGTCTGCCGCCACGAGCGGCGAATATTTCCGGGGAAAGCATATTTTTGACGGGCGCACCCGGGCGGCATGCTCTAATGCGCTCTATTCGGTGACGGTCATTCATCCTTCAAGTGCCATGATGGCAGATGCTCTTTCAACGACGCTCTTTATTTTGGGCAAGGAAAAGGGCGGAGAATTTCTGAACCGGCGCTATCCTGCCGCGCGCGCCATCTGGCTTTGAGGCATTTTTTCAACTGTCTTATGGCGCTGATTCTATGATTTCTTTGAATTGCTCAAGCGAGTGGGCGAAGAATTTTTTCCACCCGTCGCAGAGAATGCTTTTGTTTTGGCGGCGGCTTCTGGGGCAGTCGCCGTTGCAGAATCTGACATAGGGACACGCTCTGCATTTTTCGGGAAGAGGAGCCGTTTTGGCGGCGGCAAATTTTTTGTATACCCCTGATTCAAGCATCTCTTCCCATGTGTGGGTTAGAATGTTGCCAAGGCAGAGGTTTTCGTGGACGTGGAAGTCGCACGGATAGACGGAGCCGTCGTATTCGACAACGAGATATCCGTCGCAGCGCGGGGCAAGTGAGCATTGCGTATGCTCTCCGCGAACGAGCTTGGATACAATTGAGTCGAAAAGACGTATTGAAATCGTGTAGGCGTCTTCTTTGGACCATTCGTCGAAAAGGGCGACGAGGAAGTTTCCCCACTGGTCCGCTGTAATTTCGTTGCAGGGTCCGGTGCATTCGATGTACTGGTGGAAGCGCGTTTTGAAATTGCTTTTCAGATAGCGGTAGACATCGGCTGCGTTGTCGACGTTTGCTTGAGAGACAACACTCAGGAGGTTGTAGTCCACATCAGCGCTTTCAAGGAGGCGGATGCCGGCGCACGCATTTTCAAATGCTGTTGCGGACTCTCCTCCTGCTGTGCAACGCAGGCGGTTGGCGATTTCGCCTCCGTCAAGCGATGCGCCCACCAACCATGAACCTTTTTTCAGGCGATGTGCGATTTCGGGCGTAATGAGAGTGGCATTGGTCTGGAGCGAACGCATCATGGGGTATGCTTCAAGGGCATCAAAGACATATCCTGGTGCAAGAAGCGGCTCCCCTCCCTGAAGAGCAACGGATTTTTGAGAGAAGGGAAGCTTTGCATACGAGGAGAGCATTTTGCCGACAGTTTCTTCTGCGATCACCCCGGAAGGATGGTCAGAATAGAAGCAATACGAGCATTTCAGATTGCAAGCTGAGCCAACTGGCTTGAGAAGTATGGAAAAAGGCTTCATGTCGCCATTATCTCATTTTGATATGCAAAAAGCAAAGGGAAAGTAATTCCGGGATGGGCCCGATCTTGTAAAAGAATAATGGGTGTGGACAAAAAGTGTGAGGTAGAGCGGGTGGGTTAGACCGTCAATCTGAAGTTTGACCTCAGGGTGGATCGCAGTAAGGTGATTTTCACCGCCCGCTTTTTTGATTTTTTTAAATTTTCCTTATTGCAAAAGGCGAACGGAATATGATATAATATCAGTCTATATACCATAGACTGATAAGAAAGGCGGTAATTATGTCTCGAAAAAAGGATACAACGAACACCATTTTGGCTGAGATTGCCAGTTACGGCGCATTCCTTCCTGGAAGCGTTAGAAAAACCACAGAAAAGCGAAAACTGGCAAATGGGAAAATCAAGGTGTACGAGGCTCAGCCAATATACACTCACACAGACCCCTCAACAGGGAAGCAAGTTCAAAAACGCATACCCAAAGCTGCATATGAGCACGTCTTTGAATTGACTCAACGCTACAAGGGAATGAAGAAGCTGATTGCTAAATTTGAAGCGGCCGCTATTGCAGAGCATTTGAATCCAGACTCTAAAAAAAACTACTCTCTATAGAAGTTGGGATTTGTTGCGCAAACATTGCAGAGATAATCGACGAATTTCGTTCCAGAGGAAACAATGAAACAGCATCTGATCTTGATAAAAAGATAGTCGATGCCTTCCGTAAAGATGCGATAGCACAACTCTCGTCAATGATAACATCCATTGCCGAGACAAACAAAGCTAAAGGGACGCTTTGCCATAGATCGGCAAGCGTCCTTACTTGTGCAGGTAGGGTTAATTTCAACTATCCATACACACCAAAGGCAGGAATTGTTCGAGAGACTCTTAGTAAGCTTGGCTGTGAAGAAAATTCATTCAGAACAACACCAGAGGTGCGACGAATAATCGCTGAGGCATCTGCGCAGTTAGACTCTTTTCAGGAAGCCAAAGATTTTCTATGGGATCATCTAAAAATCGGCGTGTCGGTATCTTCAATGAAAACCATAACACATAATGTTGCTGAGAAGACACACAAAGCATGGATAGAAGATACGTTATTGCAAAATCGACTCGTGCAACCATCTACTAAGATTCCAAAGGGTGCTAAGTATGTCGGAACTACAATGATTATAGAGACTGACGGCACAGGTGCTCCATGCACGCATGCCGACACCAAGGACATAAAAGGTAAGAGAAGTGATGAGGCAGGCACACGCGAAATTAAAGTTGTCGCGATCGGCATTTATACACATGTAGACAAAAAGAGGAAGCCAATACTTAGACGTGGAAATGTATGGTATTTTGCATCACATTGTACGAGCGATAAATTAGAATCCATAATGAATATGATGGCACGACGTAGAGGTATTGGCAAGATTAAGCGTGTTCAGTTCATTGGTGACGGCGCTTCATGGATTCAAAAGATATGGTTACATGCTTTCAAAAACTGCGGAGCTATTCG
>JAGBZQ010000002.1 GCA_017628165.1 Kiritimatiellia bacterium | reverse complement strand
GGTTGCTCACGTGGTCCTCCCCAATCCGCCACTCTCACGCCTCAGTATTGCTACCTCGGCGATCCCGTTCGACTTGCATGCCTAATCCACGCTGCCAGCGTTCGTTCTGAGCCAGAATCAAACTCTCAGAAAAAGAAAGTTTTTTTGTGAAGCCCTCATGGGGCTTCGGCACCCCTGCTAGCGCATCGCCTTGCGGCGACAGCTTCGCTGGGGGATACCCTCACACAAACATTACTGTTTTCTCTAATATCGACTTTCAAAGATCAGTGCCGCCCTTTCGGGTCAACGGGTGCATAGTATACTAAATCTTTTTCATCCGCGCAAGGGGGTATTTTAAAAAAAATCGCAAAGGGAATCAACGCGGCATAAACCCACTTACGCATTTTTCCGCACCGAACGAAGCATATACGAAAAAGAAGGAAACCTAAGCGTCCGGGCCAACACCCAACAATCTGTTTTCACTCTGTTAATTCCTGCACGGGCCTTGAGAATCTCTTTTTTCAATCCGTGAATCTCATGAAACACAGACAGGTTCGCCTTGCACGTGAGAACATCGCCGCGCAGAAGATGCACAAGCGAATGCACCAGCATGACGCAGTAAAATGCCGGCACGATCAACAGCCGGGCAAAAATCCCCAAATATTATGGAATCATCGAATTAGCGTCAACGATGCCGACGCTGACTTCAAATGCTCTATTGCACCGGACTTCGTAACCTTCACGCGCACAAACGAAGCATCTGACGCTTCGAGACACGCATCCGCAACAATCTTCGCCGCGCGCTCAATCATCCTGCACTTGGCGGAGATGAGCCTTTCTCGGACAATTTCAGCAAGGCTCGCATAATCCACGGTATCGGCAAGAGCATCGCTCTCAAACGCCTCCCCCGGAATGCCAAGCGCGATATCCACCTGAAGAAGCTGCTCCTTTTCACGCTCCCACGGAAGATCTCCGATAATGCAACTCACCTCAAGAGCATTTAACTCCAAAACACATTCTCTCATCTCCGTCATTTGCGGCGCTTCCTTTCTGCCAGAAGCAAAGACTCGCGCGCGGTCAAAGCCGCCTTACGCTTCGTACGCCAGAATTTGAGAAAATCTTCCGCAAGATTCCTGCCTTCCGCAAGCGCCCATGCCCCTTGCGTGGCCTCAGCCGCACTTGCGCCATTGCCCATAAGCTCCAGATACTTGGCCGGGATGCCGCGGTAAGGCTCAAACTCCTTGGCAGTATATGCTCCGCGCTCAAGGAAATAGACGATTGCCCATGCCGTCACGTAATGGTCATTTGCCTTGCCGGAATAAAACTCCTCACGCGTCATCCTCAGCGTTGCCGCCATCTGATTGGCGTAATATTCCGGATTGCGGTTGACGCACTCCGCGCGCGAACCAGAATCAAGCGGAGCGACAGTCCCCTTGACCTGCAAATGTTTCACGCTCTCAAAAAACGTCGCATGCCCCTCATTAAACCACATCGCATGATCGCCGCGCCCTGTCGCATAATGCAAATACTGATGGAATGACTCGTGCCTCATCGTCTCCTGGGCGCGCTCTGGATTCTCAGCCACCACCAGAAGCTCGTCACGAGACGGATCCCAGAGCCCGCACGACATCATATCGTCTGCGCCCGTAGAGCGGCGATATTCACGATATTCGCCAAGCGTAGCAAACATCCGCACGGTACAGACATCAATATCTTTCTGCGGCGGAACGTAAAACTCGAAGCCCTTGCGCAAGGCGGCCATAAGCCGCAAGGAATCCCTGATAGTCTTCTCGCCGCGCGCCCTGCCCAGATTCGTGAGAAAGCGGTATTTCCCGTCTTTCATCTCCCACCACTTCATAGACGAAACCGCCCCCGAAGTTCCGCGCGTATTTGCCACGAGCGAGCGCTCAAAAACCCTGAAGAGATTCTTGATTTCCGACTCCTTGAGCTTTTCTTTCAGGCGAAACTCCACCCAATAGAGACCACCGCCGCGCGCCTTCACAAACTGGCCGCGCCCAGACGCCCCCCATGCGCGCTTCCATTCCGAAAGATTCTCCTCCGTCCCGGAAAAATTCGCCTCCATTTCATCGAGCTTCTTCTCTACGGCATCTTTGGTGCACTCCATCCTCTCCATTTCCGGAACAAGCGAAAGAACGCGCCCCACCTTCATCAAATTCCCCGCTCTATCCTCCCAAGATCCCACCTCTGCACGCTGACGCCAGAGATCTAACGGCTCATAAATCTTGAGCTCGCTTGTCTCTGTGCCGCGCGTCCTGCGCCACACCGATGCCTGCGGCGTTGCGGGAGGAATCCCGCGGGAATTCTCAAGGACCTTAGCCTTAAGCCCTCCCTCCACAAGAACTTCCGCCTGCGCCTTAAGACGCGGCGCGGCGTATAGGTGCGCAATCGCGCACGCACACGCCGCGGACAGAAAAAACTTCAGCGGCATAAGCCTCATCAATCCTCTTCGCTCTTGGACGTAAAGACCTCGCGCGCTGCCTCCGCGGAAAGCTTCGGCCTGCGATAGAGATCGAAAAGCCCGCCCGTGTTAACACCGTAGGAGCGGACGGTTATGCCGCTTGTACGGCGCGTGTAAGTCTTGGCGTCCGTCATCTGCCAGATAGCGATGCCGGCCAAATCCTTGTTTGCGAAAACCTCCTCAAGCATGAGGCGCGTATACTCAGCCTGAAAATCCTCCGTCATCTGCGCCTTACCGCGCGGATCGCGCACGCCGTAGTCGGCCTTGACGCCGCTCTCACTGCAGAGGATCGGACGGTTATCCTTATACTTGCCGCGATAGTACTTCACCACATCGGCATGACAACGACGGATGGAAGAGCGCATCTCCTCCTGCGAGCCGCTTCCCGGGATATAGCCGTACCAGCCAGGATACGTGTTGTAGGAAATGATATCCGTCTTCTCATGGCAGATGTCGCTGCCATTGCGGTTGGCGGCGAAAGTGACAAGATGGCCGGAATCCTCAGCCCTGATCGTATCAATGAGCTTGTCAATGAGAACCTTGCAGGATTCGTATTCAGACTGCGGCTCGTTCAAAAATCCGCTGATGATGACAGAGGGATGGTTGATCGAGCGGCGCACCATCATTCTGGCAGCTTCGATCTGAAGATCGCAGAACTTCGGGTCCTTGAACTGGCTAGGGTTATTTCCCCAGCCGAGAGACTCCTCCCAGACAAGAATGCCAAGCTCGTCGCAGAGCGAAAGAAATTTACGGCACTGAGGATAGTGGCTACCGCGAATAAAGTTGCCGCCAAGATCCTTGACGAGCGTAATATCCTCGTACATCTGCTGCACGGGCGAGGTGGCGCCATACGAATAATGAGACTCGTGGCGGTTGACTCCCTTGATATAAACGCTCTTGCCGTTGAGCGTGATTCGGCCGTTGGCCGTACCCACCTGCCTGATGCCGAAGCGCTCGGTAACGGCAGCGTCTGCATCCGGAACCTGCACGGTGAGAGTATGAAGATTCGGCTCGTTATGACTCCAGAGGCGGAATGCGGGAACATTCACCTTCGCGCGGCGAGAGGTGAACTCCACCTTCTGAGCAGCAAGCGCGTCAAAAGAAACAGATGCCGTAAAGTTCTCAGGCGCATCTTTGCCCTCGAAAACAGCCTCAAGCTCCACAAGACCTGTCTTGTAGTCGCGCGTGCGCACAAAGACATCGCGCAGCGCCACAGGGCTCTTCTGCAGCATAAGGCTCACGCCTTGATAAAGGCCGCCGAACGGATAAAAATCATAATAATCGTGGAACATCTTCACCTTTCCCTTGTTGGAGATGGAGTCCACCGCAATCACGATCTCATGCTTTCCAGCCTTCAATGGACCTGTAGCAAACTCCACAGTGCTCCACGGCTGAACGCTCGTCCCGACATCGCGTGAATCCACAAAGACCTTCGCCCTGAGGCCAAAGCCCTCAATGACCACAAACGCATTGACGACATCGCCTTTAAGATCGACCGTGGTGCGATAAAGACCTGTGCCCTGCAAATTATAGTAGCGGCTCATCGAGGCCCAGCAGCCGGGAACAATCATTTTGTCGTTCGCCTTAAACGCAGAGGTTTTGGCAACATCTTCCAATGTGCGGTCTTTTTCAAATCTAAAATCCCAAAGCCCGTCAAGACAGAGCGATTCCATCGCACCTGCAAGCAAAGAGACCATAACTGCCAATCCAAAAACGAAAAATTTTACAAGACACATCATGGTTATTTCCTTTCTGAAAAGAGAAAATCAGTTTCTCGCCGAACTCTCGTACGCAGAGCGGGCTTTGCAGAACGATATCCACGTCACCGGCAGCGTGACAATATAAAGCGCGCCGATGATGCCGAGCGTAAGCCAAAGATTGAAGAACAGACAACCGATGAGGAACAGCCCGATTGCAATAACCTTCGGCTGGGAACTCTTCTTGACTTGAATTGCCTTAAGGGAAATCGTGGGAATGCGCGAAGCCATCAGCGCGCCCACAAAAAGAAGCATAGCCATGCCAAAGAAGGGGCTACTGAAAAATTCGTAAACTTTCGGCCAGCGCTCTTGAACCTTGAGCGCCTCAAGAAGGATGAACGGCGTCAGAACCATCCAGCATCCGCCAGGCGCGGGAACACCCGTAAAGTAAGGCTTCCAGTACGGTAGCGGCTCCGTCTCCAGCATTGTGTTGAAGCGGGCGAGGCGGAAGCAGTCGCACATTGCATAAAAAAGCGAACAGGCCAAGACAGCACGCACCATGATCTGCGGACAACCGGTATGCACAGGCCCCCCTGCGAGCCAGT
Organism: Kiritimatiellia bacterium; assembly: GCA_017628165.1. Taxonomy (GTDB): domain Bacteria; phylum Verrucomicrobiota; class Kiritimatiellia; order RFP12; family UBA1067; genus UBA1067. The sequence goes on along the minus strand of JAGBZQ010000002.1, from coordinate 1,803 downwards.
AATACATAAACATTGCGGGAGCCACACCGAAGTTCACAAAATCAGCAAGCGAATCAAGCTCTGCGCCAAGCTTCGAACTCGCATTCAAAAGACGCGCAAGACGACCATCCATTCCATCGCATACGCAAGCGATGAGAAGCGCCACAAGCGCCTCCTTGAAGCGCCCTTCACTACAAAGCGAAATCGATGTAATGCCGGCGCAGGCTGCAATGGACGTCACCAAATTAGGCACAAGCGCCTTGAGCGGAATGCTCTTGGGGCTATTTTCACCGCCATGGGTCCTACGCCGTCTGAATCTGAACTTGCCCATCGAATCCAACCTTTCAGGCCATACGGCCAAGAACAGTCTCTCCAGCCACCATCGTCTGACCGATCTTCACGGCAGGCTCCACGCCCTCGGGAAGATACACATCAAGACGCGAACCGAAGCGAATGAGACCAAAGCGCTCGATACGCTCGAGATGCTGGCCGTCCACTACACCGGGAACGATACGCCGCGCCACAAGGCCCGCAATCTGAGTGACCGCATAGACAGAACCTTCGTCAGCCTTGACAAGATAATTGCAGCGCTCGTTCTCTTTGGAGGCTTTATCAAGAGAAGCATTAAAGAACTTCCCGGCCGCAATATACTCCTTCTTTAGGATCGTGCCAGCCGTGGGCATACGGTTTACATGTACATTGAAAACGCTCATGAAGACGCTCACGCACCAATACTTGCGACCTTTAAACTCCTCCATCTCGCCGAACGAATCGGGAAACTCGCGCTGCTGAATGAGGCAGATTCGGCCGTCGGCAGGCGAAAGGATAGCTTTCGGATCGTCTATCTGGAAACGCTCCGGATCTCGAAAGAAGAGAAACACCCCGTAAGCGAGAAGCGCAAATAGAAGACTTGCAGCCCCAAGCGCGGCGCATACGAATCCGCAAACCCCAGTGGCAAGCGAATACGCCAGCCCCCCAATGGGAATAAGCGCGATTACGCACGCAATCAATCCAAAGCGAATGCCTTCCTTGTTGATATGAGGCAAAAGATATGCCTTGTTTGAAAAGTCCGGGCTTGGAGCCTTCATTGTCTATTCTCCCTAAATCAGGTTACCGAAATTTTTATTCCGCCGGGGGCTGCGTTTGAAGCGGCTGCGGGCTTAGGCGCATTCTTACGCGGCGGGCCGATAAGCGCGCCGAGAACGCGGCCGAGAGTCTTTGGGGCCTGCTCCACAAAACATTCGTCCTTAATGGATTCAAGAACTCGATTGATCACATCCTCGCCAAGCTCCCTGTGGGCGTTTTCACGCCCGCGATACTGAAGCGTCAACTTGACCTTGCAGCCCTCCTTGAGGAAGCCGCGGATCTGGCGAAGCTTATAGTCGAAGTCGTTGACGTCCGTGCCGGGATGGAATTTGATTTCCTTTACCTTCTGAACTTTCTGCGCCTTACGAGCCTTCTTCTCGCGAATGGACTCTTCGTACTTGAACTTTCCGTAGTCCATTATTTTGCAGACGGGCGGAGTGGCGTTCGGAGTGATCTCGACAAGATCGAGCCCCTTTTCCTCCGCCATTCTCAATGCATCGCGCGTAGACATTACGCCGAGCATATTACCCATAGAATCAAGAACGCGCACCGAAGGGACGCGAATCTTGTAGTTTACACGTGTGAACTGTGCGATAACCCACCTCTTTTGTTTAATTAATAATAATCTCTAGTCTATCATATAACGCGCCTAAAATGCAAACGCACATTAAAACAAAAAAGGCCGCACATCTGTGCAGCCGATTTAATGGTGCTCGGGGCGGGACTCGAACCCGCAAG
>JAGBZQ010000100.1 GCA_017628165.1 Kiritimatiellia bacterium | reverse complement strand
GCATACATATCTCTATATTTTTTAAATGCAGATTCATCAAGTGATAAAGAGGGAGTTCCGTACACTTTGATATTGCGCACGGTCACCTGCTTGGTTTCCGAACCTTCCTGCACGGAAAAACGCACGGTAACAGTCTTGCCCGCTTCTTGCTTACCGTTCACCGCAACGTCGATTTCGGCAAGGCGCGTACAATTCATCCAGACGCCGGGCAACTCCCCTGCCTCACGCTTGATCGCAATCACTTTCATCCCAGCGGCAACACCAGAAGTGACGCCAACCACGGAATCTTCAATGACTACGCACTCCTCAGGAGTAACGCCAAGCTTGGCGGCCGCCGTCAGATACGGAGAAGGATCGGGCTTGCCCTTGGGATAATCCTCCACTCCAAGGATAAGCGCGATGCGCTCAGCGATACCGCAAAGCTTCGCCGCGTTTACAATATCCGCATGCGGAGATCCTGAAACGATTGCCACGGGAGCAAGCGCGCTCACACGCTTGAGAAACTCGACGGAATCGTGAATCACCAAAGAGGCGGGATCGGAAACTCGCTTGGCGTATAAATCCCTGAGACGGCGCGAATCCTCCTCTATCGAAGATTCGCCGATCTCGGGATACCGCTCATGCAATGCTTCGTTGATCGCGCGCCAAGACCGTCCGACGATAAATTTCAAAAGCTCGTCTTCATCAGCCTTGACTCCGCTCTCAGCGAGCCAATCGACTATAGCCCCGGCCCAGACAGCTTCGGTGTCCACCAAAGTGCCGTCTAAATCGAAAAAGAACGCAGCGACCTTCAAAGCTTACTTACCGCAACACTTCTTGTATTTCTTGCCGCTGCCACACGGACACGGATCGTTGCGTCCCACCTTGGGCTCTTCGCGCGTGATGGGAGTCTCGGGAACAAGCTGGCCGTCTGCAAACTTCCAGCCGTCAGGCTCCTTGACAAACTCCGCAACCTCGTGATGGTTGCAGAATTCATTGCCGGCCGTATAAGTGGCGCGGAACTCCACGACGCCTTCTGAATCATCACACCCGCCCTTCTCGGTGGCAATGATCTCAAGGCCGTGCCATCTTGCAGCCCGGCTCCACGCAGTCGTGTCCTCCTCATTAAATTCGGCCTGAACAGCGGCAGTTGAACTGAGCTTGAGAAAATTTATGTGTTCAGTGACGTACGCACTGTAGCGCGCACGCATAAGCTCCTCGGCAGTCGCGGCCTTGCGCACACCCTCAAGAATGGGAGCGCAGCATTCGCCATAAGTCTTACCGGAGCAACAAGGGCATTTTTCTTCTTTTTTCATATTGTTTTGTAGTTTACCATATCGCCATTTTAAGGTCAAAGAGAGAATTTACATCAGAAATCGGAAGAATCGCAAACGAGAGACTCCATAATGTAGTCTTTGCGCTCGGGCGTATTGCTTCCCATATAGAACTTGATTGTCTTTTCAATATCCTGATCGTCTGCGCATGTCACGGGCGTAAGGCGCATATTCTCGCCGATGAAGTCCTTGAACTCCTTTGCGTTCAATTCGCCCAAGCCCTTGAAGCGTGTAATTTCGCATCCACGCCCGCATTTCTTTATCGCAACCTCGCGCTCCTCGTCAGAGAAGCAGTAATGCTGCTCCTTCTTGTTGCGCACGCGGAAGAGCGGAGTCTCAAGGATGAAGACGCGCCCGTCGGTGATGAGCGAGCGGTAAAAGCGCATGAAGAACGTCATTAAAAGCATTCTGATGTGAAGCCCGTCCACATCGGCGTCAGTTGCGAAAATGATCTTCGAATACCGCAGACGCTCAAGAGAATCCTCAATATCGAGCGATTTGATAAGATTGAAGAATTCCTCATTCTTATAAAGGACGTCTTTGTTGAGTCCGCAAGTGTTCAGGGGCTTGCCTTTGAGAAAGAATACCGCCTGATTCATCGCATCGCGCGCAAGCCCGAGCGTACCGCCGGCAGACTGACCCTCTGTAAGAAAGATCATCGTGTCATCACCTTCCGGGCGGCCCGTCTTGCGGTTGATCTTATCAAGCTTCAGATGGTTCTTGCAGTCCTTGAGCTGCGGAACGCGCACGGAGACGGCCTGGCTTCGCTCACGCGCCTGCTTCTTGATCGTATTGAGCTGCGAGCGGATCTTGCCCGTCTCCTCGATCTTCGCAATCAGTTTATCCGTCTCGGCGGGAGCGCGGTGAAGCGCGGCAAGAATCTCCTTGCGCATCTCGGCAACGAGATCGGAGCGGATGTCGTTCATCACGAACTTGATCTTCGTCTGCCCCTCAAACACGGGATTCATGATACGGAGACTCACAGCGCCGATGAGACCGTCGCGAATATCGTCGCCGTCGAACTTCTTCTTCGCTCCGTAATCATTGAGCGCCTTTGTAAGCGCCTCCTTGAATGCAGTAAGGTGAGTGCCGCCGTCTGTCGTGTACTGACCGTTTACGAAAGAATAATATTCTTCTCCGAAACGGTTTGTATGCGTAAAGATGATCTCTAAGTTTTTCGTCTTCAGATGGAACGGCGCGTAAAGTTTCTCGAACTGCGCTTCGTCAGAGATGAGATCTGAAAGCCCCTTCTCGGAGCAGATCGCCTGCCCGTTCAGATTGATGGTAAGGCCTGCATTCACATAGCAGTACATACGCATGCGCCTGAGGACATGCTCTTCGCGAACCTTGAAGTTTTTGAGGACCTTCACATCAGGCTTGTAGCGGATAAACGTCCCGTTCGGCTCGCGCGTTTTGCACATTCCGCGCTTTTTGGATTCAAGCCGCCCCTCTTTGAAGAAACCCTCCGCGTATTCGCCCTCGCGAAAGGCGCGCACCTCGAAAAACTCGGAGAGTGCGTTCACGGCCTTTGTTCCCACACCATTCATGCCGGCGGAGAACTGGAAGTTGTCTGTATCGAACTTGCCGCCAGTATTCATCTGGCTTACGCAATCCACCACTTTCTCAAGCGGAATGCCGCGGCCGTAGTCACGCACACTAGTCTCGCCGGTATCATAATTTACGGTGACGTCTATCTTGCGGCCATGATTCATCACAAACTCGTCAACAGAGTTGTCGATGACCTCCTTCATCAAGATGTAAATACAATCGTGGTACATCGCACCCGTACCAGGCTCGCCGACATACATCCCGGGCCGCATACGGATATGCGTCACCGGATCTAATGTTTTTATACTATCTGCACTATATTCATTCTTTGCCATATAGCCGTAAATTATACCATATTCTACCCGTAAGATAAATCGCCCGAAAGCGAAAGTCAGTGTCTGCATTTTAATGTTTGGCCGGGGAGAAGCGAATGCCAGAGAGGAAAGAAAACGCTAAATATACGCCTCCCCCAAGCGGCACGAGAATTGCCGTACGCCAAAAACGACGCTCAAGCAAAAATCAGGCGGTGTTCGACCAAAATCGAACGCCGCCATTTTTTAACGATTTCCTCTTTTCTCTCTTAGAATTGGACCACTATGCCCACGCCTGCGCACCAACCGTTCATATCAAGCTCACCGATCTTCTCACCATGCTTTTTGAACTTAGCCTCATCTCCTAAGCGATAATCAATTGAAGCGTACAAACCTATATTGTCCGTGAATAGATACGTTGTCTGCAAGCCAAGTACCGCTT
>JAGBZQ010000099.1 GCA_017628165.1 Kiritimatiellia bacterium | reverse complement strand
GTATTTAAGGCTTGCGGCGATGCTTGAGGAAGATATCATCTCGGGTAATCTTCCACGTGGCTTGTGTCTTCCTCCGCAGCGGGAGCTTGCGGATTGGCTCGACATTGACTTTACCACGGTCACACGCGCATACAACGTCTGCAAGGAGAAGAAGCTCATCTACGGCATAACCGGAAGAGGGACGTTCGTCTCTCCCGCGCCGGCCGACGCCACTCCCGCCGATTCGTCGGACGATGCCCTTTTCGATCTTTCCACGGTGGGAGCGTTTCCGATGGTTTCTATCGGCATTGCCGCGGCGATTGGGCGGATTGCCGCAGGCGGGTATTTTGACAGGATGTTTTCATATTCAGACACAGGAGGCTTTGCGCATCAATTGGCGGCGGGGCGCCATCTTCTCGAGATGAACGGGATTGAGACGAAGAGCGGGGCGATGGCGATTTTTGCCGGCGCCCAGAATGCGATCGCCGTGACGCTTTTCTCGCTTTTTTCGCCAGGCGATAAGATCGCCACAGATCCGTATACATACTCCAACTTGATCGGCAGTGCGCGTATGGCGCACATAAAGCTTGTTCCTGTAGAGGGGGATGAGGGAGGAATGAGTGCCGAGGCGCTTGACAAGATGGCTGTGAAGCATCGCATAAAAGGGCTTTTTATTATGCCGAACGCGGCGAATCCGACGGGGATTACCCTTGGGGAGAAGCGCCGCGACGCGCTTGCCTCCGTCGCATCGGCGCACGCGCTCACGGTTATAGAGGACGATATTTCGCCGTTTGAACCATCCTCCCTGCGGCGGTCTTTTTTTGCGCGGCTTCCAGAATCAACCGTATATATCGCGGCGTATACGGCTTTTCTCGCTCCAGGTTTTCGTATAGCGTATGCGGCATTCCCTGAGCGCTTTCGCGAGCGTCTGATGAAAGGGCTTCATCTTTTGAACATTAAGGCAGGGCCGATAGATGCCGAGGTAATCTCTGAGCTTGTGCTCTCCGGCGCGGCTCGAGAAATCATGGAGGCCAAAAGAAAGGCCGCGAGGGAGGCGAATGAGGTTTTCGACTCGGTTTTCAGGCGGAACGCTTTGGGGAAAGAGGAGAAGAAGCGAGCTCTTTATCCTTTCTTTCGTACTGTCGATCTCCCGCCGTCGCATATTTCAGGGCCAGAAACTGAGGCGTATTTCAATGCAAAGGGTTTAAAGGTGATGCATTCGTGCCGGTTTGCGGTAGACAAAGCCGTTCAGCATGATTTCCTTCGCGTCTCTATTTCTTCCATGCGTTCTATGCGGCAGCTTGAAGCGGCGCTTCAAACGCTTAAGCGCGCGCTGAAGAGTATTCCATAGCGGCTGAATTTTCTTCTCTGACGCCACGATAGGGCGCAAATTTGGTAAAATAACACGTATGAGTCAGAGAGAATTTTCAGAGATTTTGTCGGAGGTGCAGGCTAAAATCGCAGCAGCGTGCGCGCGAAGCGGCCGAAGCGCGGATGATGTGCAGATACTTGCCGTCACAAAGACCCATGGCGCTGAGGTTGTGGAGGAGGCGTGGCGAGCTGGGCTTTCCGTCGTGGGTGAGAATAAGGTGCAGGAGGCCGCATGGAAAAAGGCCGCGAGCATCTCCGGCCCCGAGTGGCACCTCATCGGTCATTTGCAGAGCAATAAGGTGCGTCAGGCTCTTGGGCTTTTTGACTGCATCCATTCCGTAGATTCTGTGAAGCTGGCCGATAGGCTTGAGTTTATCGCCGATGAGATCGGCGCATCACCGAGAATTCTTTTGGAGGTCAATGTTTCCGGCGAGAGCTCCAAAAGCGGCATGAAGCCGGAAGAGGCGCATGGTGTTGTTCGCCATATTGTGGAGAATTGTCCGCGTCTTACGCTTGAAGGACTTATGACGATGGCGCCTTTTTCGGAAAATCCCGAGTCTTCGCGCCCGCATTTCAGGCGCCTCAGGGAGCTGCGCGATAGTCTTGAGCATGAGATCGGCGTGGGACTTCCTGTTCTTTCGATGGGTATGAGCGCAGACTATGAAGTTGCCGTGGAGGAGGGCGCCACCCTTCTTCGCCTTGGCACTGTTCTTTTTGGCGATAGGCCAAAAATCAAGCCGGTTCGCGCCGTTTCCGATGGAGATTGCGCCCAAGGGGCGCTTGATTCTTTTTCTGGCGCAGGGCCAACGGTGAGGATTCTCGACTGATGAAAAAAAGCACTCTTGAGTTTGTGATCACGGCAGGACCGACACGGGAGTTTATCGATCCTGTGCGATTCCTTTCCAATCCTTCTACCGGCAAGATGGGGTTTGCCGTTGCGCGCGCGGCCGCCGCGAAGGGGCATAAGGTTACGCTTGTCTCTGGACCTGTTTCGCTCGGCACCCCAAAGGGTGTGAAGCGCGTTGATGTGGTGAGTGCGCGCGAGATGTATGCGGCCGTGAAGAGCGCACTGACGCCTGGGTGTGTGTTTGTGGCCACTGCGGCAGTGGCGGACTGGCGGAGCGCAGTATTTTCAAATCGCAAGCTCAAGAAGACGGAGATGACGGGGATTTTGAAGCTTGTGCGCAATCCGGATATTCTCAAGAGTGTCAAAGGCTGCGTCAAAGTGGGCTTTGCCGCAGAGACGCACGATGTGCTGAAAGAGGCTCTCCGTAAATGCCGTGAGAAAAAACTTGCCATGACAGTGGCCAACGATGTCACGGAGGCGGGCTCCGGCTTTGGCTCGGACACCAATCGCGTTTCCTTCGTTTTTGCCGATGGTTCCGTGGAGACTTTCGAAAAGATGAGCAAGCTTTCCGTTGCGCGGAGGATTGTGAGGGCGTGTGAAGGTTTTTGTTCTTAACGGCTGGGCTTCAAATTCTCATGCGTGGGATCAGTGCCGTTTTCCGCGTGAGAGGATTTTCAGTTATGTGGAGCTTCTTGACGGCGTAGCCGAGGAGGTCCTGCTCAACGAGAACGAATTTGTTTTAGTCGGCTGGTCTATGGGTGGAAGCTATGCTCTGCGCTATGCGATGCGGTTCCCGGAAAGGCTGAAAGGTCTCGTTCTCCTGGCGGCGACGCCGCGTATGATGCGTGATGAAAACTGGGCCGGCATGACCCCGCGCAGAGTGGCGGCTCTTGAGCTTGGCACGAAAATGGGGAATGGTGGGATTTTCGTAAGGGATTCCGATGAGAATCTTTCCCGCGGTCTTGATTATCTCAAGGAGACGGACCTGAGGCGCGAACTCGTCGAATTTTCGGAGTCGGGCGGCCTGAAGTGTCCCGTGTATATCTTTCAGAGCGTGCTGGACGGGATTGTCCGCGCGGATAATGCGAAATTTCTGGGGACGGTCTTTCCGAATGCGCATGTGGAGATGATTGAGGGCGGCGGGCATGCGCTTAGCGTCGCCATCCCGGAGAAAATTGATGCCGCTGTAGGCGCGATTCTCTCCCGCTCCGTTTTTTGAGTCCGCTTTGACCCCCGGTTTTAGTTTCTCGCCTTGCGGTGAAGGGTGTGAATAGTGTATAATTTTCGTCTTGAAGGAATAAAAGTATGCGTATAGAAAAAGAATGGCTTAAGAAACAGGCAGAAAAGGTTCGTAAGGCCGATTATATCGATCCTGCGCTTTATCGTAAGTACGGCGTAAAAAGGGGCCTTCGCAATGATGATGGAACAGGTGTTCTCGTGGGCCTTACCACCATTGGCAATGTTCACGGATATGTTGTCTCGGAAGGCGAGAAGCAGGCGATTCCGGGTGAGTTGTACTATCGCGGCATCAATGTTTGCGATCTCGTAGCCGCTGACCGCAAGGAGCATCGCTACGGTTATGAGGAGTGCGCTTATCTTCTCATGTTTGGCGAGCTTCCCACCGCACGCGATCTCGTGGACTGGAAGGCAAAGCTCGGAATGTACCGTAAGCTGTCCGACGGCTTCAAGGAGAATGCAATTCTTCGCCATCCGCCGTCAGATATCATGAACGCGATTGCGCGAGCGATTCTTTTCGCCATGGCATTTGAGGAGGATCGCGAGGAGGAGTCTCAGGATCTTGATATCGAGAAGTGTCTTGAGCGTTCGATCGCCGTCATCAGTTCCCTGCCAACGATCGCTGCGTACGCTTATCAGGCCAAGGCGCATTATCACATGGGAGGATCGCTCATGATTCGTAATCCCGATCCGCGCAAGTCCGGGGCGGAGAATTTCCTTGCGCTCATCCGCGACGACGGGCGCTATACGCGTCTTGAGGCGGAGACTCTCGATCTGGCGCTTATTCTTCATGCAGAGCACGGCGGCGGTAACAACTCTTCGTTCGTGACGCACGTGGTGACGAGCGCCCATACGGACATCTATTCGTCTATTGCCGCTTCGATTCTTTCTCTCAAGGGGTCGCGTCACGGCGGAGCCAACCTTCGCGTCATGAATCAGATGGATGAAATCAAGGCGAATGTCAGGGATTGGCGCAACGAAAAGGCGGTGGAGGCGTATTTGCGCAAGATTGCCGAAAAGAAGGCGGGTGACGGCTCGGGGCTCATTTACGGCCTCGGGCACGCGGTCTATACCATTTCCGATCCGCGTGCTCAGCTTCTCAAGCGCAAGGCGCGCGAGCTTGCCAGGGCAAAGGGGCGTACAGAAGAGATGAAGCTTTATGAAATGGTCGAGAAGTTCGGTCCGGCCATTATCAAGGATCTTCATCCGCGTGCGGAGGATGTCTGCGCGAATGTCGACCTTTATTCCGGCTTTGTGTACGATATGCTCGGCATTCCGCGTGACCTTTTCACGCCGCTTTTTGCGATTGGCCGTTCGGTCAGCTGGTGCGCGCACCGTATAGAGGAGCTTGTCAACAACGGGCCGATCATTCGTCCGGCCTACAAGCCGCTCTACCGTCCACGTGCTTATGTGCCGCTTAAGGAGAGAAAGTAGCGGCAATAACTGCAAAGATTTGATAGAATCGTCAGAGGCGAAAGAACTCGGACCTTAAGAAAAGGAGAAAAAAATGTCACAGATTCATTCTACCGCAATAGTTGAAGACGGGGCGATTTTGGGTGAGGACGTAATCATAGGGCCTTATGCGCATATCGGGCCGAATGTTAAGCTTGGCAATGGAACTTCAATCGGCCAGGGGGCAATTGTAGACGGCCACACTACCATTGGGGAGAAGTGCCAGATTTTCCCCTATGCGCTTATCGGCATGAAGACGCAGGATCTCAAGTATCAGGCGGGATCCATCAGCTACGTTGAAATCGGAGACAGAACCGTCATCCGCGAGTTCGCCACCGTCCATCTCGGAACCGCCGACGGCGAGAAGACGATTATCGGAAGCGATTGCCTCTTCATGGCGTACTGTCATGCGGCGCACGGATGCGTTCTCGGCAATCACGTCATCTGCTCCAATTCGGTGCAGCTTGCTGGCGACGTCCACCTCCATGATTACGCGATCGTGGGCGGATGCTCTGCTTCTCATCAGTTCTGCACCGTCGGGAAGCACGCGATGGTGGGCGGAATGTGCAAGATTCGTCAGGATTTCCCCCCTTATATGCTTGGCGACATGGTGGATGGCACGATGAAGGTTATCGGGCCGAATATCGTAGGTCTCAATCGCCGCGGCTTTAAGCGTGAAGTCCTTCAGGCTCTTAAGGAGGCTCACAGATTCCTTTACCGCGACGGTCTCAACCGTTCGCAGGCGCTTGATCGCGTTGAGCACGAGATCGAGCCTTTCGAGGAGATTAAAGAGCTTGTTTCATTCTTTAGGAATTCAACCCGTGGAGTGAGCTGATATGAAAAGACTCGGCATTTTTCTTCTGGTGAACGTCGTTGCCGTGGCCACTCTGACGCTTGTGGCCGCGGTTGTCTGCCATGTGTGCGGATTTGATATTTCTGAAATTATCGAGGATGGGTCATACTCCGCGCTTTTCATTTTCGCATTCATCTTTGGCATGGCGGGCGCCTTGATTTCGCTTTGCCTTTCCAAGACGATCGTCAAGATGACGATGCGCTGCCGTACGATTGACGGATCGGAAGGCTATGCTGAGCGTTGGCTTGTGGATACCGTGCGCGAGCTTGCGCTCAAAGCCGGCATCAAAACACCGGAGGTGGCTGTCTATCCTGGCGAGGCAAATGCGTTTGCCACCGGCGCACGCCGCAACGCCGCTCTCGTGGCGGTGTCCACCGGCATCATGGAGCAGATGACGCGCGAGGAGCTTAAAGCCGTCCTTGCGCACGAAATTTCTCATGTCTCGAACGGCGACATGGTCACGATGGCGCTGGCGCAGGGGATCATCAACACCTTTGTTATTTTCTTTTCGCACATACTTGCGCACGTGGTTCGCTCTGCAATCAGTGAGAAGGACGAGCGCCGCAGGAGCTCCGGAGGATATTTTCTCCATCATATGATAGTGCAGGTGTTTCAGCTTTTCTTTGGCTTCCTTGCCTCAATCATCCTTCTTTGGTACAGCCGCAGGCGTGAGTTCGCGGCAGATGAAGGAGCCGCGCGTCTTATGGGCTCTCCCTTTTCGATGGTGGCGGCGTTGCGCCGCCTGGACAATCTTCAGCCGGGTGTACTTCCCGATTCGATCAAGGCTTTTGGAATAACCGGCAAGAAGTCATCGATTTTTTCCACTCATCCGTCCATAGACGAGCGCGTTGAGGCATTGATGAATCTTCAGATAGTCCCTGGTCTTTGATTGCTGAAAATGAAAAAGACAGTTGCGGTTTTCCTGGCGGCCTTTTCTGTGGCGGCGCACGCTGCAGAAGTTGACTTTTCAATTAAGAAGGGCGCGGCGTTTCTCTTGTCGAAGCAGGCCGAAGGCGGCAGTTGGAGCGACCCTCACATGCCGGCGCTGACGGCGCTTCCGCTCTGGGCGCTTTCGAAGTGTGATGGAGTGCCCACCAATGTTCTTGCCAAGGCGGCGGCATTTGTTCTTTCGACACAGCGCGATGACGGCGGTTTTTATGTTCCTAAGCCGGGGCGCGGCGGTTCTGGGCTTGGGAATTACAATACGTCTGTATGTCTCAGTGCGCTTTTCGAATCAGGGAGGGCTCCTGTCAAGGCGATGTTAAAGGCGCGCGAATATATCGCATCTTCTCAGCTTACCGGCGATGACACGATGGCTGGCGGTTTCGGGTATGACAAGCTTTCTCGTCGCAGATATGCCGATCTTTCCAATACCGGTTATGCGCTCGATGCGATGCGCAGGACGGCGTCTTTGGAGGAAGTGCGCGGCGGCAGGCGCGTGGATGTGGATTGGGACAAAGCGATAGCTTTCGTTGAGAATCTTATGAAGAAAGACGGTCCGGAGGCTGGCGGCGCTGCATACAACGATCGTACTCCGCATGCTGGGCGCATAGATAGCAAGGACGGCAAGGTTCATTTGCGCGCATACGGATCGATGACGTATGCGGCCGTTCTTTCGATGTGTCATGCAAAGCTCGACAGGGCTGACCCGCGCGTCAGGCAGGCGCTTGAGTATTGCAGCAAATACTGGAGTGTAGATGAAAACCCCGGCATGGGGAATCAGGGGCTTTACTATTTTTACGACATTATGGCGCGCGCGCTTGCGGCTGCAGGTGTGGAGGAGGTTGGAGGCCACAAGTGGAAGGATGAGCTTTCCAGGAAGATAATTTCCCTTCAGCGCCCAGACGGAAGCTGGTTTAACGATAACAACCGCTTTTGGGAGTCTGATCCTGTTTTGTGTACATCTTTTGCGCTTCTGGTTCTTCAACTTTGCAAGTGAAGAACATTTGAAGGAAGCTTGGCGGAGAGGGGGGGATTCGAACCCCCGGTGGAGTTGCCCCCACACAACCTTTCCAAGGTTGCACCATCGACCACTCGGACACCTCTCCAGTCGTTTGTTCATTTATCTCAATGGTGCCAGAGGAGGGACTCGAACCCTCACGTACTTGCGTACGGCAGATTTTGAGTCTGCTGCGGCTGCCATTACGCCACTCTGGCTAATGCCTTTGGAGCGGGCGAAGGGAATCGAACCCTCGTAGCCAGCTTGGAAGGCTGGAGCTCTGCCATTGAGCTACGCCCGCATTGGCAAATGAACATTGGGAAGTATATCATTTTTTGTTTGTGTAATCAATGGCGAATTTTAAATTTTGTATTTTCAATTTTGCAATAATTTTGTATAATTTCCGCTATGGCACAATCATTGCATACGGCATTACCGCTCAAATATCGTCCGATGACGTTTGACGACGTCGTGGGGCAGGAGCATGTAGTAAAAACGTTGCGCCACGCCATTGAGGCCAAGCGCATCGCTAACGCATACCTTTTCATCGGGCCACGCGGCATCGGCAAGACGACGCTTTCGCGTATCTTCGCCAAGGCGCTTAACTGCACCTCCCCCAATGGGGTTGAGCCGTGCGGCATGTGCACTAACTGTATGGAGATTTCAGGAGGGCGCTCGCTTGATGTGACTGAGCTTGACGCGGCTTCGCACAACAAGGTGGACGATGTAAAGCCCATAATCGACGCGGCGCAGTTTAAGCCGTCATCCTCGCCGTACAAGATTTTCATCATCGACGAATGTCACATGCTTTCGAACGCGGCATGGAATGCTCTTTTGAAGACTCTTGAGGAGCCGCCGCCGCACGTCCGGTTTGTCTTTGCGACCACCGAGGGCGACAAGGTTCTTGCAACCATCGTTTCGCGTTGCCAGAGGTTCGATTTAAGGCGCATTCAGACGAACGATATCGTCTCTCGCCTGAAGTACATCTGCGACAGGGAGCGCATCTCAGTAGAGAACGACGCTCTTCTTGCCATCGCTCGCGGAGCGGAGGGCGGGATGCGTGACGCGCTCTCGTCGCTTGATCAGCTCATCGCGTTTACGGGCGATAAGGTCACCGAGGAGGATGCTCTTGGCGTATTCGGCCTTGTTTCGCGTTCGCAGCTTGAGAATCTTGCAGGCGCGATTTTAAAGGGTGATGTGGCCGGTATCTTGACGGCGATAGAAAAGTTCGATTCCGCCGGCAAGAATATGCGTCGCCTTGCAGGAGAGCTTCTCAAGCATTTTCGAAATCTTGTCGTCCTGCAGGCGCTCGGAAGCGAATCCAAATCGCTTGAGGCTACACCCGAGCAGGTTGCAACGCTTTCCGAGCAGGCCAAGGGAGTGGATCCCGGAAGAGTGTTCAGGATTTGCGATCAGCTTGCGGATATGGAGGATCGTCTTCGCCACGTGCTGAGCGTCCGCACGCTCATTGAAATGACTCTTATCCGCGCAAGCCGTATCGCCACGACGGCCACCGTGGAGGAGCTCATGAAGGCCGTACGTGCGCTCAAGTCAGAAGGGAATCAGGTGGAGCTTCCCGATCTGGGTGTGCAGCGCGATCAGCGCATTGCTCCGCCTCCGCCCGCCGTGCGCGATCCCGCGCTCCCGTCCTATGCGCCGACGGGGGGCGATTTAGCCCCGTCGGCGGCGCGTGAGGCCGCCGAGCCGGCGGCGAAGGAACGCCCTTCAAAGCCGGTGAGCGAAGAGAGGCGCAATCAGATTTTGAACGACGACAAGATAAACGCAGTTCTTACGTCCGTTCCGGGCGCAATGATTACAGATATAAAAGGGAGGTAATTATGGGTTGGTTCTGGCTTTATGCAGGCGCGGGAATTATGTTTCTTGAGCTCGTTTCGCCCGGGTTCGTGATATTCTTTTTCGGGCTTGCCGCAGCCACGGTGGGGCTTCTCTGTTTCTGCTTCGCAGAGGCGTTCAATATGACATGGCAGTTCTCCGCATTTTCCGTGCTGTCGATTCTCTATCTCGTTTTTCTGCGCCGTTTCCTCAAGACGGTGTTCATGGGGAAGGTGGAGAAGGAGCCGTGCTCCATGGATGACGACATGACCGGAAGTCTCGGAGAAGTGACAGAGGAGATAAATCCTCCGTCATTCGGGCGCGTCATAATCCGCGATGCCGAGTGGACGGCAAAAGCGGCTGGATTTATCGCTGCGGGCGAAAAGGTGCGCGTCGTTTCTCGCGAAAATCTTACTGTAGTGGTAGAGAAAATTTAACAACAAACTAAAACATCAAGGAGGATAAAATGGGTCCAGGTCTCGTATTCGTGGCAATTATTGCCTTCATCGTTCTGGTGGCGATCATAAAAACCGCCGTTGTTGTGCCGCAGCGTTATGCGTATATCGTTGAGCGTCTCGGCAAATACCGCTGCACGCTCGACGCGGGATTTCACATCCTCGTCCCGTTCCTCGACAGAATCGCCTACCGCCATATCCTCAAGGAGCAGGCGATTGACGTTCCTCCGCAGGAGTGCATCACAAAGGACAACATCGCCGTTTCCGTGGACGGCATTCTTTATCTTCAGGTAATGGATGCGGCCAAGGCTTCTTACGGAATTTCCAATTACCTTTTTGCGACTACGCAGCTTGCGCAGACGACGATGCGCTCCGAAATGGGCAAGCTTGATCTCGACCGTTCGTTCGAGGAGCGTTCCGCAATCAACGCCGCGGTTGTGGCTGCGGTGGACAAGGCCTCCGATCCATGGGGCATCAAGGTCACGCGCTACGAGATCAAGAACATCACGCCTCCGCGCACAATCCGCGATGCAATGGAGAAGCAGATGCGTGCCGAGCGTGAGAAGCGCGCAATGATCGCAGAATCCGAGGGCGAGCGTCAGGCCAAGATCAACCGCGCCGAGGGCGAGCGTCAAGAGGCGATAGCGCTTTCCGAGGGCGAGAGGGCTCGCCGCATCAACGAGGCTGAGGGTCAGGCCCAGGAGATTCTTCTTGTGGCGGAAGCGCAGGCGGCCGGCATCTCCAAGGTGGCTGAGGCCATTAACGGCGCAGGCGGCATGGAGTCGGTGAATATGCAGCTTGCACAGCAGTATCTTACGCAGTTCGGCCATCTTGCCAAGACGAACAACACGATGATCATACCTTCAAATCTTGCCGATGTCGCGGGGGTTCTCAAGGCTTGCACTTCAGTAATCAAGAAAGTTGAAGGCTGAGAGGCTACTTGATGCCGTCTGGCCGCGCCGCTGTGAATTATGCGCCGGCGCGGTCGACAGGCCTGGGCGCTTCTTTTGCTCGCAGTGCCTGATGAGCATCCCCTTTGTGTCGCAGGAAGGGGGATGCAAGGTTTGTGGAAGAGGCGTTGAGGGATATGAAGGCGAATACGTTTGTGAAAAGTGCCGCGAACGTGCGCCATTTTTTGATGTGGCTGTAGGGGCGGTGGATTTTGCAGGCGAAATGCGCGAGACGGTTTTGCGCTACAAGGACGCAAAGGCGCTGTGGCTCACGGAGGATTTTGCCGACTGGATGGAGGCGGCCGGAAGATCGCGGATTGATGTTTCGCTTGCGGATATTGTTTTGCCGGTGCCCAGCACGCTCATGCGAAGAATCGATCGCGGGGTGAATCCGGCGGTTTGTCTTGCCCAGGCGCTGGCGCGGCGTATAGGGCGTAGTTTTCGCGGAGATGTGCTAAGGCGCGTTGGCGCGCCGAAAAAGCAGGCGAACCTTTCGGAGGACGAGCGTTGGGAGAATGCGGAGGATTCCTTTGCTGTGATTAGACCGGAGTTTGTCAAGGGCAGAACGATTCTGCTTGTTGACGATATTCAGACTACAGGCGCCACTCTTTCCGGCTGCGCAAAAGCGCTCAAGATGGCGGGGGCGTGGCGTGTATGGTGCATCTCTCTTGCCCGCGCCGTTTGGAATTCGTAGGCCATAAGGAGTATGAGTGTAATCTTTACTATTGACCGCTGCTGCTTTTCCGTGGTATCCTACAAGGAAATTTGAGAGAATCAATTATGATAAACGAAAAATGCGAGATCCTCAAGCATGAGGAATTGTCGGCCGGATACAGGCTGTTGGTTGTGAATGCTCCTGGAATGGCGCCGATTCTCGTTCCCGGGCAATTTGTGCATGTCAAGGTTCCTGCCCTTGAGGCGAGCGCGTTGAGGCGGCCTTTTTCCGTCTTTGACGCCGAGGACGGGAAAGTGAGTATTCTTTACAAGACAGTTGGCCGAGGCACGGCCGCGCTTAATGCCGCGAATGTCGGTGATACGCTTGAGGTTATCGGGCCTCTCGGGCACGGCTTCCCTGTCGAGTGTGGCGGCGCGGCGTTTCTTGTGGGCGGCGGATTTGGCGTGGCTCCACTTTACTTTCTTGCCAAGCGTATGATCGCAGGCGGCCACAAAGGGCGCATTGCGCTTTTTGCCGGAGGGCGCACCAAGGAAGATCTTTTGGCGATTGATGATTTCAAGGCGCTTGGCGTTGAGGTGCATCTTGCCACGAATGACGGCAGCGCAGGGGAGAAGGGGCTTGTTACCGTCCCGCTTGATGAGCAGATTGTTAAACATCTTGAGCGTGGCGAGAACTTTGAGTTCTTTGCCTGCGGCCCGGATCCGATGCTAAAGGCGATTGCCATTAAGGCCGTGGGGCTTGGGAAGAAGGGGTGGATTTCAATGGATCGTCACATGATCTGTGGCGTGGGAGCCTGCTACGCTTGCATACAGAAGACGGTGCGCGGCAATTCGCGTTGCTGTATCGAGGGTCCTGTTTTCGCCGCTGAGGATCTTGTTTGGGAGGAAGCGAAATGATCGATACAAAAGTGAATCTGGGCGGCCTTGAGATGGCGGCGCCTCTTACGACCGCAAGCGGGACGTTCGGCTATGGCTCTGAGTATGCCGGTCTTGTGGATTACAGGAAGCTTGGCGCGGTGACGGCCAAAGGCATTCGCATCGGCAAGTGGCCGGGCAACCCCATGCCGCGTCATTGCGAAGTGCCAGGCGGGCTCGTGAACGCCATAGGACTTCAGGGGACGGGCATCGATCATTTTCTCGGGATTACCGTGCCGTGGTACGCCGAGAGCATAGAAGAGGTTTCGGGTGCCAAGGCGCCGCCGATGATAGTGAATATCTGGGGCGGAAGCGTAGATGAATATGCAGAGGTGGCAAGGCGTCTTTCTGAGTACGCTTCCGCCAATCCCGGCTCTCCCGTGGGAGCGATCGAGTGCAACGTGAGCTGCCCCAATGTAAAGGCGGGCGGTCATACTTTTGGGCAGGATCCGGCCGTTCTCAATGGTCTCGTCTCTGCCGTCAGAAAGGAAACTTCGCTGCCGCTTATCGTCAAGCTCGCGCCGAACGTTCCAGATATAAGGCCGTATGTCAAAGCGTGCGAGGACGGCGGCGCAGATGCGCTCGCGCTGATCAATACTATCCCGGCGATGGTCATTGATATCGAAAAGCGCCGTCCGGTGCTTGCAAATCGCACGGGCGGCCTGTCTGGGCGCGGCATCCATCCGGCGGCCGTAAAGGTGGTTTATGACGCTTATAGGGCCACGAAGCTGCCTATTCTTGCGATGGGCGGAGTCTATGAGGCGAAGGATGCGATCGAGTTTATGCTTGCGGGAGCCACGGCTGTAGCTCTCGGCACGGTTCTTTTTACAGATCCCGGCGCAGTTGGAGATGTTTATGACGGGATGGTGGATTACTGCGAGCGTCATGGCTTCAAGGCTGTTGCCGAGCTGACGGGATCACTGGAGGGCTGATGTTGATATTGACCCGCTATGTCTTAAGGGAGTTCCTGATCCCTCTTTTCTACTGCTTGACTGGCTTCATCGCGATCTATGTGCTCTTCGAGCTTTTCGGTTCGTTTGCAAGGATCGTCGATGCCGATATGCCTTTCGTTGATTGTGTTATGTATTTTGCAGGTTATCTTTCGCCGTTCTTCCATTACCTGGCATCGGCGGCGATGATGCTTGCGACGCTTTACACGATGTGGAATTTCTGCCGGCACAGCGAGCTTACGGCTATGCGCGCAAGCGGAATCGGGCTTCTTACGATTGTAAAGCCGCTTCTCTTTGTGGGGCTGTTTATGGGTGTTTTTGTGGTATGGGTGAGTGAGTCCTATATGCCGCAGTACGCACAGTGGGCCAAGCGTATGAAATCGGAGAAATTCGATTCAGCTAAAGCTGAATATGAGACGGGATTTTCCTTCCGCAACACCTCAGCCAACAGAACATGGACGGTGAAAGGCGGAGCGAACCGCGATTATAGCAGGCTTGATGATGTTTTTGTGGTCTTAGACCGCCCCGACGGCTCGCGCAAAATGAGCATATCGGCGCAGAAGGCGGAGTATCTCGATGGAGAATGGTGGTTTACGAATCCCGAGGTGAAGCATTACGACATTAACACCCGTCCTATGGCATCGCAAGCGCCGGGGTTGGACGCGCTGTCTTTGAGGGTTTTTCCAGAGTTTAGCGAGCGTCCCATCGATATTCAGATGCAGAACTGCGATCCGAAGCTTATTTCCGTGCGCGGAAAGCTGCGCTACATCAGGACCAATAAGGATTTGACGGAAACTTCGCGCAGTTCGCTTAAATATGATGCTTGGTCGCAGATTTTCTCGCCTCTTGCCTGTATCATAATAACGCTTCTTTCGATTCCGGCCGGAATTTCATCGGGGCGCCAGTCTGTTTTCGCGGGAATTCTAGGTGCGATCGGGATGTTTTTTGCATATCATGGCTTTAGCGTAGGATGCATGGTCCTCGCCAAGACGGAGCTTATGCCCCCTGTTCCCGCAGCGGCAGTGCCTCCGATTCTCTTTTTGGCGCTTGGAGTCTACTTTTTCCGCAATTCGCTCAAGGCCACATTGATGCTGCTTGGGATGTTCGCCGTTCTTTTTGTAATGTACGTGGTTTCTGCGTATGCGCTTGAAGTTAAGTGCTTGATCGGCAGAGCTATGGCGCACAGCCTTGCCGCCACAATTCCCGTCATGGGGGCGATCGCGGCACTTGTAAAATTCAGGTTGAAGCCTTGATCGTTATGGCCTTGTCGCCGGCGGATATAGAAATTCTTTTTGAAGATGCTGAAATCGTGGTTGTGAACAAGCCTGCTGGGATGATTGTTCACGCCGCACCTGGTCACAATGGGCTTTCGCTTGCGGATGCGCTTGCAAAACGCCGTCCGTCCATGATGGAGGCGGGTAGCCGCGAGCGTCCGGGAGTTGTGCACCGCCTCGATATGGAAACGAGCGGCGTTATGGTTTTTGCAAAGACGCGCCGCGCTTATATGGCGCTTCGCAAGGCATTCGAGAGCCATGCGGATGTGGCCAAGACGTACTTGGCGGTTCTTCATGGATCTCCGAATGTTAAGAGCGGGCGTCTTGAGACGCTAATAGGCAGGAAACCATGGGATTCCAAGCGTATGGCGGCAGATGTTCCAGACGGGAAACGCGCCATAACAAATTGGCAGGTTCTTGCGCGCAAGGGGAGCGTGAGCCTTGTGGAATTTAAGATCGAAACGGGTCGGACTCATCAGATTCGTGTCCATTCCCAGTATTTGGGCGTTCCGATTGTCGGAGACGCCATCTATGGGAATAGAGAGAAGGATTTGCGTTTAAGGCCTCGTCCTTCGCGCATGCTCCTTCATGCGGTTGAACTTTCCTTTAATCATCCGGCAAGCGGCAAGAGGATGGTGTTTGCGGCAATGCCGCCAGATGATATTATTTACGCCTCATGACTTGACTTTTTCGCCGTTAAAAGTGTATACTATCGCCCAATTCCGTCTGGATCGGGCTATAAACCGACTGCCCGACCGGTAAGGAAGATAAGGTAAAAGTCCTAATTAAGGAATCAAAAAATGCCTAAGATGAAAACAAAGAAGTGCGCCGTCAAGCGCATGAAAACGTCGGCCACGGGTAAAGTCATGCGCTCTCAGGGCGGCAAGGCTCACCTCAATGGCTATAAACCCAGGGCGCGCAAGCGTAATCTGCGCGGTATTACGGTGACCGATCAGGGCGTCACCAAGACGATGAAGCGTATGCTTCAGGATTGAAGGAGGTAATAGACAATGCGAGTTACAAATGCACCTGCTTCCCGCGAGCGTCGTCGCCGCCGCCTGGAACTTACCAAGGGTTTCTATGGAGCGCGCTCCAAGCTTTTCCGTACTGCTACGGAGGCTGTTGATCGCGCAATGCGCCTTTCCACTGAGCACCGCAAACTCAAGAAGCGTGACTTCCGTCAGCTCTGGATTGCTCGTATCAACGCCGCTTCGCGCGCTGAGGGTTTGAGCTACTCTAAGTTCGTCGCCGGGCTTATCAAGGCCGGCGTTACTCTCAACCGCAAGATGATTAGCGAGATCGCCATCAACGATCCTGCCGGCTTCAAGACTCTCGTCGAGATTGCCAAGAACGCTTAATCATCCGTGTCGAAAAATGAAAAATGCTCCGGACTTGCGCCGGAGCGTTTTTTTTTATATACTTTTAGCAAGAAGGGATGTGTTGATATGGCAGATGACATACAAAATAATCAGGTTGCGGCCGAGGCCGAGCCCGTGGAGATTCGCGATACGGATATTTCATTTGATTGTCCGAATTGCGGAAAGCAGCTTGTTATTGACTATCGCGGCGCCGGGCTTGAGATTGAATGTTCTTTCTGCGGCTCGCATGTGTTGGTTCCGATTCCAGACGGAATGCAGCTCGCTGATCTTGATCTTGATCCTGGCGAGATTCTCAAGCAGCTGTTCGCCACGCGCCGTAACTACCAGAAGGCAGAGCTTGAGATTCAAAGGCTGAGGACGCGTTTGATTCAGCTTCAGGAAACATTGTCCGTCATGCAGGAAGCCATTGCAGAAGGGTTGGGTGAACATTGAGCTCGAAATCTGTTATAGTGAATTTGCTAACTTTCTCGCGCGTGCCTTTGATTGTGGCATGGCTTGTGCTGGCCGTTGTCGAGGATTTCAATCCTTCGATTTGGCTTGTCGTTGTCGCGGCACTCTGCATGTTTCTTTCTGGGATCACAGATGCGCTTGACGGGATGCTTGCCCGCAAGTGGAATGTGGTAAGCTCTCTTGGGAAGATGGCCGATCCCCTGATGGACAAGGTGTTTTATGTGGTTGCATTCCCTGCGCTATCTTGGTTGCTGCTTAATCAGGGAGAGGGTGAGCGTATACATTCATTTATAATGCTGCTCTTCGCCATTCTTTATATCCTTCGCGATTTATGGGTCACTTTTCTCAGGTCTGTCGGCTCTCTCTACGGAGCGGACGGCGCGGCAATGTGGCTCGGGAAAGTGAGAACCGCTCTGTCATTCCCCGCCGCCGGCTGGGTGTATGCTTACGTGGCCTTCCACGATTTGCCGGTTTTCGCTTCTGCAAGGGATTATATGCTGTGGAGTTGTTATGCGGTGGAGGGCGCAATGATTGCGCTTAATATTGTCAGTTCCTATACTTATACAAAGGCTTATTTGCCTTATCTTAAAAAGGCACTTGAACGAATTTAATAAATTTGCGATAATACTTTGAAATAAAAAAAGGAGGTTTCTACTATGAAAAAAGCATCTAAAGGATTCACGCTCGTTGAGCTTCTCGTCGTTATCGGTATTTTGGGCATTTTGATGGCCGTGTTGTATCCCGCGATTTCCGGTGCGTTGGCCGGTGTCAACATGCAGTCGTTTGGTATGGCGGGAAGAAAGGTTGTGACAGGCATCATCACTGCCAATACCGATCGTATAGCCAAGGGCAAGCCGCTTCTCTGGCCTCAGGAGGCTGAAGGCAAGAGCGATGACACTGAGGATATCGCCGGCAATACGTACGGTACTTCCACTCTTTATTTCGAGGCGCTCTTTGATATCAAGAATCAGACTTCTTCAGATAAGTGGTATCCCTATATTGACGGCTATGAGCCCAATTGGCTCTCTGGTGCCGGCATCCCTCCTCATGCGCCTGGTCAGATTCAGCAGAGGAATGTTGGCTGGACGATCGTCTCTGGTCTTTCGGACGACAATCTTCCCGATTTCCTTCCTGTTCTCATCTCGCGCAATGGTGATACGGCCAACTTTGCCACTTCTGGGCAGAATGATATGTCCACGAAGAGCAAGGAGCGTATCGTCATGGGCAAGAAATTCCCCATACCTTTCGGCAACAAGGGAATCGTCATTGTTACGAAGAGCGGTGCCGTCAACACCTTCAAGGGCAGGGACTGCAATTTGAGGGATGTGTACAACGGCAACAACTTCACCATTCCGGACGGTATGACCCTCAAGTATCTTGAGCCGTAATATGTTTGTAAAGGTCGCAATAGACCTATCACTCGACCGGCTGTTCACCTACTCGGTGCCGGAAGAGTTTCAGAAGAAGCTGGCCGTCGGCCAGCTTCTTCTTGTTCCGTTTGGGCATCGCCATGTTCGGGGTTTCGCGATGGAGCTTGATAACGCAGTGTCAGAGAATTCTGCATTTAAGATCAAGCCCGTTGAAGGCATTGTAGACGAGACTCCGTTTTTTTCGCCACTGACACTAAAACTCGTAAAGACAATCGCGCTTTACACCGCTTCGCCCATAGAGAGTGTTCTTAAGGCGGCAATTCCGGCGGCTGTAGTGAAGCCCGGCGCGCGTTCGAAGGAACAGCTTTTTGTAAGTCCTATTTCAGCACCTGTTGATTTTGACGGACTGACTGGGCGTCTTAAGTGGCTTTATGAAAATATAGTCCGTCTTGACGGAGGTTGGATGCAGTTTCTCTGCAAGGAGCTTGGCACTACATCTGCGAGCATCAAGGCATTGGAGAAGAAAGGTTTTGTCGAGATAGCTCCGCGCCGGAAGCGTAGAAACCCGATGGGCAATCGGCGCGTTTTGCCGTCGCGGCCGCTCTGTCTTAATGCGGAGCAGGCGTCTGCTCTTCAGGAGATAAAAAAACTGGCGGAAGGCAAGTGTCTCCTTCTTCACGGAGTGACGGGCTCCGGCAAGACGGAGGTTTATCTTCAAGCCATTGCTGCGGAGCTTGAGTCTGGGCGTGGCGCAATTGTAATGGTGCCTGAAATAGCGCTCACTCCGCAGACGGTGCAGCGCTTCGCTTCGCGCTTTGGAGAGAGAATTGCCGTTCTTCATTCTGCGCTTTCGGACGGTGAGCGGTATGATGAATGGCACCGCATCAGGAGTGGCGATGCGAGAGTTGTCATTGGGCCGCGAAGTGCTGTTTTTGCTCCGGTGGAGAATTTAGGGCTTATCATTGTTGATGAAGAGCATGAAACGAGCTACAAGCAGGACGAGATGCCTCGATATCACGGGCGTGATGTGGCTGTCATGCGAGCAAGCATAGAGGGCGCCAAGGTTGTTCTCGGATCTGCCACGCCATCGCTTGAGACTTGGATGAATGTATCACGCGGCAAATATGCGAGCGCAACGATGACGAGCCGGGCGGGGGCGGGGACGCTCCCGAATGTTCTTGTGGTTGACATGGCAAATTCCGAGAATGGCGGAAAGATTTTTTCGGGGACGCTCATGGATTCAATCGCCTCTCGTCTTGAGAGGTGTGAGCAGACGATATTGTTTCTCAATAGACGCGGTTATTCCAAATCGCTTTCGTGTTCGCTTTGTGGATATGTGGCCACTTGCGGAAAATGCGACATGCCTTACACGTATCACAAGGCGGACAATTGCTGCAGATGTCATATTTGCGGCGGCTGGATTCCTGTTCCTGCTCGCTGCCCTGAATGCGGTGGCGCGATGGAGTATAAGGGCGTGGGGACCCAGCGTGCCGAGGCTGCGCTAAAAGCCTGTTTCAAGAGAGCGCGCATTTTGAGAATGGATGCGGATTCTACGCGCGGGAAAAATTCGCATGATGACATCCTGGGTGCTTTTCGTCGGCATGAGGCCGATATCCTTATCGGAACGCAAATGATCGCCAAGGGGCTTGATTTTCCAAATGTGACGCTGGTGGGGGTACTGAATGCGGATTCGTCGCTTTCGATGCCGGACTTTCGTGCGGCTGAGCGGACGTTTCAGCTGATTGCCCAGGTTGTGGGAAGGGCGGGAAGAGCGGAGCTTCCCGGCGAGGCGATTATTCAGACGTATAATCCGGCGGCGGGTGCGATAAAGTCGGCGGCGGCGGGAGATTTCGTTTCGTTTGCCAAGGAGGAGCTCGAGGAGCGCAAAGCAGCATTCTTTCCGCCGTATAGTCATTTGTGCGTGATAAGCCTAAGGAGTAAGGATGCCGCGCTTGTGGAGTCGTGGGCTGAGATGTATGCAGCTTCCTTAAAGAAGGTCAAGGATCTTGTGGTAGGGGATGCGGTTCCGAGTGCAATAGAAAAGGCTGATGAGTATTACCGCTGGCAGATTGTGGTAAGGAGCGTTAAAGTTTCTGCTGTGATACAGGCCTGGAAGTGGATTTCTTTGGCGCGGCCTGCACCGGCGGCGCTTAAAGTCTCATTCGATGTTGACGCATTCAGCTTCGTATGAGATAATATAAATAATGCTTTATGGGGGTGATCCGGTTTCGACGGGATGTGCCGAAGTCGGGTTGCGCGTCGTGGATCCTCGTTGGCCACGTAAAAAACGAGGGAAAAAAGTAATTGCCAACAACGATTACGCTCTTGCCGCCTAAGTAATGGCCGCATGTCGAAGCGCCGATGTCTGCTGAGCGCCTAGGCATAATATAGCAGATCACGCTGCAGGGTTCTCCGCTCGGACGCTGCAGGGTGCCGAACCGAACGGATGGAAGGGGATAAGCCCGCTTGGTCGGCGTACTCCTTCCGAGATTAAAGGCCAGATACACGCGTAGATGCTCGGGTGAAGCCGTTTCGGACAGGGGTTCGACTCCCCTCACCTCCACCATCCTTCGCAAACAGCAAGCTGTTTGACTACGGATGGCGGGCC
>JAGBZQ010000098.1 GCA_017628165.1 Kiritimatiellia bacterium | reverse complement strand
TCTTCTCTTCCGCCTCAACCTTCACTTCGGAAGGGATCTCCTTGGCTTCGAAAGGAGCGCGGGTTTCAAGAACCACCGCCGTGCGCGGCAGGCGCCCGGAAGCGATCAGCGCATCGGCTGCGGCCTTATTGAAAGGCCCTCGCGGATTGCCGTCTCCAATATCGATTGAAAAACGCATATCAAGAAAAGGAATATCCTCCACGCGGCGCCAGATTTCGTTGTCCTCCGAAACTTCCTGCCCGGGCTGAATCCGCCCCATACGCGCCCATTCCACAAGGCGCTCCTCAGTCTCAGGGCCAAATGTTTCATCCTGAGTACGCAAATACCATTTTCTATCGCTCATGATTTCCTCCTCGGAAACAATCCTGACAAACCGCCGCGCCTACTGCCTTTAACGGCCGCAAGCTCACGCTGTGCCGCCGCTTCAAGAGCTGCAAGCTTAACCGGATCCACATTCTTAAACATTCCGCCGAGCTGCGGGACGGGAGGACGCTCAGAAACGGCGGGAGCGGTATCCACACCAACGATAGGCCGCCGAGCTGGAGGCTCCACCTCTACAATCACTTCCTTCTCGACAATTTTCTCCACTATCTTCTCGACGGGAACTTCAACACGAACTACCTTTTCAACTATCTTCTCGACAATTTTCTCTACTTCTACAGGAACCTCGACACGCACCTCTTTTTCGACAATCTTCTCAACCTCAACGGTAACAGGCGGCGGATCCTCGTCGATCTTAAACTCGTGCCTTCTATAAATGGCAACCCCTTCGGGAAGTTCGCCGCGGGCCGCAAGACGAGAAATCGCAGCACGGTTGAAAGGCCCGTAAAACTTACCGGGCTCAGGCTCAACTATCCACTTCATCTCAAGCTCGCTCATCAGCTGAGCGGGGACCCACGATTTGCGATCTTGCGATACATATCCCGCCGGCTCAATGCGCCCTTCGCGCGCCCATTCCGCAAGCTGTGAAACACTGGCCGGTCCGTAGACCTTGCCGTCAGAGCTTCTCACAAACCATTCCTTGGCACTTTGCATGGGATCATACTCCTTTTACACGACAGGCTTGATGTACTTGACCTTGACGGCGCGCCAAAGAACCATGCAGAACGCGGAAAGCGGAATCGCAAGAAGAAGCCCAAGAAACGAATTAAACACGATACCCCAGAAAAAGAACGAGAATATGACACCGGCATAGCCAAGGCCGGTTTTGTCGCCCTGGATTTTAGGAGTGATCAGGTAACCGTCCAAAATCTGCCCCGCAAGCCAGACGCTGAAAACCATAAGCAAAAGCGTCAGAGAACCGCCTGCACCGAAATACGCCACGAGAAGCGCAATCGGCAGAAACACCACGGTGCCGAGAAGCGGAACGAAATTGAAAAGCCCGAGCGCGAATCCGATGATGAACCCGTTCGAAAGACCTACAAGCGTGAACCCCATGCCGTACAGAAAGCCCTCCAAAAGGCAGATGCACATCTGCCGCTGCGAGAACGTGACAACGATATCTATAAACGTATCGATCTGCTGCGAGACGAAAAGCTTTGTATCATCCTTCAGAAAAGGCATCTGACGAACGATGGTAGCGCCCTTCAAATGGGGGCGTGTAAGAAAATAGACAAAAAACACAAGCGAAAGAAGAACTGTTAAAAAACTTGAAGCGTAGCCTACCACGCCGACGGCAGAATTCCCCACCCATATCTTAAAGCTGTCCGTCCATTCCATGTACGGAACATTAAACTTGTCGGCAATCTGCTTGGCGTTCGGAAGCGTGGCGTTAAACCACATCTGGAAATTGGCGATGCGGCGCGGAACAGCCTCTATGAGATCTGCCGTCTGTACGGCCACGAACGAGCCGAAGTTAAACAGAAGAACCCCGAGCGGAAGACCAATGGAGAGAAGCATCAGAAGGACGGCAAATGTGGGATTCTTCACAAGCTTCAGCCACCAACTGTAATAAGGCTTGAAGAACATCGCAAGAAAAACCCCCACGACAACCGGAATAAGCGCCGGCGCCGCAAACTGCAGCACCTTCACAAACATCCACCCCACAAGCGCCGCAAATCCGGCGATGGCGACAACCGCCAGAAGCGTCAAGCCTCCGGCGATTGTCTTTTGCTGCCCTTCTGACAATTTGACCATACGATCCCCTCTTTAGAAGATTTCACAATGGGGAATGTCGCCTACGATCGGACGGACGTATTCGAGGAACGCCTCTGTGACATCGTGACCGTTCTTGGCGATGTATTCCTTGGGAACGCTGCGGGTGTACTTCGCGGCGTTCTGGACGGGAACGGGAGCATAGGCGATCTTATACTTCCTGCCCTCTTCGCGAACGATGGCGATGGTACCCTTGGTAAGCTCGCCCTTGAGAGCAGCCTTGACGGCCGCAGCGCCCGCAGCGCGCCCCTCGGCCTGATCCACCTTGGAGGCGATCCCGGGGAAGGAGCGCTGAAGATAACCGAACGTATCGGCGCGGACGCGCTTGATGCCCGCCTTGGCCTTGAGAAGCGTGGCAAGAGCATCGCCAAGAGCACCGGTACCTGACATCTGGACGTTTCCGTGCGAATCCGTCTCGCCGCTGCCAAGCTTTGCGCCGATAGGAATACCATCCTTGCCGCGAACACCCTCGGATACGGCACATACGCAGCGGCCGTATTTCTTAACGGCGGCCTTGACGTCCTTAATAAACTTCTCCTCGGTGAAAACGACTTCGGGGAGATAAATAAGGTGCGGGCCGTCATCCTCGCGGATACGCGCAAGAGCGGAGGCCGCCGTAAGAAAACCTGCGTCACGGCCCATGATGACATCTATCTTGACGCCGCCAAGAGCACGGTTGTCGAGATCGTCGCCACGGATGGCAGACGCCACAAAACGAGCTGCCGAGCCGAACCCGGGCGTATGGTCACAGCTTCTTAAATCGTTGTCGATCGTCTTGGGGATGTGATAGACGATGAGAGGATACCCCTCCTTCTCGGCCTCCTCGGCCACGATACGCGCGGCATCGGCGGAATCATTGCCGCCGATGTAAAAAAAGTATCCCACCTTGAGCTTGCGAAATTCCTCAAAGATGGCCCTGCAGTCGGAGGCGTCCGGCTTCTTGCGGCAACTGCCGAGAGCCGAAGAAGGCGTTTCCGCTATCGCCTCAAGCTTCTTGACCGAAGGCTTTTTAAGATCGATGTAGTCGTTTGAGAGAATGCCCACTATGCCGTGCCTGGCGCCAAGGATCTTGCCGATTTTCTCGCTCTTGCGGGCCTCGAGAACAGCCCCCACGAGAGACTGGTTGATCACCATCGAAGGTCCGCCGGACTGGGCAATTACCATGTTCATCTTCTTCATGCTTTAACCTTTCGCTTATCTGCTTAGAATTTCCTCGCGGACATTCCGCGGCGCAATATCAAACATATCGGGCTCCATCGAATATGATGCTCTGCCTTTCGTGAGAGAGCGGACAGACGTGGCGTAGCCGAAGAGCTTTGCAAGCGGAACACGCGCGTGAACAACCTGCATATCGGCGCGCTGCTCCATATTAAGAACCACGCCGCGGCGAGAATTCAAGTCTCCAAGAACTTCACCCACAGACTCGGGCGGGGTGGTGATCTCAAGCTTCATAATCGGCTCAAGGAACTCCGGAGAAGCGGCCTCGGCTGCCTCACGGAAGCCCATAACGGCAGCGGAGCGAAACGCCACCTCGTCTGAAATCTCGAAATCCTCCACCTCCGCGGAAAGGCACTCAACAGAAATGTCCGTCATCGGATAGCGTGCAAGAACGCCTGTGAGGATACCATCTTTCAACCCCTGCTCGACGCAATCCTGCAGATGCTTGTCTGGAACGGTATTTTTGAAATCGCGCGAAAGGGAAATCGCAATACCCTCTCCGCGTTCGAGAGGCTTGACAGCCAAGGAAAGCGTCACTGCATGGCGCTTACCGCCGAGCTCACGGTCAAACGTAAACTTCGTTGTACCGGAAGCGGTTACGGTCTCAACGTACGAAACCATCGGCTTGCCGACATTGGCGGCACACTTGAATTCGCGCTTAAGACGATCCACAAGGATTTCAAGATGAAGCTCGCCCATTCCGGAAAGTATGGTCTGCCCCGTTTCCTCGTCCTCGCGCACCTGGCAGGTGGGATCCTCGGCCGCAAGCGACTTCATGGAATCCACGAGCTTGTCCTTGTCGGCGGAGCTCTTGGGCTCGATAGCAAGGAACATGACGGGCTGCGGAGCTGTAATACGCTCCAGGTAGCAAGGCTTCATCTCAGACGAGAGGGTGTCGCCCGTCGTGCAGTCCTTGAGTCCTACGATCGCGCCGATATCACCGGCCTTAAGCTCATCCACCTCGATCTGATCGTCCGCGAAAAGCCGCACGATCTTCATGATGCGCTCGCGCTTTTTGGTGCGCGGATTGTAGGCGTTGGCGCCCTTTTTGATGACGCCTCCGTAAACGCGCACGAAAAACAGCTTTCCGACGTATGGATCTGTTGCAATCTTGAAAACGAGAGACGTCAAAAGCTCGTCCTCCGACTGCTTTCTAAGAACACTCTCACCTGTCTTAAGGTCTGTAGCGGAAACACTCGGGCGGTCGAGCGGAGAAGGCAGATAGGCGCAGATCGCGTCGAGAAGCGGCTGAACGCCCTTGTCCTTGAGCGAAGTACCGCAAAGGACGGGGACCATCTTGCCTGCGACGACCAGACGGCGGATGGCAGGATGAATTTCCTCTGCCGTAAGATCGCCGTTCTCAAGAAATGTCTCCATGACACCTTCGTCAAGGTCGGCAATCTTCTCCACGAGCTCGGCACGCGCCAACTCGGCCTCCTCAAGCATTTCCGCTGGGATTTCGCCCACGGTAAACTTCTTGCCGTCGGAAGCTTCATCGTAGATGATACCCTTCATCGCTATCAAGTCAACTACGCCCTTGAAAGACTCCTCCCTGCCGATAGGAAGCTCCACGGGAACGGCCTCGGCCTTGAGCTTATCCCTAAGCTCGCCCACTACGCGCTGAAAATCGGCACCCATGCGATCCATCTTGTTAATGAACGCAATGCGCGGCACATTGTAGCGATCTGCCTGACGCCATACAGTCTCGGACTGCGGCTGCACACCGCCTACGGCACAGAACACGCATACGGCGCCGTCGAGAACGCGAAGCGAGCGCTCCACCTCCATGGTAAAGTCCACGTGGCCGGGAGTGTCGATGATGTTGATTGCGTTCTTACCCCACTCGCAGGAAATCGCGGCAGATTGAATGGTGATGCCGCGTTCTCGCTCCTGAATCATAAAATCGGTGGTGGTATTGCCATCATGAACATCACCATGCTTATGAATCTTGCCGGTGTAAAAAAGAATACGTTCGGTAGTCGTTGTTTTGCCCGCATCAATATGCGCGACAATTCCGATATTTCTGACATTTGATAAATCACTGCTCATATTTGAATATTATATCAAACTTCGCTCAAAATCGCCATTCACCGTGCCATTTGGGAGCGATTTCGACAAAATTCGCATCCGCAATACGCC
Source organism: Kiritimatiellia bacterium (assembly GCA_017628165.1). Lineage (GTDB taxonomy): Bacteria > Verrucomicrobiota > Kiritimatiellia > RFP12 > UBA1067 > UBA1067. The sequence continues at coordinate 8,348 of JAGBZQ010000098.1, read as the reverse complement.
TGACGGTAGAGGTTTAAATCCTTGGATCGCTGCAGCGATACCTTGAAGCCGTCCTTTTTCTTGAAATCCTCTTCAAGAAAAAAAGGCTTGCCGATATCAGCAAGATCCGCTTCCACTTCCACACCTTTAGCAAAGACAAGCGCAGTCGGCTTGTGGGGGCTGACGGTAAGCGAAGTGGAAAAAGCGTCAAAGCCATGCTCCCGCGCATAGTTCGCCGTTCGCGCAAGATTAAAGCGATAGCACTTGGCACACCTCTTGCCCTTCTCCGGCTCACTCTCATAACCCACGGCAACCTCTTTGAGCCAGACGTCATGACAATATTCATCCACAACCAGATCTACCTGCTCTGCCTCGGCAAGAATGCGGAGAGATTCAAGACGTCTTTCAAACTCCTCAAACGTATCAATGTTTGAGTTTGAATAATATAGCGTCACTTCATGCCCAAGCGATTTCAGGCGCATGACGCAAGCGCTTGAGCAAGGAGCGCAACACGAATGAAGAAGAACCCTCATTGAGGAAATGTTCCATGCGCAACCTCGGCGACATAAGCAGAAAAAGCCTTGCGGACTTCATCGGCAAGCGATGCGTACTTCTTCACGAATGACGGCGCCTTCTCGTTAAGCCCCAGCAAATCGTGCATCACAAGCCACTGCGCATCGCAATCAGGCCCAGCCCCTACGCCGATCGTGGGAACGGAAAGAGAAGCCGTGATCTGTGCCGCAAGAGGCGCAGGAATGCATTCAAGAGTCACCGCAAACGCGCCTGCACGTTCAACCGTCTTCGCATCCTCAAGAATCTCGTTTGCAGCTTCTTCCGTTTTGCCCTGACGCTTAAAGCCGCCGTATTCATTGACGCTCTGAGGCGTCATGCCCACATGGGCAAGAACCGGAATACCCGCCTGCGTCATGCGCCTGATGAGGCCAGACACTCTGGCTCCGCCTTCTAACTTGACAGCATCAGCCCCTGCCTGGATACACTTGACGGCATTGAGCATGGCAACATCGTCGCCGCACTGGTAACTGCCAAACGGCAAATCTGCCACGACCATCGCGTTCTTCACCGAACGTGCCACGGCCGCTACCGCTGAAAGAGTCTCCTCGATTTTCACAGGAAGCGTCGTCTCATAGCCAAGCATGACCATACCCATCGAATCGCCCACGAGAATAATCGGAATCCCCGACTCATCCGCAAGACGCGCGAATGTGGAATCATAGGCCGTTGTACATCCAAGCTTCGTCACGCCCTTGGCGGCGCGAACGCTCGCGACATTCCATTTCTTCACAGTTATTCTCCCGTCTGTCAGCGCTGGTGGATATTGCCACGGCTTGGATGGCTCTTTGCTTTAGGCTTTTCAAGCTTCAGGAATGTGGCGAACTTGAGCGCCTCGGCCGGAATCTCATCACCCGTTGTATCAGGCATCTCCGAGAGGTTCATCTCATGCTCGGCATGAGTATGATGAAATTTCGATTTTGGCTTCACGGTATCGCGCACGGCCGCCTTGAACTCCTCAAGCCCTTCGCGCGCCTCGCAGGAAATGGCGATCGGCCGTACGCCGGTTTCCTTCACAAAGCGGTCGTAATTCTCACGCGAACACTCCACATCCATCTTGTTGCCGACAACTATGCACGGACGCGCCGCAAGCTCGGCGGAATACTCCTCAATCTCTTTGCGGAGAACTTCATAATCGCGCCACGGCTCACGCCCGTCAATGCCTGACATATCTATCACGTAAACAAGCACCTTGGAGCGCTCAAGATGCTTGAGAAACGCAAGCCCCAGCCCTACGCCCTTCGCGGCGCCTTCAATGATTCCCGGAACATCCGCCAAAGTCACTTTCGCCCAGTCGTCATAAACGAGCGTACCGACAATCGGATTGAGAGTCGTAAAGGGATAGCTCGCGATCTTAGGCGTAGCCGATGACAGGACGGAGAGAAGAGAGCTTTTCCCCGCATTGGGGAAACCGAGGAAGCCGGCATCCGCAATCGTCTTAAGCTCAAGCCTCAAACGGCGCTCCTCACTCTCGCCGCCCGGAGTATGCTCCGTCGGAGCCTGATTGACGGAAGACTTGAAATGAACATTGCCGAAGCCGCCTTCACCACCGCGAGCCACCACCACTCGCTGGCCGCTCTCGGTGATATCGGCCACGAGAAGCCCCGTAGCCTCGTCATACACCTCCGTACCGAGCGGAACATCCACCACGAGATCCTTGCCGCGCTTGCCGAACATCTTCTGACTCTGGCCAGGACCTCCGTCCTGAGCGATGCACTTCGGCTCGTAATAAAGCGAAAGAAGCGAATTTATGTGCTCGGAAGCGCGAAAGACCACATCTCCGCCGCGCCCGCCATCACCGCCGTCCGGGCCACCGAATTCGACGAGCGCCTCGCGCCTGAACGACATAGAGCCATCGCCCCCTTTGCCGGAGCGAACCAAAACAACAACCTGATCTATAAATGTTTTTGCTTTCATTTGAGGATATTATAGCAAATATTCACCCAAAGGTGCTTTGTATCTCCTGCAGACACACCTACGGAAGCTTGAGAAAATCCTTGCCGAGACGCTTGGAAACTTCACGCATTGCGCCGTCAAAAGGAGCGAACCTGCTGTCCACTGCACGCTCCACGACAGCCTCCTTCCCTTTTAGAAGTTTAACTTCTACACCCGACGCTGTCTTCGTAACGGAAATCGTAAACTCCATAAGCTCCTCTTCGGTCTCGGAATCCTCCTGCGATTCCTCCGGAGTCTCAGGCTTCGGCTCTTGCTCCTCGGGCTTCGGTATGTTCATCTCTTCAAGGATCTTTCGCGCAACAAGCTCAATCTTGCGCCTTACGCTCGGATAGAGCGAAACATGCTGCTCTTCGGAATTCTTCGGCTCGTTGCCGTCAGGCCAAAGCGTCTTACAGCGCTCCTCGCCCCACTTTGTCTCCGTGGCTTCGGTCAGCATCTGCACAATATCATTCAACACTGGAGTCTTGCTCAAAAATCCTTCTTTCTTGGAGCGCGCAGAATCAAGGACTGCCCCGTGGACGCTTTCGACAATACGGTTCTGCGCGGCGATTGCATTGCGCGCAAGCTCAAACGCCAACGCCACGCGATTATCCGCGCGCACCAACGCCTCCTCCATTACCGGCTTTCCGCCGCTTGCGGATGCGAGAGGCTTAAGCTCGCCGATCTCGCGCCATGCCTTAAGCACTTTTGCGAAATCGCTCCTGGCAAGAAGCTCGTCTGCCAAGTCGGCAGGCGGAGCCCATGTGCCGTCCTCCAGCTCCGGCCAGACACTCTTGGCCATGCGCTCTGCAACTTCCTGACGCGCGGCTTTCCATTTTGGCATAACCTCGCGCCGAACAAGCTTGGCGACGGCAGCGGAAACCCTATCGTCTTTCATGCGCCCTTCAAGAAACTCCTTCAGCTCCTCGCGTTCACCTTCCGCTGCTGATGCGATGATCGCGGCCACGGAATTGGAAAGAACTTCCGAGGCGAAAATGCCTGCAAAAACTTTCTCGCTCTCACGCGCTGTAGCATGCCTCGCAGGATCAGCCTGAACAGCGTCAGCCACCGCATCAACGGAAACTTCAAGCCGCACTTCCGAAATAAAAGACTCCATCCTGTCGAGCACCCTTTTCTCCACTGCTTTCGGAAGAGACGTGGAGATTACCGACGGAAACACTCCCCACACTTCTGAGACATCCTCTGTCTTGGCACGGCGATCCACATTAGCCTCAAGGCGAGCCTTTAAGTCCTCGGAGAGCTTTGACGGAGCTAACGCGTCGCTCTTCGCCCTCATGAGATATTCGCTCTGGCGCTTACGCTCGGCGCGGGCGCTCCTGATGACAGGCTCAACAATATTAGCGGAAATATATGCTATATTCTCTTCAAATACAGGAGATGATTGCTCACCCGCGATGCGCTCTACCATCGCCGCGCGAAGAGCGCCGTCATCCTTGGAATCAAACTCCGCCTCCGACGGACGCGTAGAGGCCACAATGCGCTTGGCCTGCTCGGAGACCGCCTCCTTGCGCTCACCTTCAAAAACTTTAGGAAAGAGAGCCAATAAAGCCTCCTCGTCATTTTCCGTAAATTCAAAAACCACGGACCCGTCAAGCGAAAGACGTTTACGGACCTCCCTTGCCTCGTGCTCAAAAAGCTCCTTCGCCTTGGCGATATAATACTCACGGCAAGCGTCCTTCGCCGCCGCCGCCGCTTTGAATCCGCCTGGGTTCTTGAGCATGGCATCCTTCAAGATTCCCGCCGACAATCCCGTGGTGCGCATTTGATCGGCATAACGCGCCATCATAATTCTGGCCGCGCCCTCCGTGGCGACGTGATCAAACTCGGCATTTCCCGCACTGAGTGAAAAGGCAAGCAAAAGCGAAGCGAAAATCACGGCAGCACCTCCGATCCTATGGCATCCTTTATAAGCTCAAGCGATTTAAGCTTTATCGCCTCGGCAAGAGCGTTCGCATCACGTACATCGCCGAATATCGCCGGGTTTGCGATAAGCGCCGCCTGAAGACGCGCTGCAAGAGCACGCTGAACTCCGCGCGCATCAAGCCGCACACTTTCAACGCGCTCTGAAATCTCGCGCTCAAGCCAAGCCGACTCTTCATCCGTAAGAGCTTCCACGCCTGAAGAGGCCACCACCTCATCATACCAGGATCTGCGCAAAGACTCCTCATCCTTGTAATCCGCCGCGGCAGCCGCGCTCCCGGAAGAAAACGCCGTCTTGGCGGCAGGCGCGAGGTTTAAGGCTCCGTCGGATATGTGCGCATCAGCGTCAAAGACGCGCCTACCGTCTGTTCCCTGCGTCATAAGAGCATTCAGGCCATACTTGATGCGCCTGTCCTCAACGGCTTTCTCAAGCGCCAAAACGAGCTTCTGGCGGTTCAAATCCAGCACCTGCTCTTCGCGCTCTTTCTTCGTCTCGGCCACAAAAACGAAATAGGCTATGATGAAGATCATCAGCAAGGCGAATACAATCTGCAGAAGAAGCCCCTGCAAATCGTCAGTCGTTGCACGGCGATCATTTCGTCCGCCGAAAATCCGCTCAAAGGCAGTTCTATTCGACTCTGTCATAAGTGCCTCGGCAAAAATGTCATTTCAGGAGAGATGCCACAGCGGCAAGCTTGGTTGCAGAGCTCTCTGCTCGCGCCCGCTCCTCCTCCACCTTCTTCTGCAGCTCGTCAATCCTGCGCTTGAAGAAATCGGCATATTCCCTCTGGCGATCATCGAACTCTTTCGAATATTGGGCAAGACGCTTCTCAAACGCTTCCTCGTATGCCTTGTAGCGCGAAGAGAAGGCCTCCTCCGCGCCGGCAAGCTGTTTGGAGAACGCCTCCGCATACGCCCGCTCGCGCGAAGAGAAAGCTTCTTCAGCAGCGGCGAAGCGCTTTTCAAATGCATCGGAATAGACGCGCTGACGAGCATCAAACGAAGATTCGCAATTCTTGAGAAGATTGCTGGCCTCCTCCGCGTATACGCGTGCTCGCTCTTCAAACGATGCGGCGTATGCCTTCTGACGCTCGGCAAAATCTTCCTCAAACTCCTTGATGCGGCGCGAGCTCACCTCCTCATATTCCTTCTGGCGGCGGCAGAATTCGTCGGAAGCGGCGCTAAGGCGGAAGATGAATCTATCCACAACGGCGGCAAGATCGTCATCGCCCGAATCCGCAAGATCGCACTCTTCAAGCAATCCGACGAAATACGGACGAATAAGGGGGCGGTCTATCATAAACACCCACACCACAGCCATGAGCGTGGAGAAAAGAGCCGTATGAAGGCACATCATGAGATCACCCATCGAGACAGTCTTGAGGTCAAAGTAGCCAATCACGATAATGCCCCAGAGAGTTCCGAAAAGTCCGAGTGCGACATTAAGCTGATCAGACCCCTTGAAGAACGGGAAATTCTGCGCGCTGACACGCTTGCGCGTAATGAGCCTCACAAGCGCAAGGCTCGTGCAAAAGAAGCCGAGGGCCGGGATAAACGTAGTTACGGCGGAATAGTCAACAGCCGACCAATCAAGCCACCTTATAAAGCCTGACACCGGAGCCATCTCCGCCGAATTTCCGCCCGCCGCCGCAAACGCGCGCCACCAGTTCACCACAGCCGCCAAATTGTTGAGGAACGCCAGCGCGGCGAATACAAAAAGCGTAAACGAAACGCACAATAAAGCATACAGTTTCTTCATGATTTCTCTCCTTATATCAAAGCAAATGATGCTGCTGGCACATTGCGTATTACCGCATTTTCATCCCACGCTATTTCACAGATAGACGTTCGCCGCTAAAAGAGCCTTGCGCAGACTCTTAACGTCGAGATCGCGCGGACGCACACCCTTAAGCGCCGCCATCGCCGCCGCAACGCCTGCGGCTTCGCCTGTAGTCATGCAAGGCGTAATGAGACGCAACGTTTCAATCGTGTCGGGCGCGCCGAGCATACGGCCGCAACAAAGAAGATTTTCAACCTTCTTCGGAAGAAGCTGGCGATACGGAACGGCGATGCCACAGCGGCTGCCGCCATAGCCCGCCCATGCGACGGTATCGGCTGGGGCAGGCCCGAGCGCCGCCGTCTTGTCGATCACGAACTCGGCATCCACAAGGCGCGTACTCCTCACGCCGATCTGCGAACACGTATTGGCGATATAGACCTTTTCCCAACCGGGGGTTTTCTGCATCTCGCGAACTTGCTCCCACCAGCGGCGGCGGAAGTTGACCTCGGCGCGGCTAAGCTCGCGGACATCAAGCCCGTTGCCCTTAAGACCAGGCCCCATGTTCCCCCACCAAAGAGCGGCGTTGCGCTCGTTCGAACGCATCGGCCAGTGACTGAACCTCTTGCCGTTTTTATCGCAATGCGGGGCCTTTGCAGTGATACGATCCATGTTTCCAAGCTGCACACAATGGCCGATGCCGTGCGTGACTTGGCGGTAGTTGCCGCCTGCCTTAAAAAGAATATCGCCGTCGCCTGTCGCATCCACCACCTGCTTCGCGAGAATCGCCTGCGTGCCCTGCTTGGACTCGAAGATTACGCCCTTGACCTCCGCGCCGTCCTGAATGACGTCCACGCCCCAGCTGTGGAAGAACATCTCGACCTTCGCCTCGGCAATCATCTTATCCATCAGATACTTCGAACCCTCAGCATCGAGCGTCGGCTGCCAGTGGCGCTGATCGGTAAAATCGCCGGTGGATATGCCCTCCTTCAGGGCGCGATCCATAAACTCTTTCGCCAGCCCCTTGGTGACGAGCTTCCACTTGCCGTCCTCCTTTATGCTCGTTGCCATAAAGAGGAGCACAAGGCCATTGGTGAAAAGCCCGCCTAAAGAGCCATAACGCTCGACAAGCGCGACTTTTGCGCCCTGCCGCGACGCGGCGATTGCCGCGCTGAACCCGGCCGGCCCGCCGCCTACCACAACCACGTCGGTTTTATGAAAAATCGGCACCTCGCACATCGGGCGAAAGACCTTGCCGTCCTTCATGAAAGCACTCGGACCGTCAGACATTGAATGAGGAATATCGAATATGCGCTTAACGGACCAATCGTCCTCCTCGCGAACAAAGAAACGATCTGCAGACCCTGTATCGGCGGAAATCTGATCGCCGAACGCAGCGCCAGCAACTCCAGCAGCCCCGGCAAGCCCGAGTTTTCTTAAAAATTCACGCTTAGTAATCTGCATTTCGAGAATCCTTTATTGTTTCGGCAAAATCCCTTACACCTTGATGATGCCAACCATCAAGAGTAATACGCCATCCTTCACCCAATAGAACAAGAATGTTTTTCTTCTCCCAACGGCTTTTGTCTATGCTCTTGATATCAGTATAAGAGAAGCGCCTGCCCTTGTACACAAAGCCCTCCTTATCATACGAAAAATCAAAACGCCATGCCGCCAAAAGATGAAGCCCCACACCGAGCGCAGCCAAAAACGTAAGCGCGGCAAGGATGCATTGGGTCTGGGTCTTCTGCTTCTTGAAGCCTTCAAGATCATACCCTTCAGGAGCCTCGGATTTCTCTATTGAAAAATAAAGATCCTTCGCCGGAGTGGCAGGATAGCGGTAAAACGCATCAAATCCAAACCACCCGCCAAGCGACAGGAACACCGCGAGCGAAAACGCATGGCGAAGGAGAAACTCCCTGTTGAGCACGAGCCTTGTCATCCAAGACCTCCCTGAGTTATAGATATCTTTGTTTTCATTGCTTTATTATACCCTTTTTTCTCTCTCTAAATCAAATCCAAATTCAACCTACTTCACATATTGCAATATGTGAAGTATATCCCAAATGCGATTTCAGTGCGGACGAAATTGCACCTTATCGAACTATCATATAGAACCATCCATCCGACTGCCTAACATCCAATG
>JAGBZQ010000097.1 GCA_017628165.1 Kiritimatiellia bacterium | reverse complement strand
TGATTGGGCAAGGGGCAGGCGTATTGGCGATTGGGTGCATCTTGATGCGATCTATCCTGAGCCTGGATTTCTGGCTGCGCGGTATAATGCGAATGGGACTGGGCATTGCGGCATTGTGGATTATGATGGTTGGGTTATAAGTGCAAGACCTGATGGAGTCGGCCGCAACGCAGAAAAAATGCTTGATGGGACTATTAAATACAATATGCCAAAGGAGTAAAAGACATGATCAGAGCAATTATTTTTTTCATTGCATTCGTTATGTGCACACGTTCATTTTCACAAGATAATGTGTTGCTTACGAATATTCATTTAAAATGTTCGCGGGTATATCAAGACCATTATCTGCATGGGCAGCCTAGGAGCCCAGAACGCTATTTTCGTTGCGTTCGCGGCGGAGGTGTTGATTTTGAGCTTGACGGAGTTCATCTGGAGCGCTTTATGAATTTAGTTAATGTTGTCTCCAATAATTGTGATGCAATTGTCTCCAATTGGTATGATTATGAGACAAACGAGGTGACGCGCTTTACCGTATTGAGCGCAGTAGGGTATTCGGGGTATGAGAATTATACAAATTTTGTTGATAAGATTCTTGCTTATTCAGAGAGAAATACTCAAACCAATTATTTTAGATCATTGAACTTTATAATGTGTCCCTATGGAACAAGGCAGGATTGCAAGCTTGCGCTTAATTATGAAAATGCGATAGTCAGCAATCTGTTTCTCAGATTCAAGGCCCAGGCTGTGAAGAATGCCGACACCAATAATGTTAATTGGTGTAATGAGGTTTTGTCTGGCGAGTGGAAAAGAGATTACCTTGATGAAGAATCTACAATGGATGGATTATAAAATATGCCGCGCGTGCGAATGTTGATGTATGGATTTGTAGAGGAAGGTTCATTTGATATTTCTGCGGGATCTGTATATGGACTTTGGTATGAAGTTGAAGAAGACGGTTCTAAAATTTGGCATAAAGGGTTGGCCCCAACAGCATGGGATTTTGAAGCAAAAGAAGATCTTAATTTTTGTCACAATTAAAGGAGGATAATCAATGAAAGAAAAAAGGTTGAGATTACTTAGTGTAATGTTGTTTGCCTTAATGCCCGAATTTTTGCAGGCGGATAATGGAATTTTGTCTGATAGTCAGACGAAATCTAACATAATAAGGTATATTTCTCCAAAATGCAGTCAATATAAAACGACTGTTCAGTTGGTTGATACATATTATATAAAGGGGGATACCAATAGGATGTTGCGCCTTTTGTCAGAGTTGGTTCAAACGAATGATGAATGGTATTGCTCTCGTTCGCTGATGCAATATGGCAAGTATGCAAGAGTGTCTGAATTGCCGTTCCTTTATTCGTGTGTAACTAATCCTGTTTGTGGTTGGAGGGCTCTCGATGCTATCTTTAGAATTGAAGGGGTCACATCCAATTCATTGTCTGCCGTTAGGCGATATTTGTCAATGACAAATGGGTTTTCTGTATATAACAACAAGGAGCGCGGGAGATTTGCCGAAAAATTTCTACAAATGATTTTTGGTTCTGACAAACATTCTCAATATCGTAATGAAGCGTTTGGAATGGTTTATAACTATGGAAAATATCTTAATGTTTTGCATGTTTCAATTGATGAAAGCTTGATGAGTGCAGATGACGCATATAAGAATAGTAAGAGAAGGCTTGATGCTATGCGTAATTCGCGCTCAAGATGTATAAGCGATTTTTTGACAAATTATGTTGAAGGTGTTATTAAAGAATTAGAAAAATATCCAGAGGAAAAGCTGGCAGACTGAAATTGGAGGTAATTCCAAAATGTATAAGTTCTTGAGTTTTATTTTCTTTAGTTTGTTCTTTTTGATAAGTGAGGGGCAGCTGATGGCCTTTCAATTCGTGTGAGATAAGAAGTTCCTCAGATTCGGCGAAGGTTTTTGTCCGCAAGGCTCGGCTCCGAGCCACAAGTTTGTAATCGCATTTCCTCGCGGCGTCGGGTCGCATTCGCTTAAATTTTGCTATAATATTGGAATCTTCAAGAAAGGTTTGAAATGATGAAGAAGCTTTTGATGGCATCTCTTGCGGCGCTTGCGCTTGATGTTTTCGCGGTGAGCGAGCCGGTTGTTCTTTGGAGCAACGGCGATAATGGCGTAAAATCTTACCGTATCCCGGCACTCTGCACGGCTCCGAACGGGGACCTGGTAGCGGCTTGCGATGCTCGGCGCGATAATGCTGGCGATCTCAATATCTATCAGCCGATCAATATTTCTGTCCGCCGATCCGTCGATGGAGGTGAAACGTGGACCGAGCCTGTCAATTCATGGACATGGCCGTGGGGCGAGAAGGAGAAATGGTCAGGGAGCGACCCTTCGTTTATTGTGGATGCCAAGGCTAAAAAGATATTCCTCCTGTATAATGTCTGGAAGTGGGAAGATGTTAAGAACTGGAACAATAACGTCTACCGTTTTTACGTTCAGGAGTCTTCCGACAACGGCAAGACCTGGTCTGCGCCGCGTGACATTTCTTCCGATATCGCGTTCCCCGAGTGGCCTTTCGGGAAGCCTCGCAATCAAGGTGGGTTTATTTTCCTCACTTCTGGCTCTGGCATCCAGACGAATGACGGCACACTTCTTCATACGCTCGTTCATGTGGGTGACGGCAATGCGCTTTTCGGATCCGATGATCACGGCAAGACGTGGAAGGCTTTCGGCAAGCCTGTCAAGAAGGGTGACGAGTGCAAGGTTGTCGAGCTTAAGGATGGATCGTGGATGATAAATTCGCGCTGGGGAGGCGGCGGACGCCAGATTCACGTGTCAAAGGATCGCGGGATGACATGGGAGTCTTATTATGACAAGAATCTTGCAGATCCGCAGTGTAATGCGCAGATCATGCGCTACGGCAAGGGGGTTCTTCTCTTTTCAAACTGCAAGTCTGGCGGGCGAAACAATCTTCATCTCCGCGCGTCCATTGACGAGGGCAAGACCTGGACGAGCGGAGTGTGCATCGAGCCTAAGGGTGCCGCGTATTCCGATATCACGCCAGTGGGCAAAGATAAGATCGGAGTACTTTACGAAGGCGCGGGATACTCGAAGATTATTTTTGTGACGGTGCCGGTGGCTGATATCAAGGCTGAGTTCAAGAAGTAATCCCTTAAGGAAGAATATGAATTTTCGAATTGGAAAGATCTTTGCATTTTGTCTGTTCTCCTCGCTTGCATTTGCATCGTCAGATGGGGTTGCCGGTCCGATATTGGATCAGGCGCGAGGCGGAGCAAAGGGGATTCTTCTTCTCCAGGTAGGGAGTGACTGGTCGGTAAGTGGAGAGGATGTCCGTGAGGTTTTTACGGGCTCGCAGTTTAAGCGCGCAGTTTCCAAGAATTATATCCTTGCCGTCTATGACAATATGGACAGCCCCACTCCCAAAGTGACGGCCGCCAACAAAGATCTTGAATCCGCGCGCGTCTATACGCGCCGTTATCCGGCCATTACCTGCATTACGCCCAATTCCGCAAAATTCTTCGCACAAATCGAAAACATTCCCAATTCGATCTCCCCGGAAAAGCTTGCGCTGGCGATAGCCAAGGTGACGAGGGTCAAGGATTCCGCCGAGAAACTTTTCAATGAAGGCTTCAAACTCAAAGCCTCGAATCCCAAGGCGGCCGCCGATGCGTTCGGCAAGGGATTTGATCTTCTCGCTGCGCAATGTGGCGATGCCGCTGGAAGCCTGCGCAAAGGGCCGCTTGCGTACGAAAAGGAATGGAAAGCGCTTTGCGAGCTTGACGGCGGTAATCGCTATGGCTGGGTGATGCACTTTAACATGGGTGATGGGGTTCATATTGTGGAGAAGGCCTCGAAGTTTCGTGAGGACGGCGACTTCTCTGGCGGACAGTCGTATATTTCATCGCTTAAGGCTATTCCGGCCGATAACTTTAGCATTGCTCAGAAGCAGTGCATAATCATGGCGGAATATGCGCTCTGGCGCAAGGACGGCAGCAAGAGCGCTCTTTGCAAAAAGCTTCTTGAGGATGCCTTCCAGCTTGGACGAGACACCATTTGGGGGCAGTGTGCGATGGGCTATCTCATTCTTTCAGGTAAAAATATCGAGCGCAGGAAGCAGTACCGTGCGGAGGTGAAGCCGCGTCCGGGCGGGGCTCCTAATGTCAAGAGGGATTTCCCCCTTGAGAGCATCAGTCGCTCGCTCGCGGCGATTACGCCCAAAACAAAGGAGTTTACGGAGGAGCAGAAACTTGCCATTGCCCGCTATGCCGTTCTGAGGCGGATGGAAGAACGCGGCTGGAATGCTCTCGCTGACAGAAAAGGATCCAAGGAGTTTTTAGCTTCCTTTCTCAAGAGCCGTTCATGGCTTGAGGATTTTGCATGGAGCGGCCCGTGTGACGCTTACAACGCCGTTCTTGCACTTGAGACTTTGTACTACAATGATTCCGGACGGTGGATTAAGGCGGAGCCTTCTGCCGGACGCCGTGCCGCCACCGCGATGGCTCTTGAATACGCCTCGCGCGATGAGGCGTTTTTAGTGGATTTCTTTGACGCCTACCGTTCAACGTTTGAGGCCGGGCGTCTTCACAAGCGGGCCTTGAGCCAGCCTGTGTGGCAGTGGCGCTTCGCCATGCAGCAGGGGCAGCCTGCAGCAGGAAGCGATTATGCTCCTCAGCAGCAGCGCTTCCTTCAGCGCCATGTCAATATGCCGGAGCGCGAGTACGGCGGAGCGTGCTGGATGATTCCGTATAGGCTCAACAACTGCTTTGGCGAAAGCGTCCATGGTCCGCAGTATTATGCGCCGTGGTCGGCGGCTGGGGAGTGGCCGAAACGGCGATTTTCCCCGATTGTGGGCGGTGTTTGCGGCGAGCTTTCCAAATTCGGCTCCGCTTGCGCCAATGCGCACGGGCTTCCGAGCTGCACGGCAGGGCAGCCGGCGCATTGCGCCTATACGCGCCGCAGGATAAACGGGAAGTGGGAGATCAACAATTGCGTTACGTATCCTACACATATCCAGCTTCGTTTCTGGCCTGAAAACATCTGGTCGTATGTGACTGCGCTCGAGGGAACCTTCGAGGGCGACCGTGAAAAGCGTCTTGATGCCGATCGCTATCTTGAGCTTGCGCATTTAGCCGCCGAGTCCGGGAAAAGTCCTAAAATCGTGGAGGCGTTCTTCCGCTCGGCGTGCAGGTCGTGGCCGACTCACTACAATGCGTGGAGAGCGTATGGCGAGTGGGTGAACAAGTCTGGAGCGTCGCTTGACACCATGCGAATTTGGGCTCGCGGATGCGCCCGCGGCATGAAGGGAGGGCGTCATCCCGTGTGGAATCTTATAACGCCTTATTTTAAGCGTGTCGCAAAGGAAAAAGGTCCCGAGGGTCTTTTGGATGCTCTTGTTGCGTTTGCTCCGGTCCTGAGGCAGAGTGACGAAAAGATTCAGGAGGAGTCTGATTTCAAGGCGCAGCTCAAGGAGTGGACAGCTCCTCTTGGAACATCCCGTGATGTAATTCTTCCTGTTCTCAAGGCGATGCTCGCCGCGCAGTATGGAACGCGCGATTTCTTCTCGCAGACGCTTGGTTGGGGCGGTGAAATGCTCATGGGTACGGAGGATGGAGCGGCGCTTTACATCAAGACGATAAGCGAAGTTGTCCAAAGCAAGGCCAAGAAGGGTGAGAAGCCTTCGCTCGATTTCAATCCCCTTATTCTCGAAGCGTCCAGATCTGGAAATCTTTCCGCGTTTAGGCAGCTTGCCCAGCTGCAGGATAAGCTCGATCCGTTCAAGGGTTCCGGCAAATCCTATCCAATGTCAGATTTCGGCGGAATGTTGCTTTCGCGCGAGGGGCTTCTTAGGACGTCTTCTACCTGCGGATATGACTCGCCGCGTCTTTATGCGCGCTGCATCGATGAGACGCCGTGTACGGGCAATGCCTTTCACACAGACGGAGAGAAAGCACCGTGGGCGTCTGTGATGATGCCTGGAATGATCGAGGTTACGGGAGTCCTTCTGGAGAACAAGTGCGGCTGGCAGAATCGTCACCGTCAGGTTCCGTTCGAAGTCCAGATTTCGGAGGATGGAGAGTCATGGCAGACTGTTGCCAAGGAGGCCGAGAACCGCGAAACCTATCGCATCGATCTTCGCGACAAGGGCTTACGCGCCAAATTTGTCCGTATTCAGCGGACGCCTGGAGCAAAGAGTGATGTTTATCACTTCAGCAAGATTCTCGTTTACGGCAAGAAGCTTTACTGATCGGTGGCGGCGGAAACTCCAGAGATGAAGATGAGCGTCGTCATTCCGTGCTGGAATGTGGCTCCATGGATAGAGCGTTGTCTCGAAAGCGTTTTTGCGGCTCTTCCTGACAACGGGGAGGTTATTGCCGTCAACGACGGATCTGCGGATTCGACGGGGGAGCTTTTGCGCAAGGCGGCTTGCGCGAATCCGAATCTCAAAATTATTGAGCAGGAGAATCGCGGGGTTTCTTCCGCGCGCAACCGTGCGCTTGATGTGGCGCGTGGCGAATTCGTGTTTTTTGTAGACCCCGACGATTATGTGGAAGAGTGTTTTTTCACGGATATGATCGCCGCAATGGATCGTGACGGCGCCGATTATTGCATAGCGCCCTATAAGACGCATAAAGACGGGTCTGCAGATGTAAGGACAGTTCCTCTTAAGGGTGATTACCGCTATTCCTCAAACGAGGCAATCGTGAGAGAATTTTTGCCGCGCATTTTCGGCTATTCCACTGTAGATGTCCGGAGGTGGTATAATGGCGAAGCGCTTTTCTCTCGCCGCGAGATGGCATCCGCCTGCCGTGCAGCCTTTAGGCGCGAGGTGATTGAAAAAAACAAGATTCGCTTCGACGAGAGCATCGCACTTTACGAGGATTCCATCTTCAATGCCGAATATCTTATTGCAGCAAACAGGATGACGGCTGTAGACAGGGCTTCCTATGTGGTGACGGAGCGCTCAAGCGGGGCGATGTCCAGAATCCCCAAAGATGCGGGCGCCCTTTGCCGCAATAAAATTCGATTGCTTGAAGCCCGCAAGCGCCTTGATGCGAAAAGCGGCGGAAGACTTAGAGTCTTCTTTTCGGCGTCATGCGTGTTTTCGGCTCTTGAGATACTTGCGAATATCGTTCGCTTTAGGCTCCCGATCTGGGAGGGGGTGAAGATTCTCCGTGAATATCTTCGGGATTCCACGGTTTCCCGCTCTGTTGAGGAGTTTCCGCTTTCGTGGAAAAAGCCGCACTGGGCGCTTGCTGTAGCCTTTCTCGGATTTTTCACGGGAAAGAAGTCTTCGCGTCCCGAAGTGTTTTTGCTTTTCCAGATGCTTTTGGGATATGCTCTTGCCTGCGGCTCATTTCTTTGCGGATTCTCTATCGGTGCTTGGCAGTTTTGGCTTTCGCTTTTCGCCGTGTTGGGAGCGGCGTTTTGTCGGTCGCCGAGAGCCTGCTTGCATATTTTTCTTCTTAATGCGCTTGTCTTTGTTCTGACGCTTTTTACTTTTTCGTATGTGCATGTCGATGCATCGATATGTCATCTTCCGGCGGCGCATTTCATGGCGGACGGATGGAATCCTGTGCGCGATTCGTCCCTTGAGGTGGTGAAAGGTTTTTTTGCAAAGTCCGGAATGGTAGGCGTTGATGATTTTCAGGCGCTTCACGTTATGACAGTTCCCAAGTTTTCGCACATTCTTGCCGCCCAGTTTGGTAGGGCGTTTGGACTTTTTACGGCGATGGGATATCCCCTTTGGATGTCGCTTGCGGCACTGGTTCTCGCGGCGTATCGCTTTGCGGGGGAAATCTGGAGAGCGCCGCGTATAGTCAGCGCCGCGTTCGCGGCTCTTGCGGCGTCCAACTTCTTTATTTTCGAGCATTGCCTTGTCGGGCTTGTGGACTATCCTTCTTATGCCGGAATCTCCATCGCGGCGATGGCTTTGGCTTGCTGGAAGGGTGGTCAGGCAAAACGCACCGTAGATCTGGCTGTCTTTTTCGCGGCAATGGTTATTCTGTTGTGCAACAAGCTCAGCGGGCTTGTCCCCGGCGGGCTTCTCTTTGCGCTTGCGGTTTTCTGGGGGTGGCGCGAGAAGGCGATGCGTAAGGGGCTTCTCATTTTTGCCGCTTCGCTTTTGCTCTTCGCTCTTCTTCCGTACTGGACGTCCGCATGGCATCACGGATCTCCTCTCTACCCTGCGCATACGTTCCGCAAAGGTGTCGCGCTTTACGATTTGACAAGCGATTTTACCGGCAATGCCGATGGGGAGCGCATGGGGTATTTTGCCCGCATGGTGTATGCGTGGGTTTCGCGGCCTCTTGCCCTTTGGGGGTGTGCTCTTTGGAACGGCGTTTCCGAATTTGCCCCGAAATGGAAGTGGGAGTTTCTTTCGAACGGCTCCAACGCTGGATTTTGCGCATTGCTGTGGGGAGGCGCTGTTTTTTCGCTCTTTGGCCGCAGGAATTGCGTGACGCTTGTCGGGTGGGTTCTTTTGGGCGCATTCTTCCTTGTGCCCGTGAAATACATAGGCTATTCGCGATATGTAGCGTTTATCCATTTTGCGGTCGTGCTTTTCTGGATGAACGAGCTTATGCGGATGCGCAGGGCATCCATGCGGCTTAAGCCTTTGGCGGCGGTGGTTCTCGCGGGGATCGTGACTTTCGCAGGAAGCGTGTTTTGGCGGCAGCTTTCGGCTGAAAGCGCCAGAAGGCGTGTTTTCTCGGAGATGGCCGAGCGCGGCGGCATGTATGCGATCGATGATAATTCATCGTGGTGGACTTATGCGCTCAAGGAGCGGATGGAGGCAGAATCTCTTTGTCTCGCAAATTCGGAAGACATTTCCGCCACAAGGCTTAAAGTAGAATGGCCGCTTGTTCTTTCAGCGGAGGGCTTCCCTTCTCGAGACGGTTTTTCGTTTCGTGAATTTTTAGACAATTTTCCTGTGCCTATTGCGCGGCATGCTGTAGTAAAGGAGGTGCGGCGATGAATGTTGATGGTAAAGTGGCGGCGGTAATTCCTGTGTTTAATCCAGAGCCGGGATTGATTCCGTTGGTAAAAAATCTTTTGCCCGCATATCAGACCATTGTGGTGGTAGATGACGGCAGTGTTGAGAGTGAGGAAGCGTTTGATTTGCTTCCGGCAGGCGTGGAAATCCTGCGCCATGCCCGCAACATGGGGAAGGGCCGTGCCATAAAGACGGCGATTTCTCATATAGCCGAGAAGCATCCGGAGATTGAATGTGCAGTCTTCGTTGACGGAGACGGACAGCACGCACCCGAGGATGTGGCGAATGTCGTTTTCGAGTCGCTTAAGAGCGGAAACATTGTTCTTGGCGTACGCGATTTTTCGTCCGCGGGAATTCCGTTCCGCAGTAGATTTGGAAATGTGTGGACATCGTTTCTGGTGCGTCTTATCCAC
>JAGBZQ010000096.1 GCA_017628165.1 Kiritimatiellia bacterium | reverse complement strand
GCATGTCGTATGGCGCGATAACGACCGAGACGTTCTTTATCCCCACCGTCGACGCGAGATAGAAGATGTCTTCAATCGCGTTATCGCCGACAGGTACGCACCCGATTGTCACCGCCTTGCCGTGGATCATGATGTCGCCGCCGAGATTCGTGCGCCCGTCAGCTTTCGCGCGCGCCCTGTCCGATGCGTTCGGATATGTCACCTTGAGCGAAAGATAGTAGCTTGAATTCGGGTTCAGGTATCCAATTCCGTAGACGCCCTCCGGGATCTGTCCGTCGCCCTCGCGCAGCTTCGGGCCGAGCGTCCCGCTGAAGGCCGTCATCGGATAGATGCGCGGCGCTTCCCAGCCTGGTGCGTGGACTTCGACGGATCTCTCGTTCTTGAAGACGAGTATCCGCAACTTGCCACCCGCGCTTTTCGCCACGCCTTTCAACTGGGGCTTCTTCGCGAAAATCGCCGCCGTTCTGTCCGCGATCGTGTGCCGCGACGCCTTCGCCGCAATCACGCCGGCACCAAGTTCCACCGTTTCGCGGATAGACCAGCCCTTCTGCCACGCAACCGCCACTATGCCTCCGGCGAAGACTGCGCCTACAACGAACACTCCAGCTACTATGCTTCTAACTTTCGTTCTCTTCATCGTTCAAAGTCCTTTGCGGTTTTGTTTTGGACAGGATTTACAGGATTGACAGGATTTGAGTGCTCCCACTCCAAACTCGAGCTCCTATAAATCATGTAAATCTCGTTAAGAATTTGCATTACTTTCCCACATCACTACTGCTGAATATCCGTCTTCAACAGCACACTTCGCGCTTTTAGGTCGACACGCATTTTGCGACCTAAAACATTCTGCAGATCCGCACTTTGCAAAAGACGGTCGCTCACCCCATCATAAATATAGTCACGAATGGCAAGGTCTTCCTTTGTCAGGACATCCCCTGCCTTCACATCGCGATGTACGAACAAAACTTGGCTGGCGAATCCATGCTTTTGCCGCACGCTTTTCTCACCCTCCTCATAAGAGGCACGAACAGTCGTAGCCATATTCGCCTTGCAAAGAGTGTACCCGATGGCAAGTCCGGCAACAAGTGCCACCGACGAAAACAACATTATCTTCTTCATGCTTGCACTTCTTTTTTAATCCTGTAAATCCTGTTAATCCTGTCTAAAAACTCCTCCGCGCCTCGGCGTCTCTGCGCGAGATAATATCCCGCTCCCACGGCGGCCCGCGCAAACATCATTCGCATATTCATTCTGCAAAATTCCTTTTATGCCAAGGTTTTGATGAGTTTGTCCGCACGAGATTTGACAATCTTCAGAACACGATCGCATTCAGACGGCAGAGACAGAGTCCCACTTGTCTGCTTAAGCGTTTCGCCACAAAGGACCCTGATACGCGCCCGCAGCGCCGTCGCCGATATGCCCGCCTCTTCCGCGAACTTGCGCCAGTGGCCAGAGAGAATCGAATTGATCGAATCACTTCCGCCTATCTTCATCGCCGGAGCCGCCGCAAGCGCCGGCCAGAAGACCGTGGAAACAAGGTCATAGCCAGGCGCAAGGCGACGCGAAGGCCCATTATAGAGCATTGAATAGTTCTTGCCGTGCGCATCCGCATTCCCGATAATGGCGTTGAAAATGACAAGATCGATGAAATTAAGTATATCCCTTGCCGGGCTCGTTGACCATCCGCTCCGCAGCAGACGGATGACATCGCGCACCAGAGGCCCACCCTCCGACTGGTATTTCTGCTCCGGAGGCCTGCCAAGCGCCTGGCAGAAATCTTCCTGATGGATGCGTCGCACCTTGCCTGTCGCTTCCTCAGTCACACGGTCATAGCGTGTCGCCAATAGGCACGGAATATCGCCTGCCATGACGATTCGCGTCTCCGCTACAGGTATGCCAAGCGCACGTGCCAATGTCATGCAGCAATGTTCGTTGGGAACGATGCCCCTGAACCATTCTGAGAGCTCGGGCTTGAGGATGTGCGTTGACGGCGTCCCGTTTTCAGGAAGAAAGAACGCTCCATCCTTGACAACGACGGGCAGTTTGCTCTGCGCTCCGGCAAGCGAAAGCCGCAGGCCTTTCTCTCCGGCCATCATCGGCCGGTACGGCAACGACTTGACGATTTCCAGCAATTTCTCTTCCGTGCAAGGAGCAGGTGTCGCGTCGCCCTTCTGTACTCTGGCGTCTTGCGGCACGATGGCCAATGCTCCGGCACATTCGCCGCCAATCGCTTCAAGCAAAGCGAAATCGTCATCTTCGGGAATGCCTAAAAACGATGCAATGCGATGCCGTTGCGCCTCTTCGGGAAGCAGCCCAGAGAAAAACGGCCGCAGTTTGCGCTTACCGTATGGATCACCGCGCAAGGGAAGCGAGTAGGATATGGGAGCCGCCCCGCTTGACGCAAGATACTCCGCGTCATAGGTGAACAGTTCCGTGCCGTCTTCAAGAAGATCGTAGGCGCCAACAAGCGTTTCGCCCCAAAAGACATTCAATCGGCGCTGGACTTTTACGGATTCGGCCATATTGAACGACTCCTTATCCAATCGCCCGCAGATCAAGGGCAAGCCCCAAGGTCTGAATGACGTTCAGCGCCTTGCCGAGTTGGCATGTTTCCTTGCCAGCCTCAAGATCAACTATGAAGCGGACGCCCGTTCCGCATGCCATCGCCAACTGCGGCTGCGTAAGCCCCTGCGCCTTGCGCGTATTCCTGATAGTCTCTCCTAATTCCTTGGCTGTCATAACCATCCTTAAATTTACCGAGCAGTATTATCCCACATTTCACAGCGGAAATCAACAACAAATTTACCGAACCGTAAATTTATCGGCTTAACACACACCACCATAAGCACAATTTACCGCTCAGGAAAATTCAGGCCTGTTTCCATCGGTATTTCACTCGCACAAAGACGAAATACGCGAGATAATACCCGCTCCCGCAACGGCTCGCGCAAAAATCATCCGTGTATTCATGAGTTAATTCCTTTCTTAATCCTGTCAATCCTGTTAATCCTGTCTAAAAAACTTACCGCGTCGCATCTCAGTTTAAGACAAATCCACTCCTTCACGCAGAAAGGCGTGCGACTCGGCGTCTTCGACCACTAGCGAGACCTTTGCCGCGCATCTTAGCACCATCATCATTATATTCATCGTCATTTCCTTTCTTTGCGTCCTTTGCGGCTAAAACTTTTCTTTTTTTAGACAGGATTTACAGGATTGACAGGATTAAGAGTGTTGGGATCGCGATAAACTCTGTATTTGTGCTTGTGCTGAAGAGAAACTGCGCCAAAATGACGATGAACGGCCATTGCCGCTCCGATGACTTTATAACAAATCTCATCAATATTCATAATCTTGTAAATC
>JAGBZQ010000095.1 GCA_017628165.1 Kiritimatiellia bacterium | reverse complement strand
GGAGTTCTTTCCGTCGGACCTGCGCGCGAAACCACGCTTCGTATCAACGTTTGACGAACGTGGAGCATCTTGCGATAATAATGGATGGCAATGGGCGGTGGGCTGCAGCTCACCGCCGGCCGCGAATTTCCGGCCATAAGGCTGGAGCCGAGGCATCGGATCGCGTGATGCATTATTGCCGTGAGGCGGGAATCAGGTATTTGACCGTCTATGCGTTTTCCACAGAAAACTGGAAACGCTCCAAGGAAGAAGTTTCAGGATTGATGAAGCTTCTCTCTTCATTTATGCGCTCAAAGGAGGCTACGCTTGTTAAGGAGCGTGTCCGCTTTCGCGTAATCGGCAGAAAGGCTGATTTTTCCGCTAAGCTTCAGCGTGAAATCGCTGTGCTTGAGGAGAAGACAAAGGATGGCGATTTTACCCTTGCCGTTGCGCTCAGCTATGGAGGAAGGGCGGAGATTGTCGATGCCGCAAACGCGTGGTTTAAGTCTAATCCGGAGTGCGAGCTTACGGAGGCGGCTTTCCGCGGTTTTCTTTACGCGCCTGATATTCCCGATCCCGATCTTATCATAAGGACGAGCGGGGAGTGCCGCACGAGCAACTTCCTCATTTGGGAGTCGGCATATAGCGAGTGGTATTTTACAGATGTTTTTTGGCCCGATTTCGATAAGGCTGAATTTGACAAGGCATTGCAAAGTTATTCGCGGCGCGAGCGCCGCATGGGAGGTAGGTTGAATGAATCCGGTCGTTAAGCGTACAATCACGGCACTTTCAGTTGCGGCGTTTGTGGTGTGTTCTCTTATTTATCTCCCCGTCAAGGCCGTATTGCCTGTGATGGTTCTTCTTGTTATGCTCGTCCAGCTTGAGTTTGTTCAGCTTTTGTCTCGCAAGTACGAGACCATGCCGGCTGTGGGGCTTTTTTCGGCTCTTGTCTATATGGTTGGTGCTGTGTATTTTTCTGGAGTTCCCACCGGAAGGTTTTTGATTCCGATCATTTTCGTAATGGCGCTTTTTGCGCTTTTTGGCAAGTCGGCAAATCCTATGCAGAAGTTTGCTACCACTCTTCTGGGATTCGTTTACATTCCCGTGATGCTTTCGTACTTTTTGCTGATACCGCAGAGCTATGGCATGAAAATCCTTCTTTACATCATAGCCATTGTCAAGGTTTCCGATATGGGCGGTTTTGCATTTGGCAAGGCGTTTGGCAAGCATAAAATGTGCCCCGCTATTTCTCCGAAGAAAAGTTGGGAGGGTTTTGCTGGGTCAGTGTTCGCTTCATGTCTTGTTTCGTGCGCGTTTATGCCAATAACCAGTTTCTGCTGGTGCAAGGCTATCGCGTTCGGCATTGCCGCCGCTACTGTTGGAACGCTCGGCGATCTCATAGAGAGCCGCTTCAAGCGAGAGGTCTGTGTGAAGGATTCCGCCACATTTATGCCTGCCGGGATGGGCGGCTTCCTTGATATGTTTGATTCGCTTGTCTTCGCTCCTGCAATCTTCTATTATTTCATCTGATGACGCCCGCAAGATCAGCCTGGCTTAAGTTTTTCGCAACACGCCTTTTTGTGGCGTCTATTGATGCCGCCATTATAGCTTTTGCCTATATTGTTGCTTTTATTTTGAGATTTGATTTTCAGGAACCGTCATGGGGCTGGGGGAAAGTGGCGCTTTCTTTCGTTACCGTCTTGGCGGTATATCTGTTTTCTCTTTTCGTTTCGGGGTGCTATCGCCTTTCGTGGCGTCGCATAAGCGTGAGTGAGCTTCCGCGCTATATTCTTGCGATGGTACTCGGATGTGCGATTTTGACTATCATGCGCTATCTTCTGCCTGATATCTCTCTATCCCACATACGTCCTCCTTATTCCGTCATTTTAATTTCGTTCGTTCTCTCTACCGTCGGGATTGTGTCTGTAAGGTGTCTTTGGCGCGTCTACTGGATGGCGAGTCAAAAGGAGGTGGAGCTTTTAGAGCGTGACGAAAAGACGTTCGACAATTCCATCGCGGCTCGCTATGTGGCAGGCCGCACGGTTCTCGTTACCGGAGCTGGCGGCTCTATTGGATCGGAGATAGTGCGTCAGATCTGCGCTGCAGGCGCCGCGCGCGTTCTTATGGTTGAGCGTTGCGAGAGTGCGCTTTATGAGATAGACCGTGAAATGCGTTCTTTATCTCATGCGGCCGAGCTCGTTCCGTTGATGATAGATATTAACGATTCCACGCGCATGGAAAGACTTTTCAAGAAGGAGAAGCCTTCACTTGTTCTTCACGCTGCGGCTTACAAGCATGTTCCGATGGTCGAGCTGAATCCCGAGGAAGGGTGGCGCAATAATACGGAGGCCACGCGCCTTATTGCGGAGCTTTCGCTTGCAAATGGCGTAGAGCGCTTTGTTCTTATTTCGACGGACAAGGCGGTGAATCCCGTGTCCGTGATGGGCAAGACGAAACTTGCGGCGGAGAAAGCAATCATGGCTCTTGACGGGGCTACGAGCTTCTGCGCTGTTCGCTTCGGAAATGTCTTTGGATCTTCAGGTTCTGTGGTGCCGCTATTCCGTTCTCAGATCGCGAAGAAAGAGCCGCTTACAGTGACGCATCCAGACATGCGCCGCTATTTTATGACTATTCAGGAGGCGGTGAGCCTCGTTCTTCAGGCGGCAAGCCGCACGGAGAAGGCGATATATACGCTCGATATGGGCGAAAGCGTTCTCATACTGACACTTGCCGAAAATCTGATAATGCAGGCGGGATTTAGGCCCTATGTGGATATTCCCATCGTTTTTACGGGGCTGCGCCCTGGGGAGAAGCTTTTCGAGGAGCTTGATATTTCCGAGAAATCGGCGTACCGCACTGATATGGCCAAAATCTATATCACGAAAACGGAAGTGTAATCGTGGAACGGCTTAAGAGTGTCGTAGTTACCGGCGGAACCGTGAGACTTGGCAAGGAAATCGCCGATTTTCTTGAGAATGAGGGATGGCGTGTCGTGCGTTCGTCACATCGTATGGAATCCGGTGCTCAAATCGTGGCCGATCTTTCTAATGCGGACGGTGCCGACAAGTTGTTTGACGAGGCTTGCAGAATTCTTGGATGCATTCCAGATGCACTTGTGAACAACGCTTCGCTTTTTTCCCTTGGGGATGATGATTTTTCGCTGATCAATCTTCGTTCTCCAATGCGTCTTACTGAGCTGATGGCGCTTCGCCGTGATTCAGTGGGGGCGATAGTCAACATACTTGACACACGAATCCTTGGCCGTGAGGCGTTGACTCCATACGAGAAGGACAAGGCGGCTTTGTGCGCTTTTACGCTTGAATCTGCACGGAAATACGCGGGTGTCCTTCGCGTGAATGCTGTGGCTCCCGGGCCGGTTATGCTTCCTCAGAGTGTGAGCGAAAAGGCGGGCGTAATGCCGTTTGGCCGGCCTGAGCCAGCGGATGTGGCATCTGCTGTTTCATTCCTTCTTTCCGCAAAATCTACTACGGGCGTAATCATCCCTGTAGACGGCGGCCAGTCGGCTGTTCCGTGAGACTGACGAATGAAGATTGAATTCATCCTACTCTCTCTTGGCGCGGTGCTTGTCGTGGTCAACTAGCAGGCTTTATTTTACCGCCTCAAGCCAGAGGCGAGAGAGAATCTCAGGACTTACGCGTTCAAGAGTTTTGATTTCCTGCGCAAAAAGTGAAATTCTGTATTCCTCAAGAATCCAGCGGTAGCGTGCGAATGCCGCGCGGTCTTTTATGTCTTTCATTCTTGAAGTGGCGTATTGCTTGTATTGTTGCCAATACGGTTCAAAACGCGCCTGTTTTGCGCGATCCTTTGTCTTGTCTATGCGGGCGCGCTCAATGCGCTTTTTAATTGCGTTGAAGTAGCGTGGATACTGCTCAAGCTTTGCGTGGGGGACGGACGCGACAAATCCCGGAAAGACGAGCCACGCACTTTGGGTGGAGATATCCTCAGAGATGTCGTCTGGAAGAGAGGCCGCTTCCGCAAGCGCGGCTGAAGCGCTTGCAGCTTCCATTATTTCGCGAAAGATGGATGTGAGAGTGGAAAGTCGTGTAGCGATTTCGCTTCGTTTCGCGCGGATGCGTTCGGCGAATTCTTCTACCGTAGAGATACGCGGAAGATTCTCCACCGCTGCCGTGCGGATGGCCTTCAGCATAAGATCATCTGCGATGCGATCGGGAGCGTAGCCGAGGTTTTTCAGATACACCTGTGCGGTGAAGCTTAGATCTTTTGTCCGGAACGTCTTTTGAGAGTGTTTGGTAAGCTCTAAAAAGATAAGGCGCGAAACACCTCCCGCGTGGCTTGTTGCGGCTCCTTCCTCAGTTTTGAAAAATCTTACACTTACCCCATCACCTTCGTCATGAAGACCCTTGTAGAGCTGGATGTTCATTTTCCCGGGAGTATTCCCGTAGAAAGGGGTGTGGCTTTCTATTTTCCCGAAGTCCCAGATCGTGTGCTTTTCGTTTTTCTCAGCTCCCGCAAACCCGCTTTTAGGTTCTCCTATGCCAGCGTCGGCGAGCGCGGTTTTAAGGTCTCTCGATGACGAGAGTGTTTTTCCAGAGTCATTATCTCTGATTGTGAAGCGTATTTTCAGATGCTCGGGAAGCTTTATCGACTCTATAGCATCGGCGGAGACTCTTACTCCGAAGCGTTTTTCAAGCGTGACGCTTAACGCGTCTGACAGAGCGCATGAAGATCCCTTTAAAAGCGGCATGATAATCGCCAGCGTCTCGGAGATAGGCGGAAGGGCGCGGCGCGTTGCCGAGGGAAGCGAGTTGATGATGGCGCCTACCTTTTCCGCAAGTGCTCCAGGAACGAGCCAGTCGTGCCTCCAAAGAAGGAGTGCGGGCGCATCAGATTTTTTTACAGTGCAGGTAATGCCGTCGTTGTCGGGGTCTTCGGGCGAATGCCTGTATTTCAGGTGCAGTCGTGTGCCTGCCACGGTGATCGTTTCAGGGAATCCATTTGCGGATGTGGGGACATTCCCTATCCATTCGGCGCGATTGATGAGAAAAGCCTTGAGCTCCTTTTCGTCTGCGCCATGAAGCCACTTCCCTAGTTCGCGCAAAGTGATGATTTCTGGCGGGATGGCTTTTTCGAAAAACGCCGCAAGGCGGTCTGTATCGTATATTTCGCGCGTTCTCAAGCGTTCGGAAAGGCGCTTCAAGTCGGCAATCACGGCGGCGTTTTTGCGCACAGCTTGAGGCGGTGATGGAAATTCTCCGAGGACGAGCGCATGAAGAATCATCATTGAGCGTGCAAGCGGCGGATCAATGCGGCTTAAGTCGCGCCGCCTGCCGTCTGCTATCACAAGGCCATAGAGGGAAACGCGCTCTTTTGTGCGCGCGAATCCGCTTTTCTCGTCCCATTCTGGCTGATAGTAGCTTCTTCTGCAGAGATTGCCCGCAGCGGGTTCTATCCAAAGCGGATCTATGAAAGCGGCATTCCTCGCGAAGAGGCGCGAGGTGTCCACAAGTTCGCCGGCCATGATCCATTCGCCGGAGCCGTTTCGACGCTTTGCAAGCGCGGAAGATGGGTGTATCGCAAAGCGTATGCCGTGCGCGCCTTTGTATTCACGCGTCTCCTCGTCGATCTTGCCGATGCGCCCGAGGAGTGAGACGAGAAGAGCGCGGTGCAGTGCGTCAGGCCCGCCATTGTCGTTCACGGTGTCCAGCCCAAGCCTTTTCGCTAGTGTTTCGAGGCGATATACTAGCTCGCGCCATTCGCGCATCTTGGGGTATGAAAGGTATGATCGTGTGGCGAGTTTCCTCAATGAGGTCGCGCTTGACGAAGAGCTTTCCCTTTCCCACCACTTCCACAGCTCAAGCGTTCCAAGGAAATCCGACGAGCGCACCTTCCATTTAGCGTGCGCGGCATCTGCTTTTTCCTTTTCATCCATCGGACGTTTGCGCGGGTCGTCGCAGCTCATCGCGGCGATGACGGGAAGGGCGGAAGGAAGCGTGGCTAATTCTGATGCCGCGATGATCATTCTGGAAAGGCGTGGCTCAAGCGGTATTTTAGCGAGTCGTCGTCCTATGCCGGTCAGGCGAATTTTCTGACTTTTTTCGTCGCGGCAGATTGCTCCAAGCTCAAGTAGTTCACGCAATCCTTCGCGAATCATTGCAGGCTTTGGCGGGTCGATGAACGGGAAGTTTTCGATATTTCCGAGCCTTAGCTCGAGCATCGTCAGTATTACGCCCGCAAGCGAAGAGCGCAGGATTTCCGGCTGAGTGTAGTCTTCGCGCTGAAGAAAGTCCGCTTCCGAGTAGAGGCGGATGCATTTGCCCGGGGCGATGCGTCCCGAGCGTCCGGCGCGCTGGCGTGCAGAAGCCTTGCTGATGGGTTCGATCTGAAGACGCTGCACGTGCGTGCGGTGGACGTAGCGAGATATTCGCGCGAGCCCGGAATCTATGACAGCTTTGATTCCCGGGATGGTCAGCGATGTCTCGGCTACGTTTGTGGCGAGTATTATCTTGCGTGAGCTCGCAGGCCTGAACGCCCTCATGAGCTCGCCAGGGGGAAGTGAGGAGAAAAGCGGTATTATTTCGCTTCGCCTTAAATCTGTGTCGCGTTTTAACCTGTCCAATGTCTCGCGGATGTCACGCTCGCCTGGAAGGAATACGAGGATGTCGTCGTCGGGGTTTACCGTGCGGGCCGCTTTCGCCACATCGCGCGGAAGATCGGTTTCGTTCTCTCCCTCGCACGGCATATAAACGGTTTCCACGGGATAGAGCCGCCCGGGGACGGAGATGACGGGTGCGGCGTCAAAAAATCTTGCGAACTCTTCCGTGTCGAGAGTGGCAGAGGAAATGATGATTTTTAGATCGCTGCGTTTTTCGGAAATGCGCTTTACAATGCCGAGAAGAAAGTCGATGTTGAGTGTGCGTTCGTGGGCTTCGTCAATGATGATTGTGTCGTAGGCTTTGAGAAGGGGGTCGTGGAGCGTCTCCGTAAGGAGAATGCCGTCGGTCATGAATTTGATGCGAGTGGAATCGGAGAGCTTTTTCTCGAAGCGGTGCTGATAGCCGACCGTCTCGCCGACAGAGCATCCAAGTTCTTTGGCCACGCGCTCTGCTACGCTTGTGGCCGCAACGCGGCGCGGCTGCGTGCAGGCGATTCTGATGTCTTTTTTGCCGCGTTGGAACTCCATCGCCATTTTCGGAAGCTGCGTGGTTTTCCCGGAACCGGTTTCGCCTGAGACTATTATTACGCGGTTTTTTTTGAGGAGCTCCAGAATCTCCGTGCGATATTCGCATATCGGGAGATTTTCTGGATAGTTGAAAAGCGCAGGCTTTTCGGCCTGCGCTTTTTCAGTATCAGATCGTTCGCTCTGATTAGGCGAGGACGGCATCCTTGAGAGCCTTGCAAGCAACAATCTTGACGACCTTCTTGGCCTTGATCTTAATCTTCTCGCCGGTCATGGGATTGCGGCCGGTGCGAGCGGGACGCTTGACGAGCTTCACCTTGCCGAGAGCGGGGAGCATGAAACCCTTCTCCTCCTGCTTGGCGCCCTTGATCGCGAGATCGATGAGCCTGTCGTAGATGGCGACAGCCTGCTTCTTGCTGATCTCACCAGCTTCGGCGAGGGCGGCCATGATTCCGCTCTTGGTAGTAGGAACGACTTCTTTCTTGCACTTAGCCATTTTATTTGATCCTTTTTTATAACACGCAGAATCCATTTCTGCGCGCCTTATGCACACAATATACCAATATTTATTGGGTTTTGCAAGCATGAATTTTAGAAAACCTAATGTTTGTAGGGTCTTGAGGATTTGTGATATAATTTTTCCGCGGAAAAACATGTTAAAAGACACATGATAAAGATTATCTTATGGAACTTGCAAAATACATCGATCACACGTTTCTTGGAGCATCTGGTTGCCATGACGCTGTGGAGCGTCTCTGCCGCGAGGCTGCCGAACACGGGTTCTGCGCTGTGTGCGTAAATCCTGCGGAGGTCGCGCGCGCAAAGAATTTCCTGGACGGATCTTCTGTCAAGGTTTGCACCGTCATAGGATTCCCTCTCGGGCAGAATACTTTTGCGGTCAAGAAATTCGAAGCTCTCGATGCTATTGCAAACGGCGCCGACGAGCTTGACTTTGTCATCAACATCCGGCTTCTTAGATTTGATCCTGAAGCATGCGAGAAAGAGCTTGAAGGTCTATCTCTCTCTTCACGCGCGGCAAAACCGTCGGTCGTGCTGAAGCTTATCATTGAGTGCTGTTATTTAACGGACGATGAAAAGGTTCTCGCTTGCCGCATGGCGCAAAGGGCAGGATTTGATTTTGTGAAGACGTCCACCGGATTCGGTTCTGGCGGGGCTACGGCGGAAGATGTAAAGCTTATGCGGGAGACAGTCGGGCCGGTGATGGGCGTTAAAGCCGCGGGCGGAATTAGGACGCGTGAAGATGCAGAGAAAATGATTGCCTCTGGCGCGTCGCGTCTTGGCTGTTCCGCGTCTTTGGAGATAATCCCGTCCTAGTGCGATTTGCATTTGCGGTTTTGGGGCACATGTGGTATACTTGCCGCATGGGAGATTTCAAGAGCATAGTGGCCAGAGCGGTTTGCGTTGCCGTGATTGCGCTTGCTGGGCGTTTTTATGCCGGCGATGTCGTGGGCGTAATGCGGGTGGATATCGCTACGAATGGACTTGTGGAAGTAGAAATGCCGTTTGAGCCGATGGAAAATACGGGGCCTTCAGGCTTTATAGCAGG
>JAGBZQ010000094.1 GCA_017628165.1 Kiritimatiellia bacterium | reverse complement strand
GGCTCCTCCTTTCAACCGTGCAATGTGCCACGGCGAATAAAAGGTTTTGCCCTTCGGGTAGTTCCGGGTTACGGGTTACAGGTAAAATACCTTTCGCCGTTCTTTCTCGCGCCGCGCCGTTTAAGCCCAGCATTTTTCTTCAGAGATGCCATGACACGTTGCGCTTGACGAAGTTCTCTACTCATACCTTAAGCAATCGATCGGATTGAGCTTCGAGGCCCTGTACGCGGGATAGAAACCGAAGAACACCCCTACAACAGAGGAAAAGAAAAACGCACCGACCGTAGATGGAATCTGAATAAGTATCGGCCACGCTTTCCACCAACCGATAAAGTGAGCTCCACCCACGCCAAGAAGAACGCCGACGGCACCGCCGACAGTTGAAAGCACCACCGCTTCAAGAAGAAACTGCATAAGGATATTGCCGGGCGTTGCGCCTATCGCCATTCTAAGACCAATCTCCTTTATGCGCTCGGTAACTGAAACAAGCATAATATTCATGATGCCGATTCCGCCCACAATAAGAGAAATCGCAGCCACGGCCGTGAGAAGCACAGTCATAAGCCCCGAAACAGAGCCAATCGTGTTCATAAGCTCTGTTGTATCGCGCGTCTCAAAGTCGTCATCCTGATAATCGGCCAAACGATGCCGCTGACGCAAAAGCGCCGTAATCTCACGCTTGGCCTCCTCAAGATCGTCCATGGTATGAAGCGAGACGTTCATCATGTTTATGTTGGCGAACTTCGATCGCTGAAGGTAGCGCTGAACGCTCGTGTACGGAGCCATCACCACATCGTCCTGATCCTGCCCCCAGTTGTTCGCTCCCTTCGAGGCAAGGACTCCCACGATTGTAAACGTCATGTTCCTGAGGCGGATGGTCTTGCCGATCGGATCTTCATAATCCCCGAAAAGGTTGTCCCTGACAGTCGTTCCTATCACGCAAACGCGGCTGTAGAGCTCCGTTTCCTCATCAGTAAAAAAGCGCCCCTCCAATATTCCCCAGTTGTTTGCCGTTAAAACGTCCGGGGACACTCCCTGAACATTTCCCGCCCAGTTTTTGGACGAATACATCATCTGGACAGACGCTCTCACAGACGGGGAAACTCCCTGCACAAGATGCGACAACTCACGCTTGATGGCAATTGCATCCTCGGCTGTCATCGTCTGCCCCTGCCCCATGCCCACGGAAACACCCCAATGGCGCCGTTCAGGAAACACCATAACAAGATTGTTACCCATGGAGGAAATCTGCTTAACCATCATCGTCTGTGCGCCCTGACCGATAGCCATCACCGCAATGACGGCAGCAATGCCGACGATTATGCCGATGCAGGTCAAAACCGATCGCGTCTTGTTGCGCGCAATCGCCCTTGCCGCCACCTTAAAGATCATCCCAAAATTCATGCGAGCGCCTCCTTGACGAGCCTTGCCACTTCCTCCTGCGACTTTCTCACTCCGCCGTCGTTCAAGTCGTCGCGCATCACCTTGCCGTCACGCATGACCACATGACGCTTGGCGTATGCGGCGATATCATCCTCGTGCGTCACCATCACGATGGTGATCCCCTCATTTGAAAGCTCCGTAAAGAGATTCATAATCTCAATAGAGCTCTTTGTGTCAAGATTGCCCGTAGGCTCGTCAGCAAAAAGAACAGGCGGATTATTCATAAGCGCGCGCGCAATCGCCACGCGCTGCTGCTGCCCGCCGGAAAGCTGGCTTGGCGTATGCATCTCGCGGCCCTTAAGCCCCACGCGCTCAAGGAGCATCATCGCCCTCTTGCGGCGCTCTTTTGCGTGAAGCCTTCCAAGATACAGATCGGGAAGCTCCACGTTCTCAAGAGCACTCGTTCTCGGGAGAAGATTGAAGTTCTGAAAGACAAATCCGAGCTCCTTGTTCCTGATATGGGCAAGCTCCGCGGGCGTACGCTCCGCCACCTGAATCCCGTCAAGCATATACGAACCGCTCGTGGGCGTATCAAGACATCCGAGAATGTTGAGCATCGTGGACTTGCCCGACCCGGACGATCCCATGATTGCCACGAATTCGCCGCTGTCTATATAAAGAGATACACCGTCAAGCGCATGCACCGGCTCCTCGCCGATGGCATACACTTTGTACATATCACGAATTTCGATAAGGTGCGAACTCATTTTTTTGGCTCAGGTGCAGTACCCTTGTTCTTGTTGCGCTCCAGCCTTTTGGCCATGAACGGGTTGGTAAGATCGCTGCCCGCGCCAGGCTTTGCGGTCTCATAGCCGATGACGGCTTCACGCCCTTCAAGTGCGGCAAGATCCTTTGCAACAATCTCCGTCAAGGTCTCGTTGCTTACGCCTTCGGAAATGGAGACGAATTCAAGCGGCGCATTTTCCTCAAGCGGCTTAAGCCATATTTTTCTTCCCCTCGGAATTTCGCCTGCGATACGCGCAAGATCCTCGCTCTTGGGACGGAATCGCAAAGCCGCAGCAGAAACGGAGACCACATCCTGGACGCGGGCAGTCTCAATGGTAAGAGTGGCCGTCATCCCGGGGAAAAGCATCTCGTCGGGATTCTCCGCCTCGATAATCACAGGGAACGTCACCACATTATTCGTGGTTGTCGCCGCTTTGCGGATCTGCTTGACCTGACCAGTGAATTTTCTGCGGTATGCATCAGCCGTGAAAGTGACTCTCTGCCCAACCTTGATGTTTCCGATGTCCGCCTCGGGCACAGTAGCCTCCACCCATACCTTTGCCAGATCCTCCGCAATCGTAAGGACGGGAACAGCGTTCATCGAAGAGACGACCGTTTCACCCTCCTCCACCTTTCTGTCTATCACCACTCCATCCACAGGCGAAACTATCGTGCAATACTCAAGATCCGCCTTTGCCTTCTCGGCGGAAGCGCGCGACTGATCCACCGAAGCCATGGCACTCTCAAGATTTGCGCGTGCGCTCTCCACGCCTGCCTTTGCCTTATCGAGAGCCTCGGTAGCGGCATCAAGCTCCACAACAGCCGCGGTCTTTCTCTCAACAAGCGTATTCTTCCTCTCGAACGTCTTCTCGGCCATTAAAAGCTCCGCCTCTGCCGACTTGAGCGCTGCCGTGCGCACAAGGACGTTTGCCTCATTCACCTTGAGCTGCGCCATCGCAATCTTGTAGGAGTCCTCATATACGCGCGGATCAATAAGCGCCACAACCTGCCCGTTCGTGACGACAGAGTTGTAATCCACAAAAAGCTTAATGAGCTTGCCGTTGACCTGTGCGCCCACAGGAATGCCGCTTGAGCTGTTTCTCGGGGTGACAGTCCCTGTGGCGCGGACATTGCGCACGATGTCGTTCCTGCCAATTAATGCAGTCCTGTACGAGCCGAAAGACACTCTTTCGGCATTGGACGCAAAATACCACCATCCGGCTCCGCCGGCCGCTGCGAGAACAAAAACCGCAAGCAGAATTTTTTTCACTTTTTCTCCTCCTTTTTATCGATATTGCAATATGCGGGAGCCTCTCCAAGAATCTCGAAAAGCGCCGCTTCGGCGATCTGCCCTCTGTAAAAAGCTTTGATTTCGTTGCCGAGCGCATCGGCATAACTTGAAACAGCGTCTGTGAATTCGATGCGCGAAACATCACCCACTTCAAACTGCGCGCGGACCGTATCAAGATTCTCGCAGGCGGATACAACACTCTCTTTCGCCGTACCGGCCGCTTTGCGCGCATTGTCGCGCTCGGCAAGAGCTACTTCAAGGTTGCGTGAAAGAAGCAACTCCGCGGCCTGGACGTCAGATTCGCGACTCTGCATTTCAAGAACTGCGCGATCAACGGCAAGCGTCTTCCGCCACCCCGTAAAGATAGACTGCATGGCATTCAGGCCCCAGCTCCAATACCACAACGGATCGGTCCAATTAAGGGAAAGACTTGCGGAAACGGTAGGCTTAAGATCGGCAATCGCATAATCCACATGACTTGAGGCGGATCTCAGACGCGCACGGGCAATTTTTAACTGCGGGGCGTTGATGCGAGCGCCCGCAAAAGCCTCCGTTGAAGAAACGGACGTATCCGCGAAGGCGCGAATGCGCTTTGGGAGCCCGCCAAGGCGCCCGCCGAATACAGATCGGTAATCCCCCTCGGCCGCATTCACGCCGAGATAAGCCACAAGGTTCGCGCCCGCCACCACAACATCGTTGGAGGCAAGAACGGCATTCTCTGTCGCTCGAGCAAGATCAAGCTTTGCTCTCAGCACGTCAAGATACTGCGCTTCTCCCTGCTCAAACATATCCTCGGCCTGCGCGAGATGGGAAGCGTACTGCGTCACGTTTGAGTGCGCCACATCACACAACGCCTCGTTGAGCAAAAGTGTGAAATACGCCGACGCGACTTGATAGAATACTTTGTACCCCTCCTCGGCAAGCTGAAGCTCGGCAGCTATCACATTCTCCGCAGCGGCACGCTTCTGGGCGGCGTTGCGCCCAAAATCGTAAATGAGGAGATCCAGGGACAGCGAACTTGAAGGATTGCTTCTATCTGTTTTTTTTGCGAAATTTGAAAAATTCTTCGACTCGGAACGCTCGGAATATCCAAGCTTCACGTTGGCGGAGATCGAATTCCACGGAGTGGACGA
The DNA here is from genome assembly GCA_017628165.1 of Kiritimatiellia bacterium. Classification (GTDB taxonomy): domain Bacteria; phylum Verrucomicrobiota; class Kiritimatiellia; order RFP12; family UBA1067; genus UBA1067. The sequence goes on along the minus strand of JAGBZQ010000094.1, from coordinate 8,823 downwards.
AACAATCGGAGCGTCGGCGTCGAGAATTTTCAGGGCGATACGCGCCTCTTCGACGGCAATGGTTTTCGAAACCATCGAAGGACGGTTCGTAAGCGCATATTCGACGAGATTTTTCAGCGTATGATCGCCTATCTTAACGGGATCGAAAGACTGATGCTGAGCTTTGGCATCATCCATGACTTCCGCGACATCCGCCTGGGCTTTGCGGGCCTTCGCAACGGTTCCGCAGCCGGCGGCCACAGCGGCCGTCATAATAGCTGCAAAAGAATAAAATACAATGCGCTTCACTTTATCAGATCACCTTTGCTGATGACGCCGCAACGCACAAGAACATTAAGCGTCTTGTTCACACTATCAACCTCACGCTTATTGCCCTTCTTGGCGCGATAAGCATTAAGACACTCAGTAAACGCCACCTTGTAGGCTCCCTCGTTTGCATAACTGACAACTTCGGCAAGCGCCTTGAGATTGGATGCGCTCACAGCCTTCGGATCGGCAATTTTTGCAAAAAGCTTAGCGGCCGTTGCACGGCGAAGCTCCATCACGTCAGACTCTTTGGCGGACATTTTGCTGCACGTGGTGTTGGCCCAGCGAGAAGGAATCGGACGATACCATACGTTGCGGAACTGAACGACACAACCATGATCCTGCAGGAACATCGGAAGAGCCGTCTCATGAGGTGCGAGAGCACGGCGGCGGCAATGGGTGGTAAGCCCCTCCATCTCCCAATGATCCTGAACGAGCACGCCGTTGAAAAACACCGTGATGCTGCCGGGATGGAGAAGCTTGCCGCCCTCCCAGACAGGCTGATGGAAGATGATATCGTAAACCTGCCATTCACCTGGCTTGCGCGCAGGGTTTACAAGCGGCGGATTCTCCGCATAAACCGAGCCCGCCTGCCCGTCTGTGTAATTGTCCACCGAGCAATCTTCACGGCTTGTATAATACGATTCAAGAACCTGAACCTCATAGTTGCCCATGAGGAAGACGCCTGAATTGCCGCGCATCTGAGGCCCCTTGTTGTCATACAGTCTCTTTGGATCATGGCGGTACTCGATATGAAGCTGGCAGTCGCCAAACTTGGCACGGGTATAAACGTTTCCACCATTCGACCAGCCGGGCTTCGAGAAAAAGTACCCTTCATCACTGTATGACCACTTGGAAGGATTTCCTTTGCTGTCGCACCAGTTCTTCTCAAATGATTCCTTCGTGCCATCGAAAAGCACCACCGCATCAGAAGGCGCACCGGCGCACGTGGCGGCAGGTATGACGCGAGAAGGCTTGGGGCGATTCATATCGTGCACAGACCAGGCGTGACTCGAATCCGGAATGTCACCGTAAAGATCAGCCGCCGTCGTGGCCGCTGGAGCAGCAAGAAAAAGCGCCGCAACTACCACTATCTTAATTTTCATAATTGCCTCCTTTTTTTCAACATTATTTACCTATTTCAGCCTTTGCAAATTCAAGGTCTGCAAAAGAGTTTTTTGCTTCTTGAACCACAAAAGGATTTTCACTTGTCTTGAGAATCTCATACCTTGCCGAACGCGATGAAATCTGCGATGCGGTAATACGCTTGCTTTTTGCGGAAGACTTGTCGCGATCTTTCACAAGACGCGCCATTTCCACTAGCTTGGCAAGCTTAATTATCTCCTGCGATGCACGATACCCGTTCCAGACTTTCGCATATTCCTTAACGGAGTCTGGAAATTCAGCGGCGAGAGCTTTCAAGACATCCTTGCGGGTGCGCAGATCTCTGATGCGCAAATACGCGCTTCCCGGAAGTTTTGCTATTTCATAATCGAGAGTCTCCTTCCATTGCCTTACCGAAGAAGGAATACGCACAGCAAAAATGGCCGGCCCGACGATACCCTGCGCCTGACGGAGATCATTTCCATAATAGAGCCTGCGGCCTGTAATATCGAAAACATGCAAACCAGGCTTGAGAACAACATCATTTCCCGAAGAATCCTTAAGCCCGACATTTGAGTAAACAGGGTAAGAAACCCGAGACTCCACGATATTTTTTGCGGCTTCTCCGCTTTCGCCGGAGGAAATATGAGCGCCAAGAAGCACGAAAGGCTTGGACTTGTAGGATTCCCAGATTTTCTGCAATTCGGCAAGGTTGTGCCCGCCAGACTTGGAATAGTCGCGGCAATCGAGAAGCACAACCTTCCCACGCATATATCCGCACGACGCCATACGCCCGCCGATACGCGATGCCGGCTCTATACCTGTCCATTCGTGCGCCATGAGAAGAGACGCGCAAATGGCAAGGAATGCTGAAACGAGAACCTTTCTATCAATCACAGCAAATGCCCCATTTTCGTCTTTTTCGTGTCGAGGTAGCACTTGTCGTGCTCGGTGGGCTCTATCACAATCGGAACGCGCTCTACAATCTCAAGACCGTACCCCTCAAGACCTGCAATCTTGCATGGATTGTTCGTCATAAGGCGAATCTTAGATATTCCGAGATCCACGAGAATCTGCGCACCTTCACCATAATCCCTCAAGTCCGGGGCGAAGCCGAGTGCAACATTCGCCTCTACGGTATCCATACCCTCTTCCTGTTTCTTGTAGGCGTGAAGCTTGGCGGCAAGGCCAATACCGCGCCCTTCTTGGCGCATATAAAGAACGGCTCCCACACCCTCCTTCTCTATCATCGCCATAGCCTTATGGAGCTGCGGCCCGCAGTCGCAGCGCTCACTGCCGAGGACATCGCCTGTAAAGCATTCGGAATGGACACGCACAAGAGCGCTTTCGGCGGCCGCCACATCGCCTTTGATCAACGCGATGTGCTCAAGCCCCGTGATGCGGCTGCGATACATCCTCAGTCTGAAGTGGCCGTAGCGTGTTGGCATATCCACTTCCTCCACCGCCTCCACAAGCTTGTCGTTCTTGCGGCGGTAGGCGATCAGATCAGCGATGGTCGTGACCTTGAGAGAATGTTTCGCGGCAAAGGCAAAGACATCATCAAGGCGCGCCATCGAGCCGTCATCCCTCATGATCTCGCAGCAGAGCCCCACCTCCTTAAGACCGGCAAGACGGCATAGATCCACGGTTGCCTCCGTATGACCTGCGCGCATGAGAACGCCGCCCTCGCGCGCACGGAGGGGAAACATGTGACCAGGGCGGCGGAAATCCGCCCCGCTCACGCCTTCCTCTACACATTTGCGCGCGGTGACCGAACGCTCCAACGCTGAAATTCCCGTAGTGGTAGCTGCCGCATCTATAGATACGGTGAACGCCGTCTGGTGATTATCGGTATTTGCGGCCACCATCTGCGGCAGATCGAGCCTGTCGCACCACTCGCCGCTCATCGGCATGCAAATCAATCCCTTGGCATGGGTAGCCATGAAATTGACATTCTCTAAAGTGGCGAACTCGGCGGCGCAGATGCAATCACCCTCGTTCTCCCGGTCGGCGTCGTCAGTCACGAGTATGATTTCGCCGCGCCGCAAAGCCTCAAGACATTCTTCTACGGAATTGAATTTCATTGTCAGAATAAAAATTTACGATCCTGGGTGGACTGGCTTGGAGCCGGCCTTGCACATCGGGCACTCATCCTTCGTCCACGTCTCAGGCGTGATCTGCATGAGCGAGAACATCGGGATGCGCGGAAACTTCACCTTGCCGGCTGAACGATCGACAAGAAGTATCACGCCCGCCACCTTGCCGCCGGCGGCCTTGACGAGATCAATCGTCTCCTGAACGCGTCCACCCTTTGTGACCACGTCCTCCGCCACGATATAGCGCTCTCCCTTCTTAATGGAGAAGCGGCGCATCGCAAGGACGGTATTGGGCTTGCCGGAAGCGTCCACACCCTCGCCTTGAACCTTCTCCGCGAAAATGCACTTCACATTGAGCTCGCGCGCAACCTCATGCCCAACAAGAATTCCGCCGACTGCAGGCGAGATGACGCCGTCGATGCGCTTGCCGAGCTTGCCGCTCTTAACGGCCATGCGGGTCACTTCGCGGCAGAGCTTCTCCGCCACGCGCGGATACCTGAGAACGTTGGCGCACTGAAAATAGCGGTTGGAATGGAGCTTGGAGCGAAGCTCGAAATGCCCCTCCAAAAGAGCTCCTGTATCCTTAAACGCCTTGAGAACCTGTGCTTGTGTCATTGTATTTTTCCTTTCAGTCGATTTTTAACATTTCCTCTTTTGAAAAAACTGGCTTTTCACAATCGTCAGCGGAAGCCTCAACAACGAGAGCTTCGCCTGCTGCCTTTGACGCCGGAAGAAAATCCGCCGCGCATTCTACCTTGACAGCAGGGACATAACGCACTCTTTCAGAAACGACAAACACATTCGCGGGAATCTCCTCGGCGATCGTTGAAAGCGAAAGATCTGCGCGAAGATTGCGAACATTCCCGGGATCTACAGAGAGCGATGAGCGGACACGCTCCATGGCCTTTAGAACAGCGCCGTCTTCAAGATTGACGAATGCGCAGGATGGCGCTGTATTGTGCGCAGCGTAGCCCCTCTTCTCCCCGAAACGGAATGAACCAAACGGAAACACCGCCGCGAGGGCAAACAAAAGAACGCCAAGAGGAAGAAGCGAAAGTATCTCACTTCTCAAACTTCTGCGCGGCCTGATATAAAGCATCTTCTTCACAGCTCCCCGGCCTCCGCTTTCTTTTCAGCGAAAAGAACTTTGCGCGCTCCGCTGTCTCTGGCGATGTTGGCCACTTTCATAAGCTCGCCGCCGGATATCCTCCGGTCCGCAAGAACCAGAAGCACATTCTCCGACGCGTATGAAATGCGCCTTTCAAGCTGCTTTGAAAACATTTTCATCTGGGAGCTGTCTTCCAGAACATAACGTGTATCATCGAAAAACAGAAGCGTCCCCTCATCGGTATAAAGCATAAGCGCCACGGCGTCGGTCTCGGAAATATCTCCGATTGACGTGTGCGGCAAATCAAAGAGGACACCCTTCTCATGCGTTATGCTGCCGCCGATTTTGACAAGCATCACAAAAAGAAACAGAAGCGTAATCCATGGCACCGCAGCTGAAAAAGGCTCGAGACGCCGCGGGAATCCGCCGGCGCGAGCCGTCCTGATGGACGCTGCGAGAGACCATCCCCATCGCCTCATTGACGGGCCCCCTTGGTGAGAATATAGCCCACTATCTCTGTGGCTGCGGCGTCAAGCTCAACAATCAAGCGCTCCGTCCTGAGCCTCAACATTCCGTACATAACGGAAACCGGAATAGCCACAACAAGACCCATGATCGCGCACCTGATGGCGGATACAGCCGAAGTGACAAGCTGAGAGCGTAAAACTATCTCTCCTCCATCGACTATCATGACGGTATCCACAAAGCCGATCATCGTCCCGAGAAGCCCCAGAAGCGGCGCAATGTGAGATATTATGGAAAGCGCGGCAAGACGCCTATCGAGCCGCGAAACCTCCGCACGGCCGCGCGCCTCGACCGCCTCGCGCAAAGCGAGAGCCGTACCCTTGCGGTGGCGTATCGCGGTGGCCACAACATTAGCAACCGGAACCGGAGTATCCTCGCAGATCGCAATCGCCTCGTCCTCGTTGCCGCTCTCAAGGACGTTGGTCACACCCTTAAGGAAGTCTTGCCAATCTATGAGAAAACGCCGCAATTCGATGAAACGCCCAAGAAACATCGCAACCGCAGTTATGGCAAGTGCGATCAAAATCAAAAAAACGGCATTAGCAGCCAACTCCATCAGAAAGCCCCTTTCTCTTTTATCCGCTCAAGCTTGCGGCGAGCCTCGTCCGCCGCAGTCTTGACATCGCTTTTGATAACAAGCCTCAAAATGCTTTTGGCTTTTTCATCCTGCCCTAAGCTTTCGTACTCATCGGAAAGCCTAAAGGCCGCACGGGCGAAAATAGCCTTGATCTCATCATCAAGAACAATCCCCTTGAGACGGAAATCGCGGTATGCCAGGATTACGGAACTATAGTAGGCATCACGGGCCTCATCCATGCGCCCGATCTTTTCAAGCGTTCGCGCGATCTTGAACGAAACAAGAATTTTCTGAGGCGGCGTTAAATTCTCAATCTGCCTGAGCTCCATGAAATCCTTGAGCGCATCGGAATAGCGCGTGGAATTGTCGGCTCCGAGAAGGAACATCGCATCGGCCATAAGCATCTTGGCGCGGAAGCGCTCGTCCGCCGCCGCCTTTGAATCTGCAGCCACCTTCTCAAGAACAACCACAGCTTCGTCAAAACGCGAAAGCGCCACAAGCGCCTCGCCTTGAAGCAGGCATCCGGGAATTTTCTCTGACGATTCGGGATAATCAACTGCAAGCTTGGTGGAAAGGTCTATCGCTCCTTTGAAATTGCTCAAGGCAAACGCGGCACGCGAAGCCCAAAGAAGCGCAGAAGGAGCCTGCGCCGAAGACGGCATCATGTTCGTGGCGTACGCCGAGAAAAGAACGCAGGAATCCTGCCACTGGCGGGCGTTGTAAAAAAACTTGGCAAGCCACAGCGCGGCCTCTGCGCGAATCTTCGCATCCTGGCATCCCGCGGCAAGGGCCTTCGCCTTGAGCGCCGCCTCGGCATCGCGCCCGAGACCATACAGGCAGAGCATTTCAAGATATTCCATACGCGGCTTGCGAGTATGGTCACGCTCGGCGATTTCTGCAAACGTCTTAAGAGCCTCATCGAAACGGAACTCTCCATAAAGCTCACGGCCTTTTGACTCGAGATCCGTAAGCTCCACGAGCGTTTTGAGCTTACGGCACGCCGGCGCCTCCGGATAAGATTCTAACGCCTTGCGGTATTTCTCCATCGCCTCCACTCCACGCGAAAGCGACGAAAGGACATCACCCTGCTTGACAAGGGCCTCGGCCTTGGTGTCATCGTCGGCAGCCAATTCCTCTACACGAGCAAATTGAGTCAACGCCTCTCCTGTTTTGCCAAGCTTCAGCAAGGCCCAGGCATACCCATCCTGCACAGCCACATTGCGGGCAAGGAGAGGCCACGCTTCAATAGCCTTCTGATATGCATCAGCAGACTTGGAAAACTCCTCACGCTCTAAATACGCCTGGGCGAGAAACACAAAAGACTCCATGGCCCCTTCCGCATCAGGAGAGTTGTTTGCGATGGCGCGCACGAGCATTTCGCCCTCGGCGAATGTTTCATTGGACTCAAGAAGCCGGCGCCCTAAATCAAGCCCTACTACGCGCTTAAGATCAGGTGTTTGAACCCTTGCGTATGCAACCTTAAGAAGATTTGTTTCGCCCAGATTGCGCGCCGCCGCAACGAACGCGCCAACGCTTGCGTTAGTGGAAGCTGCAACCTCCCTCCAAAGAGCGAATGCACGGTCGTTCATTTCAAGCGAACGGAAGATTCTGGCCGAAACCATTTTAGATTCATCATTCCACGAAGAAAGGGAATGCTCCTCTACTATCTTTGCAGCCCCCTCGGCATCGCCGGAGTTAAACATCACATCAGCCTTCAGAAGCGCCCCTCTGCGAATAAAATCAGGGCTTTCAAACGAAAGACCGTCAAAGGCCTTTAAAGCCTCATCCGCAGAAAGCGTTTTCACTTTCGCGAGAATGCGGTAATAAGCGGGAATATCTCCCTTTGCATTTTCATGCGCATCAAGCTCCTTAAGAAGCGCCTCCCACTTGCCCTCGCGCGCATACGCCTCAAGGACGATCCCAAGCGTTTCAGGATCGTTGGCCTTTTTTGCGTTCAATCGCGCTATACTCCAAAGACCATCGCGGAGAGCCTCCTTTGCCACAGACAATGCATCGGCGCGGCAGAAAAATGCGGCGCAAAACGCAGCAAAAAAGACCGTCAAATACCGCGAGGAAACGAACATCTCAGATCTCTCCTCCCATATATCCCATCTCGGTCAAAAGCTTCTCGTTCTGCATCCACTTGGGCTCAACTTTCACCCAAAGCTTCAACGCTATTTTAAGCCCGAACATTTCGGCTAGCTCACGCTCGGCCTGCTTGCGGACATTCTTAAGCGTTTCAGCCCCGCGGCCGATGACGATGGGCTTCTGGGAAGGACGGTTCACGAGAACGTCCGCCTCCACATCCCAACGACCCGAACCCTCCACAATTTTCTTGACGGCAATGCCAAGCTCGTGCGGAATCTCCTGATGCATGCGCTTGAGGAACTTCTCGCGAATCGTATCTGCGATCGCAAGTCGGCGGGGATAGTCTGTGACAATATCCTCCGGGAAGAGCTTTTCTCCCTCCTCGGCAAACTCAAAGAGAGCATCGAGAACCTTGTTCGCACCGCCCTCAGTGGTGGAAATGGCTCTGATCCAGCGCGGCTCGGGAATAAAAAGATTGCCATCCTCCGGTGGCACGGCCTTGGCATCGGAAACGACTTCATCCCATGCGGACCTGAATTCGGCCTCGTGAAAATTCACGCAATCGGCCTTGTTCAAAACGAAAATCAACTTCTCATGGCGCTCACGGATTACGCGGCTCATCCACCCGATATCCTCCATCTGCGGCTCCTCGGCCGCATCGAAAACAACGGCAAGAATATCCGCACCAGCAGCGCTTCTCCGGGCCATTCTGTTCAAAATGCGCCCAAGGTTGCCGACCGCCTTGTGAAGGCCGGGAGTATCAAGCAGAACCAGCTGGCCGCGCTCCTCATCCACTATACCGCGAATCGTATTGCGCGTCGTCTGCTCCACCGGAGAGACAATGGAGACCTTATCGCCGACAAGACGATTTACAAGCGTCGACTTGCCGGCGTTTGACCGCCCTACCACTCCTACAACAGCAACCTTAGGCCTTCTTACTCCAATCAGTGAACCGGGAACTTGGCGACAAGCTCCATGGCCTCGCGCTTGACACGCTCCTGCACAGAGGTATCGGAGAT
>JAGBZQ010000093.1 GCA_017628165.1 Kiritimatiellia bacterium | reverse complement strand
TGGGCTGAATCGAAGACTTCACACTGTGTGAAAATCCCGAAATACTGCCATGTGCCGCTCGTTGTCGGTCCTGACGGCAGACGGCTCGCCAAACGCCATGGGGATACGCGGGTTGCATCGTATCGTGCTTCTGGGGTCATGCCGGAGGCTGTCATAGGTCGACTTGCATCTTCGTGCGGCTGGTGTGGTGAGGGGGAGACAGCGTCCCTTAAGGACCTCGTCGGGAATTTTTCTCTTGCGTCCATCCCTCGCAACCCGATTGTTATGATATAATAACGGTATGAATTTGACAGCAATCATATTGTTGGCCGTTTTACAGGGTGTGGCCGAGTTTCTTCCCGTTTCCAGCTCCGGGCATCTTGTAATCAGCCAGCACTTCCTTGGCGTTCAAGTTGAAGGTGTAAGACTGGACATCTGTCTTCATGTAGGAACGCTCATATCGATTTTTGCGTTTTACAGGAAAACGCTTGCCCGTCTTATCATGGATTGCTTCTCGTTGGGCGCCGAAAAGGCCGCCCGCGTCAAGGCGTGGATGTTTGTGTTTAAGCTTCTCGTCAGTTCGACGCCCGCTATTTTTGTGTATTTTCTTTTTGATGACAGGATTAAAGCGATCTTTGAGAATGCCGAAATGGTCGGAATTCTTCTTATGCTCACTGGAGCTGTTCTTATCGGAACGCGCTTTCTTCCATGCGGGAGGAAGAATGTGAGTTTTGTGCGTGCGGTTTTGATGGGGCTTGGGCAGGCGATTGCGCTTCTTCCCGGTGTCTCGCGCAGCGGCATGACGCTTGTGAGCGGCCGTGCCGCCGGGGTTGATCCCGAGAAAGCGGCGGAATTCTCGTTTTTGATGTCTACTCCGCTGATCATAGGGGCGCTGATTCTGGAGATTGTCAAATCCTTTACAGAAATTCCGTCAGAATCTGGCGCACAGGAATCATGGGCAATGATGATCTTTGGCATGGCGATAGCCGCCATAGTGGGCTATTATTCATTGAAAATTCTTGTAAAAACGTTAAAGAGCAGATGGTTTTGGATTTTTGGTTTTTATTGTTTCGCCGCAGGCCTTGCAACCGTTTTGCTCGTCTGACGCCCGCCGTATTTCTGTTGTAAGGATTTTTCCAAAACAACCGCAGATTTTGGTATAATGTTGCAAAAATCTCTAAATAGGAGAGTCTATGGGTATTCGTATATTAGGGACAGGCAGCTACTTGCCTGAAAAGGTCGTCACTAACGACGACATCGCGCAGTCTTTGGAGACTTCAGACGAATGGATTTATTCCCATACGGGTATTCATTCCCGTCATGTTGCCGGGGAGGGTGAATCCACCTCGACGATGGCTGCAAAGGTCGCTCAGGCGGCTATGGATGCCGCCGGAGTCAAGCCTGAAGAAATCGGTCTTATCGTTCTTGCGACATCGACTCCGGATTACAATCCGTTCCCGTCCACGGCATGCATCGTACAGGGGCTCCTCGGCTGTACGAACGCTGGCGCGTTCGATCTTCAGGCCGCATGCGCGGGCTTCGTCTACGCTCTCGAGCAGGCCCGCGGATTCGTCAATTTCTATCCCGACAAGAAGGCTCTCGTAATCGGAGCGGAATCGCTTACGCGCGTTCTCGACTGGACCGACCGCGCGAGCTGCATCCTTTTCGGCGACGGCGCGGGCGCGGTCGTTCTCGGCAATGACGAGCCGCCGGGTGTCGCTTCGCTCAAGACAAAGGCCCATACGATCCTCGGCGCCGACGGCAACGGCTCACACTTCATCATGCGCACGGGCGGCTGCAAGGATGCGCTTCCAATCTCGCCTGTAACCCAGGTGCCTGAGAAGCCTCAGCCTTTCCTCCCCGAGCTTACGCTCAAGGGTCACGACGTTTTCGTATTCGCGGTAAAGACTCTCGCGAAGGTTTCGAGCGATCTTTGCAAGATGCTCGGGACGACTCCCGAGGAGATCGACCGCGTTTTCGCCCATCAGG
>JAGBZQ010000092.1 GCA_017628165.1 Kiritimatiellia bacterium | reverse complement strand
TATTTCAAGTAAGAGAGAGTGCGCCATGCGCCCGTCGACAAGATGCACCTTTTTTACGCCTTGACGAATGGCATCTTCGCAACTCTCGATCTTCGGGAGCATCCCCCCTGATATAGTGCCGTCCGCCTTGAGAATGGCTATCTCGCTCAATCGTAAGGTGGACAAAAGTGTAGTTGGATCATCCGGATCGCGCAAAAGCCCCGGCACGTCGGAAACAAGGGCAAACTTTCTCGCCTTAAGTTCCTTCGCCAGCGCGGCGGCCGCATAGTCGGCGTTTATGTTGTAGAGATGTGCGTCATCTTCACCCGTGCCAAGAGGTGTGACTACGGGAATGATTCCCGCATCAAGCATCTCTATGACCGAACGCGCCGAAACACGCGTCACTTCTCCCACATATCCTCTATCGGGATTCGTTATTTTTCGAGCCGTGAAAAGCCAGTTGCCGTGCAACGGTTTAGCATTAGCCCCTCTGTTGCAGAGCCTAGTGACAAGATCAGGATTGACGACGTTATTAAGCGTCTTTCTCACAATCTCCATCGTCACCTCATCGGTGACTCTAAGCCCGTCAACGAATTTAGGCTCGTGCCCAGAGGCCTTGATAGCCTTAGAGATCGCCTTGCCTCCGCCATGAACTATCACGACTTTTACGCCGACCGCCCGCATAAATGCGATATCGTTCATCAGCGAATCGAGGTTCTCATCAATCTCCATAACACTGCCGCCGACTTTAACAAGTACAATCGACCCGTTAAAATCCTGTATGTAAGGCAAAGCCTCAGTTAAGACGGCTGCCTTTGCCTGTGCTGTATCCAATAAACCCATAATTGTCTGATATTATACCATAAATTCCAATGCACTTGGCAATTTACTTTGGGCTTGTCACCGTAAAATCTTATCACCACTATGCACATCAGAATGGTATAATATACGCGAAAAATCCGTATACAATAGTTGGCACTTATGAAAAACACGGTGTACATTCTACTATCAATACTTGCGATGACTTTCGCAAGCGCCTCTCTGAAGGCCGATACGACTACAATCGGCGGCGTCGAGTATGTATGTGAAGACGGCGTATGCAAACCACGCGACGGCGCATTGCCATTCATCGATGAAGCCCCTTTGGAGGCCCCCGATAAAAATGTAGAAGACATACGCTATCTTGAAGGATATGTCAACGCCGACAGATTCATCGACTTTTTAGACGCAAAGACCCCTTCTCACTTTTTCGGACATCTTCCAGCGGACACGTCGATCATAATCCTTCTTTTTCTCGCGTTTCTCGCGGGGCTGGCCATGAACCTGACTCCGTGCGTACTGCCGATGATTCCAATCAATCTCATAATCATCGGCAAGTCAGCCAAGCGAGGCTTCGTTTATGCGCTTGGAATGACTCTTGCGTACGGTACCATGGGAATTGCATCTTCCTTTGGCGCTCTTGCTTTTGGGACCATACAATCAAACCCATGGTTTAATCTAATTGTCGGAATTATCTTTCTTCTTCTTGCCTCATCTCTATTTGGTCTATTCAACATCGATTTTTCAAAAATCCGCAAAACACGCGCCCGGGGCGATAAGGAGTTTGCGATTTTCTACGTTTTTCTCATGGGCGCACTCGCTTCGATTCTATCGGGAGCATGCGTCGCTCCGGTGCTTATCGCCGTTCTTGTACTGACGGCCGACATCTTCTCAAAAGGCACAGTCGCCGCGATTCTGCTGCCCTTTGCTATGGGAGCCGGGATGGCTGCGCCATGGCCATTGGCGGGAGCGGGGATGAAGGTTTTACCGCGACCTGGCGCTTGGATGGTGTGGGTCAACCGCATATTCGCCTCTCTTATGGCGGTCATTGCCTTTTGGTACATATCACTTGGGGTGAAATCATTTTCCTCAAGCAGCAAGACGCTTAAGACTGACGCCAATGAGATAGCGATGACGCCCGATACTCTTTCTCTTGAGAACC
>JAGBZQ010000091.1 GCA_017628165.1 Kiritimatiellia bacterium | reverse complement strand
GTGGGGCGTCGCCCTGCAACCCACTCGCTTTTTTTGAAAAAAAGGTCGATCAAAAAACAAATATGGGGTAGCCGTAATCTTTCCGAAACGCATCGCGAAGCGATAGCGGCTGCCGCGCCACCGAGAGTGGCTCGGTAGCCGCTCCCTTGGAGAAAGTTTTCGGAAAGGGGTTTGGGGAAAACCCTTTTACAAAAGGGTTTTCTCCCAAATCTTTTTCTTAACCTATCAAATATCCAAATTCTCTGCGAACTTGGCGTTCTGTTCAATGAAATCGCGGCGAGGCTCAACCTTGTCACCCATCAAGAGCGAGAAGATTCGGTCGCATTCCACCGCATCCTCAATTTCCACCTTCAGGAGCGTGCGGGTCGCAGGATCCATAGTCGTCTCCCAAAGCTGCTCCGCATCCATCTCACCTAAACCTTTGTAGCGCTCAGCCTTAACGCCCGCGCCCATTTCGGCAGTGATGCGCTCCTTCTCCTGCTCGGAGTAGGCGTAGCGCTGATTTTTACCCTTATAGATCTTGTAAAGCGGGGGCTGGGCAAGGAATACGTGCCCATCCTCGATCAGCCTCTTCATGTGACGGAAGAAGAAGGTCAGAAGCAGAATCCGAATATGCGATCCGTCCACGTCGGCATCGGCCATGATGATGATCTTGCCGTACCGCACCTTCTCAACGTCGAAATCCTCGCCGATTCCGCATCCCAAGGCCTGAATAATGGGGATCAGAGATTGGTTCGAATAAACCTTGTCAAGGCGGCTCTTTTCTACGTTCAAAACCTTACCGCGAAGGGGAAGGATCGCCTGGAAGCGGCTGTCTCGGCCGTCCTTGGCCGAACCACCCGCGGAATCTCCCTCGACAAGATACAGCTCGGTCAAAGCCGCGCTCTTTTCCTGGCAGTCCGCCAGCTTGCCGGGCAGAGACGAGCCCTCAAGCACGCTCTTGCGGCGGGTCAGCTCTCTGGCCTTTCGCGCCGCCTCACGGGCTCTGGATGCGGCGCACGCCTTGTCGGCAATCGCCTTGGCAACCGACGGATTCTCCTCAAAGAATTCACTCAATTTTTCGTTTACAATGGCGTCAACAATGCCTCTTACCTCGGAGTTACCAAGCTTTGCCTTGGTCTGGCTCTCGAACTGGGCGTCGGGCAGCTTGACGGATACGATGGCACACAAGCCCTCGCGCACGTCCTCACCGGACAGGCTCTTGTCGCCGTCCTTTATGAAGTTGGCCTTCTTCGCATAGGCGTTGATCACCTTGGTCAGCGCATTCTTAAAGCCCGTCTCGTGGGTACCGCCGTCTACGGTACTCATGTTGTTGGCGAAGGTCACGATGGTCTCGTTGTAGCTGTCGTTGTACTGCATAGCCACTTCCGCCGTGATGTCGCCCTTTTCCGCCTTCATGTAGATAACGTCCTTATGGATCAACTCGCAGGAACGGGTGGCGTTCAGATGCTCAACGAAGGAGCGGATACCGCCCTCATAGCAGAGATCGTTCTCGATCACTTCCTCGCCGCGCTCGTCGCGGAGAATGATGCGGATGCCCGCATTTAAGAACGCCTGCTCG
>JAGBZQ010000090.1 GCA_017628165.1 Kiritimatiellia bacterium | reverse complement strand
GCTTCATGGACGCAAGCGGCGTTGCCGTGGTGACGGCATCAGGAGTACGCCACCAAAAAGGCTTGAGCCACGTGGTCATAGGACCTGTAAATGAAATGAGCAGAAACGCGCGTGCGGCAAGAGCCGGGTTAAACGGATTCATTCCGAGCCCACCGAACACCTGCTTGCAGATGGCGATTGCAAATACAGATCCTACCGCCGCCATCCAGAGAGGGATCCCGGCCGGAAGGTTGAGCGCAAGCAGAAGCCCCGTCAGAAGAGCAGAGAAATCCCCGATTGTGTTTTCGCGCTTCATCGCCATGCGGCAGAGCGCTTCCGTGGTCAAACTTGCCGAGACGCACACCGCAATCGTCCAAAGAGCCGGCATTCCGAAAAACCAGATGCCTGCGATTGTGGTGGGCAGAAGAGCAATAATGACATCAAGCATTATGCGAGAGACGCTCGCATTGGAATGCGCGTGCGGAGAACTTGAAAGGATATAGTGCCCAGATATGTCTTTTGGCTTCATTTGGAAGATTCCTTTTTGGCGGAGGCCTCGGCTGCACGGGCCTTTTCGGCTGCGATACGAGCGCGGATAGAGCTCTTTGCCCTGCGGCAAAACTGCGTGATCGTCCTGTGGGCGGGGCATACGAAACTGCATGCGCCGCATTCGATGCACGACATTACATGAGCGCGCTCGGCCGTGGCGACATCATCCGCCTCCACAGCCTTGGAGATGGCCGCCGGATTAAGACGCATCGGGCAGGCTCTAAGGCAGCGCCCGCAATTTATACACGGCTGAGAAGTAAACTGAAAGACGCTCTTCTCTGAAAGGAGAAGGATTCCGGACGTAGTCTTTGTAGTTGCGATTTCAAGAGTGGAAACGGCAAAGCCCATCATCGTTCCGCCGGAGATCACCTTAACGGGAGCGGCGGATGTGCCGCCTGCGAACGCCACTAGATCTGAATACTTCACACCTACGGGCGCAAGGATGTTCTTCGGCTCATTCACCACGTCCCCCGAGACAGTCGTGATTCGCTCGACAAGGCACTCGCCTTTCTCCACCGCATCTGCAATCGCGGCGACCGTCCCCACGTTCTCGACTACACATCCCACATCAATAGGAAGCTGAGGCGGCTCAGGAACGATCCGTCCGACAGTCGCGTATATCTGATGTTTCTCGCTGCCTTGAGGGTAGAGAACGGGAAGAATGACAATTTCCACATTGCCCTCAATATCCGCAAACGCCTTTTCAAGCGCAACGACAGCCTCTGGCTTGTTCGCCTCCACTGCAATTCTCACGGCTGGGTGGCCGAGAATTTTGCGCATGATTTCCACACCTGCACGAATACGATCAGCACGCTCGAGCATAAGGCGGAAGTCTGCCGTAAGATACGGCTCGCACTCCGCCCCATTGACAATCAGATACTCGCAACGCTTGTTAGGCGGAGGAGAAAGCTTGACGACGGTAGGAAATCCCGCGCCGCCCATCCCGGAAATACCAGCTTCCTCAATACGCTGAAGAAGCTCCTCTCGCGTGGCGCTCCGCCAAGCAATGGGCTTAAGAGCGAACGCCTCTGCAGACGGCGCAGCTTCTGGCGCCGTAGCGGTTGTATCGATGATGACCGAGTCGGCATACTGCCCAGAAGCTCCAATACGCTTCTCAACAGCCTTCACAAGACCATCTGCGCTTGCGCGGACAGAGACAGAAATAAAACCGTTGCGCTCTCCGATGAGCTGGCCGCGACGAACGTAATCACCTGCCTTGACAATGCACTTGGCCGGTGCGCCGAGATGCTGGCTCATGGAAATCGCAAGCTCGGCGGGAACGGGCATCCTCTCAATCGCCTTGCCGCGCGCAAGCTCCTTGTGATAAGCGGGGTGAACTCCCCCTTTGAACTTGAAACTACTCTTTACGGTTCTCATCATTCCTCCGTCAATCAATGCCCGCTTCCCGTATGGGGATCTTCGCTTATGCACTTAGCGGGACACTTAGAAACAATCTGGGAGTCAAACGGCGGATTTGAATAGTTCACCTTTGCAAGGAATCCCGCGAACTCAAAGTGCCCTGCCTCCTTTCCGCCTGAGTTGCGCTCACAAAGACGGCAGCCGATACACCCCACTCCGCAAACTTTGCGGACCTCCGGCCCCTTCTCTGGATTGCTGCAAAGAACATGAATCGACGCGGAAGCGGGGACAAGCGCAATGATGCGGCGCGGGCACGCGCTCACGCACTTCCCGCACCCTATACAAAGACGCTTATCCACCTTTGCAAGACCATCGGAAATCGATATCGCCCCCTTGGGGCAGACATTCGCACACGCACCATATCCAAGACATCCGTACACGCAGCCTTTGTCTCCTCCTGCGGTAGCCGCCGCAACATTACAATCGCAAATGCCGTTGTAGTCGCCGATGCGTATAGCCTCGGAACGCGAACCGCAGCACTTTACAAGCGCAACGCGCTTCTCCGTGGCTGTGGCCGCCACGCCGAGTATCTCCGCCACGGCTTTGGCGCACTCACCTCCGCCTGCGGCGCAGGCCCCGTTGGGGGCAGTCCCGGCCACGAGCGCACGCGCATAGCCGTCACACCCCGGAAAACCGCATCCGCCGCAGTTGGCGCCAGGCAAGGCTGCCGTGATAAGACCGATGCGCGGATCCTCGCGGACACTTAAGAATTTATCGGCGAAAGCCAAAAGAACCGCCGCAGCAAAACCGATAAAGGCAATAGAAAGAACAGCAACGACCATTTTAAAGAGCCCTCTCCAAACCTTTATCAAGACCGCTGAAGCCCATGAACGCAAGAGCCAAAAGCCCACCCGTCACAAGCGCAAGAGCTATGCCGCGAAATGATCGCGGAGGATTGGCATGCTCGAGCTTTTCGCGGATGCCCGAGAAAATAACGAGCGCAAGGCCAAATCCGAGAGCGGCGGCAAGTGCAAAAAACACGCTCTCGAAGAACCCCGTCTCTCCTTTGAAATTCAACTCGGCCACGCCCAGCACGGCGCAGTTCGTGGTGATGAGCGGCAGGAAAATTCCCAATGCGGCATGAAGCGGCGGAAGAAAACGCTTCATGGCAATGTCAATAAACTGCACGAGCGAGGCGATAACAAGAATGAAGGCAAGCGTATGGATATATTCAAGACCATTTGGCTTTAAAATCCAATTATCAATACACCACGTCACAGCGGACGCGGCAACCATGACAAAAACCACAGCGCCCGACATTCCAAGAGCTGTATCCATTCTCTTTGAGACACCCAAAAAAGGGCAGCATCCGAGAAAGCGGCTAAGAACGAAGTTGTTCACCAGAACAGCCCCGACTAATAAAATTAAATAATAACTCATATCTTTAATATTATACTAAATTTATCTCTGCTATGGGCAAAATTCTATAAGAACTTTCGGCGCCTAATTTGCACACTTGCGCACTTTACAAACATTTTGCTATAATACTTCTCAGTTTACGGAGCGTTGCACAGCCTGGTAGTGCGTCTGCTTTGGGAGCAGAATGTCGGGGGTTCAAATCCCTCCGCTCCGACCAGTTTCTCTACGGAGAAAAAAGAATACTCACCGGTCCCAAAAGCCCAGACTCTCTGAGCGGCTTATCTTTTGACGGACCGTTTATTGTCCAAGTACGCCGCTCTGCCTCTGGAAGCCCAGCGTCGTAGACAAGACGGTTAAACCACGTATCCGTGACGGAAACCTTCAGCTTATTCGTACAGCGCCTAATGGCTTTGGTGACATCCACCTTATATGGATATGCCCATAAGGACCCTACGTTGATGCCGTTCACCTCAACTTTCGCAAGGCTCTCAACTCTTCCGAGATCTAAAAAAGCCGCCGTGAAATCCATCTCTTGCGAAACTTCGAATTCAGCCGTATACTCCGCCGTTCCAGAAAACGCTTTGGCTTCACGAGTAATCCCGATATCCTTCCACGGCTTGAGCCGGTTGAGCCGAACCGACTCTGACATGCCCCATCCTTTAGGAAACGAAACACTCCAGGTTAAATCTAAAGGACGCGGCGAAGCAATCTTCTTTTCTTTGAAGGCAGTCACCTCGCAAGCTCCTTTCCGGAAGACTACGAAAGACGCTTCGTGAGGAGCAAGATCAATATCTATCCATGTATAACCGTCATCACACGAAACCTTAGAAGCCTTTTCAATCTTACCTGATTGAGGATTCCACACCTCAACATCGCCAAGCGCGCGGAAAGCCACCTTCCCGCGGAAAGGAACATTCTGCGCCTGAGGAGCAACAAAATACCAATCAGCCTTCTTTGAGCTGCGATGGCTCCACACAACGCCATTGCCAATGAAATCTGGCTTCACGCCCTCCATCTTGAGCACTTCCTCAAGCGTCTTGCCCACATAAATGCGCTTACACGATTTGATACGGGCAATAACCTTAGCGAATTCGTCGGTAGCACCTTCGCGCAAGGTGGAACACTCCTCTGGCAAAGCAGCAAACCCAACTGCGGCACCCTTCTCGGCCAAAGCAAGAATCTTGGCAAGCGTTTCAGGCATCATCCGGCGACAACGCTCCGGCACCCAGAGAAGGCGGTACACCGCGCCATCCAAAGTTTGCCTCTCGCCGGCGGCATTCACATCAAGGCGCGTAAGGAGCGCGTGAGGATTGCAGTAGTCATATCTTACTCCGTTTGGGAACGGCATATCATGCTTTGGCCTGCCATCCAATTCGTCGCCCAAATACCAGAGAACATCGCGAACATCTTTACCGGACTCGAGCATCATCTGGCACCGCCCAAGATAGGCCGTAAATTCCGGCATGTACTTCCACCATGTCTGATTACGCAAAAACGGCGTCCCGATCGAGCCGCCAAACGACGTCCCAGGCGGCAAAAAGTCTATGCGCGGATTGTGCGTGTATGTGTGGAAAACCAAATGCGAAATCCCCTCGGAAAGATGAATGTTGGCGATATGCTTCAAATCGCGCAATTTTTCATCCCATGTAAGCGTAAACGAAGTAAACGCCTCTGCAGCCACACGCCTCTTGCCGTACAGGTGCGCCGCCGAAACGCATGGCTTTACAGGTTTGAAATCAAACGACCCCACAAAACTCGGCTCGCGCGGCTGCCAAAACTCACACATAGGCGTATCGGCATGCCGATAGTATTCCATGATATCACCGGGAATCACATCGCCGAAGGCAGTTTCAAACGAAATTGTCATGCCTCTGTTATGACAAAGCTCGGCCATTCGTCCGTAGAAATTCTCAGATATCTCGCCAGCCACGAGAGCTCGCCAATCATTGAGGAATCGCGCCGAAGCGGACGGATCGTCAACCACATAACCAAAGAGAGCTGGCATCCAGTTGAAAAGCCCGTATCCCATTTTCCTCGCGAAAACACCATCCAACCCTTCCGTCCAAGTCTGGCATTTACATTCCCATGAATCAAGAAGCATATTGCCGATTTTGCCGTGAATGACCCCGTCTTTACGCGAAAGCCGCCCGATATAATTCGCAAAATGGACATCCGCACCTTTTGCGGAAAGCTTATCGCACTCAAAGCCCGTGGCCTCTGCTGGAGCGGGGCCGTTCTTGCGAAGCGTATTGACATGGCCGACACGGAGAATGGTCCACTTGCCTTCTGGCGCATCCCACTCAAGAGTACCGTCTGGCTTCATCTGTGAAGAGATATTGCGAACTTGAGAAGCCTTTACCCATGCTTTAGCGTTTTGAATACGTGGAGGATTTCGCATAAGAATGCGCATCGTCCATCCGGCCTGAGCCTCCCAATCATCATTATGGGCACTTTCATAAAACGCTATCCGCCCGAGCCAATAGATATGCGATGCTTCAAGAGTAACCACAAACGTCCGCGCCGTAATCTCATCAAGAGCAAATGAAACTGGGCTCGCATCCTGCCAGTTAGCCCCAGGAAGAGGACGATTTAGGATCTCCTTCCCATCAGCCTCACAACGCACATTCATCCTTGGATCATAGCACCAAGCGCGCGACATCGAATTAACAGGCGGGAGCTCGAGCGTACGCACCGTTACAGGCTCAGCAAACTCAAATTCAATGCGGGTTAAACGACCGTTCTGAATAAAGACGCTCTTCCCTTTTTTTGCCCACTCGTCCCAATCGATCCCGTGATTCCCTTTCACCGACTTTGGAACCAAAGGCTCATCCCAGGCCCCGACGGGCGTTGGGAACGCCAAAACGGCAACATCGCGATAATCCCTCTCGTCAGGAGCAGAAAGAGTCTTTTGGGGAAGATTCACTTTAACCATGCCGCCGCCTTCAACATCAGTCCGCGTCCATTCAAGATGGCGCATTGCGTTCTCCGGCTTTATCCATGGGCCGCCCGCCATTGCCCACCCTGGGCAATTCTGCATAGTAAAGCCAAGCCCAAGCCTACGGGATTCATCTGCCACAAATCCGACAAGAGATTCCCACGACTCACTCAAACATTTAATCTGCGGATTCACACCCGGCCATTCTCCTCCTGCCTGGCCATGGAAAAGCTGAATGCCGGAAATGCCAGCTCCGGCGATCGCTTCTAAGTCAGCCACAATGCCTTTCTTAGAAACATTGCCACCAATAAAGTGAAACCATGTCTCAGGTCGGTTTTCACGCGGCGGATTGCGAAAGTCTTCAGCAGAAAGCATATCGGCGGCAAAGGATATCTGCGAGACTATGCCCACAAGCGATAGTAAAATATTTTTTTTCATCTTCTAAACGGAAACTCTTTAGCTCTTCCGTAAACTCTTCAGAAGAGCAATTTCCTCCTTGTACCCCTGAAGATCGCAAGGGGTTTCAAGATAAAAAGGCTTGTCGCGCAAAGCAGGATGGTTGATAATACGGTCGATGGCCTCAAGACCAATTTTTCCCTTGCCGATCTTCTCATGCCTATCCTTATGGGCGGAAAGAACGTTCATCGTATCATTAAGGTGAATAGCTTTTAGATTATCAAGCCCTATCACACAATCGAATGTCTTAAGAACGCCATCAAGATCGCCTACTATATCATAGCCGCCGTCCCATACATGGCAAGTATCAAGACACACACCAAGCGGAAGATTAGCGCGATCCATAATCGCCCTCAGCTCTTCGAATGTGCGCCCTACCTCCGAGCCTTTTCCGGCCATTGTCTCTAACAGGACTTGGGTGGATGGGGAAGAGCCGAAAGAATCGAAAATCCGCTTAAGCATATCGGCAATAAGATCAATGCCCTTCTCGGCGCCCTGCCCAACATGAGAGCCGGGATGAAAATTATAAAGTGCCCCCGGTGTAAACTCCAAACGCCTGAGATCATCGGCCATAGTCATTTCCGCGAACTCGCGCACACGCCCCTCAGCTCCCGCAGCGTTTAGCGTATACGGAGCATGGGCGAGAATCGGCCCTATTGAGTTGTCGGCGGCAAAATCATTAAACGCGGCGACATCAGCCATATCAATGGCTTTAGCAGCTCCGCCACGCGGATTGCGTGTAAAAAACTGAAATACGTTAGCGCCGATGGAAACGGCGGTCTGACCCATGGCCATATAGCCGCCGCTTGACGATAAATGACATCCGATTTTCATGCCTCATAGTATATCATAATAACCCTCGAATGCGCTTGCGATTCCTTGAAAGGAGAAAAACCCTCCCCTTTAAAATACGAGGGGAGAGTTTTCTTTCGCCACGCAAATCGGCACAGCAGGGAAATGACGATTACTTTGCGAAGCGGACTACAAAGCCGCCACCGCTCGCCATCTTGAACGAAAGCTTATCGCCTGCCTTAACCGTGATGATTTCGTGGATGTATGCTTCTGGCTTATCAGAGCTTTCAGGAGCATCACGGAAGATTTCAGCCTTCCACTCGCCACGCCCAAGGAAAGACGTATCAAGGGCATACTCGCGCGCTTCCTTATTCGTCATGCCGGCGGCATACCAAGAGCCATCCTTCGCCTTGCGAGCAGCAGCGACAAAAGTCTCGGGCGTACCGTCAAGACCGATCGTATCATCCCACACCACAGGTATCTTGGACATAAACGTGAAGCACTCCATGTTCTTCTCGTAATGCGTGGGAGAATCACAGAGCATCTGAAGCGGGGCTTCATAAAGAGCCAAGAGAGCCATCTGCCTGACACGCGTACCCACGGATCCAGGACGGACGTATGACTTTTTGTAGCTGCCGATCTTGTAATTCAGCATCGCGCCGGGCGTATAATCCATGGGACCTGCGGACATACGGAGGAAGAAGCAAGCCACATCATTGTAGGCCATATCCTTGCCCTTTTCGCCCCACTTCATCTGCTCGAGACCGTGAATACCTTCATAATTGAGGATATTCGGATACTTACGGTGAAGCCCGACGGGACGATAAACTCCGTGATAGTCCACGACCATCTTGTGCTTGGCGCAAGCCGCCGCGAATTTCTCAAGGAACGAGGCCATTTCAGCATCGCCGCGATCCATGAAATCAACCTTGAAACCCTTGGCGCCAAGCTTGGCGAAATAGGAGGCCACCTTCTCCTCTTCACCGTAGACCTGCGCCCACGCCATCCAGAGGATTATGCCTACACCTTTTTCATTTGCATACTTGATGAGCCCGGGAACATCAACACTCTTGCTGTATTGCCAGATATTGAGCGCAGCGCTCCAGCCTTCGTCAAAAATGACATACTCAACCCCCGTCTTGGCGGCGAAATCAATAAAGCGCTTGTAAGTCTTAGTGTTGCAACCGCTATCGCCTTGGTTATCAAAACCATTCCACCAATCCCATGCCACCTTGCCGGGTTTCACCCAAGAGAAGTCGGCATCCTTATCCTGAGGCTCGGCAAGAGCAAAGACAATATCGCTCTCGCAAAGCTCGGCAGGCGTATTGGCCAGAATAAACGTACGCCAGGGAAGATTCTTGGGTCCATCCGCCTTGACAAGATATTTCTCGTGCGCCTCAATTCTCACCCAGCGGCCACCGGCATCAAGCTTCTTCTCGCCCCAGCCGCCATAACGCTGAGTCTTCTTGGGGTATCCCTCATATATTGCATCAAGCTTGAGCGTGCCGTCTTTCTTCGTGACATTCCTGAAGTTCCAAATGGGATAATCTATCACATTGGACTCCGTGACAGCTACAACAGCACCATTGGCAGAATAAACGAAAGGAAGGTAAATCATCCTACCGCCATCGGTATGCATCTTGCTTGCATTACAAAACTCAGGAACGGTCTCCTCGCATCCGAATCGATTGGTGCGGTTGAGCCAAACGCGCGCATCCATCGTGGGTATCGTAATTGGGGAATCCTCAAAGTCAATCGTGGCGGCAGCCTTCGTCTCAAAACGATAGGCAACGCCGTCTTTGCGCGCAACAAGCCTTACGGCAAATTCACCAAAATCAGCAAACGTCTCACACCCAGAAAGATCAACAGACTCTTTCTTGTAAACAGGAGTATCAACAGATCCTGAAAGCTTGCACGAAGAGACCTTCTCAAACTGCGCCGACGGACCAACCTTCTTCCCGTCAAGAATGAGCCCGATTTCAGTTTTACCCACAACAACCTTGCCGACCTTCAAAACCTCGTACGCCAAAGGATTTGCGTAAAGCCTGATTTCGTTATCCGAATACTTCGCCTCCACGTAGCCCTTTGACAAATCAGGCGAATTACAACATCCAGCCAAAAGGGCCGCACACCCCGCGATCAAAGCCGCGACATAAATATTATTAACTTTTTTCATGGTTTTGATTATATCATTAAAACCTTTTCCTTGCAAGAGCAAGCCTGCCAACGTCCACAGGAATGGGAACAAGAAAACAAAAGAGGCGCAACTTTTTAAGTCACGCCTCCTGCCTTTGTGTTCGATATTCGAGAAAACAGAATGTCTGCGCGAGGCTTTCACCATCTCCTCCGTAGCCGGTCTTATGACCGCGTAAGAGGATGTCTCCTTAGAAAGGAGGTGATCCAACCGCTGGTTCCCCAACGGTTACCTTGTTACGACTTCATCCCAATCACCACCCACACCTT
>JAGBZQ010000089.1 GCA_017628165.1 Kiritimatiellia bacterium | reverse complement strand
CATTGGTGGCCAGTGCATATGAAGGGCCGACACAGCTTTTTTCTGTGTGGCGCGGAGAAACGCAGTATGTCTCGTTTGAAAATAAGTTTTCCGGTGAGATGATCGCCTATCTTAATAAGAATCCAGCATCTCAGGATGGTGTGACGCTCGAGTGCTATAATGTAAATCCTGTAGCTTACGCAAACCGCGCTCATGGCAATACTCTCTACGGGCGCTATGATTATACAACGCCCTATGCTCAGGCGGCTCACCATGACCAGATTAAGCCTATGGACGGGTGTAAGATTGTAGTTTCCAAGGATGCTAAGGCTGGCGTGTACAAGTTTGGCCCCATTCATGTCAGGGTTATAGACCGTATTCTTCCTCCTGCATCCGAGTGGAAGTACTTCCTCGATCTCTGGCAGCATCCGTGGGCCGTTTCCCGCTTCTTTGACGTTGAGCCTTTTTCCAAAGAGCATTACGCCAGGATGGAGCCAATCTGGAAGACTCTCGCCGCTTCCGGAGCGAAGGCGCTCACTGTAACGCTTCTTGATCTTCCGTGGAACCACCAGTGCTATGACGCATATCACAGCATGATTGGACGCACGAAAAACGATGACGGCACGTGGACTTTCGACTATTCGCTCTTTGACGAGTATGTGGAGTTTGGGCGCAAGTGCGGAATTGGTCCTGATATCGCCTGCTACACGATGTGCCCATGGGGGTATGTTGTTTACTGGAAGAATTCCAAAGGTGAGGTTCAGAGTGCCAAGGCACATCCCGGCACCAAGATTTTCAAAGAGTATTGGGGTGATTTCCTCGTGGACTTCGCTAAGCATCTCAAGGAGAAGGGCTGGTTCAAGGATACCTACATCGCGATGGACGAGCGCTCTCCCGAAGATGTCAAGAAGATCGCCGCTTTCGTCCAGGAGAAGGCTCCCGGCATGAAGATCGCCATGGCCGGCAACCGCAAGCCTTCTGATTTCAACGGAATCACGATCGACAACTATTCGCAGGCGCTCCAGTTCATTACGCCCGAATTCCTTTCAGAGATTCCCGGGCGCCGCGAGAAGGGATACAAGACCACATTCTATGTCTGCTGCGGTCCCGCCCGCCCCAATTCCTTCATGACCAGCGCCAATTCCGAGTCGTTCTATCTCGGCCTCGTTCCTGCGCTTGTTAACATGGACGGATTCCTGCGCTGGGCTGCCAACTCCTGGCCCCACAATCCCTATCTCGATGCCTCTTACGGCAACTGGGCTCCCGGCGATACTTATCTTGTCTATCCCAACGGCGAGCCTTCGTTGAGGTTTATGTGGCTTCATTCTGGCATCGTTGCCGCCGAGAAGGCGCGCATTCTTCTTGAGAGCGGTGTTTTGAAGGCTGAGGTTCTTGATAAGTTTTCAAAGCGTTACAACATCAAGGCCGCAATGCAGGGTTCGCTCAATCTTGAAAACTGCCGCAAGGAATTCGAGGCGATTGTCAACAGGTGATATGTGATGCACTCTGCCGCGCAGCGACAGCCGCGGCAGAGTTTTTAAGGATAGATAGATGTATATCGACAGAAGGGCGTTTGTAAAGTCTGCATTGGCATCTGGAATAGTTCCTCTCATATCCGGGTGCTTCAGAGCATCTGGATATCGTGCCAATTCAAAGGTGCGTCTTGCTGCGATAGGATGTGGGGCGCAGGCTTGGTATGATTTGAAGATGCTCGCCTCTAATGATGATCTCTGCGAAGTTGTCGCCCTTTGCGATACCGATATCGGTGCGAAGCACACCCTTGAGGCTCTTAAGCGCTATCCCAATCTGCCGCGTTTCACGGATTTTCGCCAGATGTTCGATAAAATGGCCCGTGAAATCGATGCTGTCCTTGTGGGAACGCCTGATCATTCGCATTTTTGCGCTTCTATGCACGCGATGCGGCTTGGAAAGGCTGTCTTCGTGGAAAAGCCGTTGGCACATTCTTTTTGCGAATGCCAGCTTTTGATGGATGCTGAAGAAAAGTATGGTGTTGTCTGCCAGATGGGTAATCAGGGTCACAGCGGCAGCAACTTCTATCAGTATCGCGACTATTGCGCAAAAGGTATTATCAAGGATGTCGTCAAGGTTGTCTCGCACATGAATATGCAGAGGCGCTGGCACAAGTGGGGCGGCAGGATATCTTCATACCCAAAGGCGGAGAAGCTCCCCGACACATTGAATTGGGATTCGTGGGTCTCTTCGGCTCCGTACCATGACTTCTCATCCAAGCTCGCTTACGGTGAATGGCGCTGCTGGTTTGATTATGGCATGGGATGCATGGGCGACTGGGGGGCGCACATCCTTGATACAATCCACCGTTTCACCCTTGAAGGTGATCTTCCTTCCGAAGTTGCGATTTCAAACTGCAAAGGGTGGAATCCGTATGTCTTTCCGATTCAGGATACACTGACAATGAAGTTTCCTGCCAAGGGTGCGCATGGTGATATTACGCTTGAATGGTGGGAAGGCTTGGATAATCAGCCCAAGCCGCCGAAAGGCTTCAGGTTTGATTCGAATGCGGGTCTCTTTCCTGCGAACGACGCTAATGACGGCCTTGTGGATCCTCGTCTAAAGCCTGGCAAGGAGATATATCAGGCCGATGGGACGATATGGCAGGGGCTTTCCCACGCGTCTGTTTTAAAACGCGTCGGCGACAATGGTCAGCTGCCTAAGTTTGAAAAGGCGCATAATAGCCACTACAGAAACTTCCTTTTGGCTGTTCGCGGTGAAGAAGAGGCCAAAAGTCCCTTCAAGGTGGCGGCACCTCTATCGCAGATTTTCTGCCTTGGAGTGGTGGCCCAGCGGCTCAATCGCGGCTTCAAGTTTGATCCTGTCCGCAAATGCGCCATCGGTGATGCCGAGGCGGAGCTTCTCCTTAAGGGGCCGGAGCCGCGCAAGGGCTGGGGTGAGTACTACGCCTTGAGGCCGTAGATTTTTTTTCATCATTAACGAGCTTCTGTATGGGTGTTTCTCAAGGGAATAGGATTGCACTTGCGGGTGACGTCGCCCTTGAGCTGATTGCTCCTTATTTTCGCAAGGCGGGATATGAAGTGTATGTGCCCGCGGGTTTCGCCACATGGCGTCAGGAGATGCTTGAGAAAACATCCGCTATGAATGCGTTCTCGCCTGATGCCATTGTGGATGTGACTGCGTTTGATGATATCCTCTCAGGTGAAGTGCCGTCGTTCTACGATGAGCGTATGCGCACGCTGGCGTCTATGCCGTATTCGCTTTGCGGTATTGAGGCGATCGTGGAGGAGGCGGGTTTCAAACTTCTCTCTCGGCCGAAGAAAGTGCTGGCTGTGGATGCCGATAATACCTTGTGGAATGGCATTTTGAGCGAGGATGGCATAGACTTTCTTGAGCCGTATACCGAGTTTCAAAAGGGGCTTATCAGGCTTCGTGAAAAGGGTGTGACGCTTGTTCTTCTTACGAAAAACGATCCTTCTGAGCATTTTATGCGCAGTGATATGCCGCTTAAGGACGGGCATTTTGCTGAGCGGATGATAAACTGGAAGCCTAAGGCCGGAAATCTCATTGAAGCATGCCGCAGGCTTAATCTCTCTTGTGACAGCGTTGTGTTCGTGGACGACAACCCCTTTGAGCGTGCGCAGATGGCGCGGCATCTCCCGGAGGTGGCTGTAGTGCCGTTTCCGGGAGATATGGCTGATCCAAAACAGTTTCTCCGCAGGCTCGAGATGTATTTCTTTGCGGATATGGGCGCTACCGAAGAGGATCGCCTGCGGGCGGCAGATTACGCTTCCCGCAAAGAGGTTGCGGCAGGGAATTTCGCAGACGCAGGCGAATATCTGCGCTCGCTCAAGCTGCGTGTTTCACCGTCGCTTGCCCAGGAGAGTGATATTCCGCGTCTTCAGCAGATGGCAGGCAAAACGAATCAGTTCAATGCCGTTACGATCAGGAGAACTGCGGAAGACTTTGCCGATCTTCTTGCCGATCCGGAAAAAAGAGTTTTTGTCTTTCGCACGCGCGACAAATTCATCGAACAGGGAATTGTGTGTTACATCGTCGTAGATTTCAAGCTGCGCAGAATAGTGGATTTTGTAATGAGCTGCCGCGCGATGGGAAGAACGCTTGAGTATTTCGCCTATCGTCATGTGAGAGACGCGATAGGTTTTGATCCCGAGATAGATTTTGTCCCGACTGCCAAGAACGCGCCGTTCAAGGCGTTTCTTGACGGCGGTCTTTTCCGTGAAACATATTATTTGGTATAATACGCGTATGAATTTAGATCCTACGAAAATGAAAGACTGGCAGATCGCCGAGGCTGCCGAAGGTAATATGCGCAAGGCTGCCGATCTTGCGGCGGAGCTGGAGCTTCAATCCGACGAGTGGATACCATACGGGGATGTCCTTGCCAAGATTGACGTCACTAAGGTGTTGAAGCGCGTCGGCGCCGGCCGAAAGGGTAAATATATCGACGTGACGGCCATTACGCCGACCGCCTTGGGCGAAGGCAAGACGACCACAACCCTTGGGCTTGTGCAGGGGCTTGGGCGTCTTGGCAAGAAGGTCATCGGCTGCGTGCGCCAGCCTTCAGGCGGGCCCACGTTCAACATCAAGGGCAGCGCGGCAGGCGGCGGTCTGGCGCAGGTGGTTCCGCTCACCGCGCTTTCGCTCGGGCTTACGGGTGATATAGACGCGATTACAAACGCCAACAATCTTGCGATGGTGGCGCTCAATTCCCGGATGCAGCACGAGCGCAACCATGATGACGCATGGCTCGCCGAGCGCGGGCTTAAGCGTCTTGACATTGATCCCGGGCGCATTCAGTTCCGCTGGGCGATGGATTTTTGCGCGCAGGGTCTTCGCAATATAGAGATTGGCCGCGGCGGCAAGCTTGACGGATTTTCTTGCGAGAGTGGATTTTATATTACCGTTGCATCTGAGGTGATGGCGATTCTCGCAATGAGTGCCGATCTTGCCGATCTTCGCAAGCGTCTCTCCAAGATCATCGTGGCATACTCAAAGTCTGGCGAGCCTGTAACCACAGCCGATCTCGAGGTGGATGGCGCTATGTGCGCGCTTCTCGTCAATGCAATCAAGCCCACGATGATGCAGTCGATAGAGGGGCAGCCGATGTTCGTTCATGCCGGACCCTTTGCCAACATCGCTATCGGGCAGAACTCCGTGGTGGCCGATCGCCTTGCCGCCGCGCTTGGCGACTACGTCGTCACCGAGAGCGGATTTGCGAGCGATATGGGTTTTGAAAAGTTCTGGAACATCAAGTGCCGCTGTTCCGGCCTTAAGCCGGATGCGGTCGTTCTCGTGGCCACGGTCCGCGCTCTTAAGGCTCATGGAGGTGCGCCGGCCGTGAAGGCAGGGCTTCCGCTTGATCCCGTGTATACAACGGAGAATCTCGAGCTTCTTGAGAAGGGGTGTGACAATCTCCTTGCTCATATTGATATCATCCGCCGCTCTGGCGTACAGCCCGTAGTCTGCCTCAATGCATTTTATACCGACACGGAGGCGGAGCGTCAGCTTGTCCGCCGCGTGGCCGAGGGCGCAGGTGCGCGCTTTGCCGTCTCCGATCACTGGCTCAAGGGCGGTGAAGGTGCGCTTGAGCTTGCCCGCGAGGTTATCGAAGCCTGCGACGAGCCGAATAATTTTGCCTTCCTTTGCGATCTTTCCGAGCCTATTGCCGACCGCATTGAAAAGCAGGTCAAGGAGGTTTATGGCGGAGATGGAGTGGATTTTGAGCCGCTTGCTCTCGAGAAGCTCGCCAAGTATCAGGCCGATCCCCAGACGGCGAATCTTCCCGTCTGCATTGCAAAGACGCAGTATTCACTTTCTCATGACGCGAAGCTCCTCGGCCGCCCGAAGGGATGGCGCCTTCCCGTCAAAGACATTCTCATCTATGCCGGTGCCGGGCTTCTTGTGCCTGTGGCAGGGGAAATCAAGCTTATGCCCGGTACGAGCGCATCGCCTGCCTACCGCAAGGTGGATGTTGATGTGGAAACCGGCAAGGTGAAAGGTCTGTTCTGATCATGAAGCGTCAAATCGTCCTTATAGTCAGCCTCGTATCTGGCCTTTTGGCCGCGCTTCTTACAAGTGTTTACTTAAGCTCCAAGCAGTCCGAGTTCGCTGCCAAGGAGCGTGATCTTAAGCGCAAGTACGGTGAGATGGAGGCGCTTTGCTTTGCCCGTGACATCACGAGCGGCAGCGTTATCACACGAG
This sequence comes from Kiritimatiellia bacterium, assembly GCA_017628165.1. Taxonomy (GTDB): domain Bacteria; phylum Verrucomicrobiota; class Kiritimatiellia; order RFP12; family UBA1067; genus UBA1067. The sequence goes on along the minus strand of JAGBZQ010000089.1, from coordinate 11,553 downwards.
AAGACGTCAAAACGTGCAAGACGTTTCGCATGGGCAACGAGGGATATGTGATTACCAAGGATCACATATCTGATATCGTCGGAAGGCGTACTGTGGGGTATGTAAAGAAGAATATCGCCCTTAGATGGACCGATATTGAGGGCTCTGAGCGCAGGACGGGGCTTGCGGCCGATGTGAAGCCGCATTTTCGCGCTATCTCCATCAATGTCAACGGCTCGGCTTCCGTTTCCGGTATGGTGCGCTCTGGCGATTATGTGGATGTGATCGGCACGTTTAACTTTCCTGATGAAGGCGGGCGCATCAAGCGCGGCGATCCTGTCACCTGCACGATTCTCCAGAAAGTGCTCGTTCTCGCTGTGGGCGACGAGACGTCAAAGTCTCGTGCGCGCAACTTTGGAGTCTCCTCCGCTTCGCAGTATTCCACAGTTACTCTTCAGGTTACTCCGCGCGAGGCTGAGATGCTTGCATTTGCCGAGCAGATCAAGGGAAGGCTCGTTCTTACGTTGCGCAACAAGAACGACACAGAAACAGAGGAGGAGCTCCCGACTGTCGAGTTCTCCAAGATTCGCGAGCAGATCGAGGATTTGAACCGCGAGCGCAACCCCACAGATCTCAAGCGCAGCAGAAAAAAGGCGAGGACCAGCTGAAATGCTTGAGCTTACCACATTAGAGAGCGGCCGCCGTGAGGTGAGGCCACTTACAGAGGGGGCATGGATGATCGGGCGCGGCGCATCATGCAAGATCCGCTTTGAAAGTCCGTCTGTAAGTGAGCGTCACGCCATCCTCACCGTTCGCGGCGATTCTGCGATGCTTGAGGATTTGAATAGCGCGAACGGCACTTATGTGAACGGTGAGCTGCTGGAAAGAGCCGCGGTGCTTGACGGAAGCATGGTTGTCCAAATAGGCGAGTGCATGCTCCGCGTCAGCAGCGGCGATGAACCGTCTGAAAAGGATGATTTCGAGCCCGAGGCCGATGCAGAGGTTTTTGAAGAGCCCCAGGATGTGCAGCCTTGCGAAGAAGTGCAAAATGAAGATCCGTTCCGTGAGCTCAGGCGCAGTGTTCAAGAGCAGATACAGAACGAGCTTCTCAAGCGCATGGATATGAAGCAGCTTACGCTTCAGGGGGTGGACAAGGATGGTCTTGAGGCAAACGCCCGCACGAAGATTCGCCAAATTATCGCCGAGGTTGTGGCCAACGGCAGGATGCCGCAGGAGATCGATGCCGCACGTTTGGAGGAGGATGTCTTCAACGAGGCGATGCGCTTAGGGCCGCTTGAGGAGCTGCTTGCAGACGAGTCTGTAAGCGAAATCATGGTTAACGGCCCGCGCAAGGTCTACATCGAGCGCAAGGGCAAGCTTGTGCTTTCTGATTGCCAGTTTACTGACGATGCAAGTGTTTTGGCCGTTATCGAGCGCATCGTTGCTCCACTCGGGCGGCGTATTGATGAATCCCAGCCTTATGTGGACGCGCGTCTTGCGGACGGAAGCCGCGTCAATGCGATTATCGCGCCGCTGGCACTTTCCGGGCCTACGATCACAATTCGCAAGTTCTCGAAGAACGCTCTTACACCGGAGGACTTTATCCGCTTCGGTACATGGACGCACAACGCCGCGGAGTTTATGAAGCTTTGCGTCATTCTGCGTAAGAATATTATCGTTGCGGGCGGCACAGGCTCAGGCAAGACGACTCTTCTAAACCTTCTTTCCGGATACATCCCGTCCAACGAGCGCATCGTCACCGTTGAGGATGCCGCCGAATTGAGGCTTCAGCAGCCGCATGTGGTGCGCCTTGAGGCGCGTCCTCCGAATATTGAGGGCAAGGGTGCGGTCACCATTCGCGATCTCGTGAAGAACTGCCTGCGCATGCGCCCCGATCGCATCATCGTTGGCGAATGCCGAAGCGGCGAAGCTCTTGACATGCTTCAAGCAATGAATACCGGTCATGACGGATCTCTCACCACCGTTCACGCCAATTCTCCACGTGATGTCATTTCGCGTCTTGAAACGATGGTCATGATGAGTGGAATGGAGCTTCCCTCCAAGGCTATCCGCGAGCAGATTGCGAGCGCTGTGGATATTATCATCCACGAGTCGCGTCTTTCGGATGGTTCACGAAAGGTGGTCGCCATCACTGAGGTGACCGGGCTTGAGGGCAGTCAGATCGTTATGCAGGATATCTTTCACTTTGTCCAGACGGGGGTCGGCGAAAACGGCAAGGTTCTCGGCGAGTTTAAGCCCACGGGAGCCGTTCCCACATGGCTTGACGAGCTTTCCGGCCGCGGCATAGCTGTGGATACGCGCATCTTCGATCCTGACTTCCGTCAGAACGCAAAGATCAGATACAGTAGGTGACGGCAATGTTGACGTGGCTTATCATATTTCTGTTTGCTGTTGCCTTCGGCGGCGTGGCGTGGTTCTTCCTCGCTGGTGTAAAGATCAAATCCGGCTGGCAAAATGGTCAAAGCCCGCTTGCGCGCTGGCTTGATGCGAAGCGCCGCGAGCGTTTCAATGCCCAGCTTCCCGAAGCGCTTGCCACGATGTCTAACGCGCTTAGAGCCGGCTTTTCAATTTCGCAGGCGTTTGATTCGGTGGTGGATCAGGGCGATAAGCCCATGTGCGAGGAGTTTGCTATCCTTCAGCAGCAGCTCAGAATCGGGATGTCGTTCGAATCGGCTCTTCAGTCCATGTCGGAGCGCGTAGGATCGGATGACTTGACGCTCGTGACGACGGCGCTCCTCATCAGCCGAAAGACAGGAGGCAATGTGACGGAGATTTTCGACAAGATTTCCGAAACCATCCGCGGGCGCATGAAGATTGAGCGCAAGGTCAAGACTTTAACCGCGCAGGGTCGTATGCAGGGTATTCTCGTTTCTCTTATGCCGCTTATTCTCGGTGCTGCGATGGTGATGCTTAAGCCGGAGATGATGATTCCGTTTCTTTGCAGTTTCACGGGGGTTGTCTCCGTGCTTGTTGTCATAGTGCTTATCGTGCTCGGCTGGTTTTTTATCCGCAAGATCACGAAAATTGATGTCTGAGGTTTCCATGATCGATTTCAAGATAAAAAAAAGTTTCTTTTCGAAGGTTGATTGGGCGGCGTTCTGGTTCGCATCGTTGGTTGTATTCGGCGTCTATTTCTATACGCTCGGGCCGTCTGTAGGGCTTGAGGATTCGGGCGAGCTTGCTACAGCCAGCGCACACCTTGGCGTTCCCCATCCCCCGGGCTATCCTTTCTGGACGCTTTGCACATGGATATTCTGCAAAATCTTTTCTTTCGTCACCTATATGGGGCATCCGAATCCTGCCTGGGCTGTGAGCTGCTGCTCGGCTTTCTTTGGTGCGGCAGCCGCAGGGTGCACCGCTATGCTGATCTGCCGCAGTGCGCGTGATTTCATTTCAGAGCGCCAGGATAGTGAGATCTACACGGGATCCGATTCCTCGTGGGCTTCGTGTCTCGCCTTCGGAGGAGGCGTGGGAGGTGCGCTTGCTTTTGCGTTTTCGCCTGTTGAATGGTCGCAATCAACGATCGTTGAGATTTATTCGCTAAATTCGCTTTTTCTCATGTGGGTCTTTCTCCTGTCCTACCGCTGGATGCGCAAGCCTTCTGACAAGATCCTCTGGCTTACGGCTTTCGTCTTCGGATTGGGACTCACCAACTATCAGGTTCTTCTTTTTGCGATTGTTCCATTGGCGATAATAATCTGCCTTAAGAACTTCAAGATGTTCCGCGATTTCGCGCTCTATCTCATCCCGGCGGCGCTCACGTACCAGGTTCTCAAGATTGCAGAGATGCCGCAGGCGAGCTATCAGATGAGCAGAGATGTCATCAATAAGCATTCTGGTCTTATCTCTGTATCTTCCTGTCCGTCTACAATTGCGGTTGTTGTCGGCGTCGTGCTTGCAGTGGCGGCGGTAGTGGCGATTATTCTTGTGAAGAACCGCGAAAAGGCGTGCAGGGTATTCTTCGCTCTCTCGGCAACCGCTCTCACGGCGCTTTTGCTTGCGGGCATCGGCGTTTTTGCTTCAGATGTCAGCTGGAGCGTCAAAGGCTTTAATGTGGATTTAGGGCGCATGGGCGAGGTGGCGGATATCACCGCGCCGCTCGTCAGTCCAAGAATTTACCTTTTTGTGGCCTTGTTCATTCTTGCAAGCGTGCTCTCGTCCGTATGGGCCGTCTTTCGCCGTAAGGGGGGCTTCGAGTCAGACTATAAGGTTTTTGCGGGAGTGGCGGCAGCTTTCGCTTTCATCGCTGTTATGATTGCGGTGATAGGCGTCGATCCTGCAGTGGACAGAGGTTTCGCCGGCAAGCCCTACAACTGGGATTCGTCGCGCTTTTCTTTTATCGCCGTCATCGCTGTCTTTGCCGTCATTGCATATTTCATCAAGAATGCGCTTGCCTACTTTATTCCCGTGGCGGGTTTTCATATCGCGCTTTTCGTTCTTCTTGAGCGCGGTGCGATGAACGGCCTCGTTCATCCTACGAGTTGGTGGTTCTGGTGGCCGGTAGCATGGAATTTTGTGGTTCTCGCTCTTGCTTGGCTTATGCTTCCGTACGGAAGGTCGGTGGCATTTGCGGCGCTTTTTGCGCAGATCGGCGTTTCCTTCTATGCGTACATGCCCATCGTCTCCGATCTGCGCAATCCCCCGATGAACTGGGGTTATCCGCGCACATGGGATGGTTTCAAGCATGCGATCACCCGTGGGCAGTACGAGGAGATTAAGCTTCCCGCGTTTGCCGGCGTAAAGGAGTTTTTCGATTTTATCAATGCTCAGATGCGCCACTATTTCTTTGAAGTGAAGCTTCAGTTCACGGATTTCTTTGCGGTTCTTGCGCTTCTTCCGCTTGCCTGCTGGACGGCTTCCGTGAGGCTTAAGGAGAAAGTTGTGAAGATCAAGGCCGTCTGGATCGCGGCGTCGATTTCAGCTTTTCTTGCTCTTCGCGCGATTTTTGTATCTCTCGGCATCGGTGGCGGCAGCTTCTGGCAGAGTATAGATAGAATACTCATTCTTGCCATGGCGTTTCTCGCCGTATTCGGAGTGGGTATAATCGTCTTTAGGCAGCTCTTTCTCAGGACGGCCCGTGCGTTCAAACTTATTCCCGTTAGGGCAAAGGTCTTCTTCAAGGCGGTGTTCGGCGCAGGAAACGTTTCGCAGCAGTGGCTCATCGCTTCTGGCGCATGCTTCTTCATGATGACTCTTCCGCTTATTCTTCTGGCGCAGGTCAAGGGGGATGTTCAGGACGGCTTCATTCAGAAGGTCAAGTTCATTTCCTCTCACGCGATGATTTCAATGTGGATTGGCTACGGGCTTGTATTTGCAGGTGTTCTTCTGATCAAGGTTCTCGTTCGCTTTAGAGGCTCGTTAGAGCGCTCCCGCCGCGTTCTTGCAATCTCGTTCGCCTCTATTATGATTCTTGCATCCGCCATTACGCCTATCGTCCAGAATTACATGGACGAAGATCTCGTCTTCAGGTTTGGAGGCTCCGAGCAGAACGGTCATACGTTCGGCTGGCAGTTCGGTGCGTATCAGCTTGACGGAGCCAAGGCTATCAGGGCGCAGCTTTCAGCCGATGAGGAGCCGCTCCCTGATCCCGACTGGCCGCTTCCGATGGAGCCGTATTCCATATTCTTCGGCGGCACGGATCCAGGGCGTTTTGTTCCCACCTATATGATTTACGGAGCAAACTTCAGGCCTGATATCTATCTTATCACGCAGAACGCTCTTGCGGATGATACGTATATGTCGGTTCAGCGCGATCTTTACGGTGATGAAATCTGGATCCCTTCCAAAAAAGACAGTGCCAAGGCGTTCGATGTTTACATTGACGAGGTCAACCGCGGAGTCCGCAAGCCCAACGGCGATCTCAGGGTGGAAAACGGCCGCGTGCAGGTAACAGGCGCTTTGGGCGTCATGGAGATCAACGGCATCTTGACGCGCATGATGTTTGATCACGACAGGTTCCGTCATGCGTTCTATGTTGAGGAAAGTTATGCCATCGCATGGATGTATCCATACCTCTCACCGCATGGGCTCATCCTTAAGCTCAACGCAGAGAAAACTCCATACAAAGTAGAGACGGCCATAAAGGACCGTGATTTTTGGGACTGGTATTCTCGCCGGCTCATTAACGATCCCATGTATAGGCGCGACTTTGCCGCGCAGAAGAGCTTTTCAAAACTTCGCGCGGCGATTGCCGGAGTATACCGCTCTCAGGGGCGCATTGCGGAATCGGCGCAGGCGTTCAGGGAGGCGCATCTTCTCTATCCTGCATCGCCCGAGGCCACATTCAGGTATATAAGCGAAATTCTCCTTCCTCTCGAAAAGAACGAAGTGGTGCGCGATCTCATTGAATACACCGACGCGATCGATCCGAACAATCAGCGCACGGGGCGCATATACGAATATTTGGATAATATCAACATCATTCGCGATATAGAGGCCAAGTATAAGGCTGGAAAGATGACGGTTGAAGATGCGCGGGCTCTTTTCATGGCCTACCACAGCTTTGGAAGGCTGAAGGAGGCGGAGAATATAGCCAGGCAAATTCTACCTTATCTTTCTAAAGACGAGCGCGCTCTTCTCGCGGCGATAGAGATTTTTATGTCTACTCAGAATTCGGTCTGTCTCGAAAAGGCGTGCGAGAGTTATTTTGCCATTGCCAGAAAACCTCATGCGGAAATCATTCTCTCTTACGCCAAGATGCTGCATCTTTCCGGACGCGCCGAGAAGGCTGCGAAATTCTTTGACAAGGCCATCGCTGTGGATCCGCACGCCGCGCTCAAGGTTTTGTTCGCCTACATGACGGAAACCAAGAGCAGGGATATTTTCATGTGGATTCGCATTTCCAAGCTCGCGGAGTCTCTTGGCAGGGACAACGAGGCGATCGAGAGTTTTTACATGGCACTTATGATAGACCGCGAAGGGCTTTTCGCCGAGTGCCGCCGCGATATGATTCTTTATAGAATTTATGAAAAGTTCAACAAATATATAGAGCAAAACAGAAGGAAATAAGATATGCCAAAAGAAGGTATTGACTGGGCGAATCTCGGATTCGGTTTTTCAGAGGTTAATTGTCACATTCGCTATGTCTGGCGTGACGGCAAATGGTCAGAGGGTGAGTTTGTCAAGAAGCCGGAGATAACGATGCACATCGGAGCGAGCTGCCTGCATTACGGGCAGGAGTGCTTTGAGGGGATGAAGGCTTTTCGTCAGAAGGACGGCAGGATCGTTGTTTTTCGTCCCGAGGAGAATGCCAAGCGTATGGCTCGCACGGCCGAGCGCTGTGTGATGCCTGCAATTCCCGTTGACATGTTCGTGGATGCCGTGGACAAGGTCGTTCGCGCCAACGAGGAGTACGTCCCGCCGTACGGAACGGGCGGTTCGCTTTACATTCGTCCGCTGTTGATCGGAACAGGTCCTCAGATCGGCGTTGCTCCTGCAAAGGAGTTTACGTTCATGGTGATCGTAATGCCTGTGGGGGCTTACTACAAGGGCGGGCTCAAACCCGTGCGAGCCGTTATTCTGGATGATTGGGATCGTGCGGCCCCGAATGGAATGGGCGATGTGAAGGTAGGCGGAAACTACGCCGCCTCCCTCTATGCGCACGAGAAGGCCAAACGCGAAGGTTGGCCCGTGGAGCTTTATCTTGATGCCAAAACGCATCAGTATGTGGAGGAGTTCTCCACTTCTAACTTCCTTGGCATCACCAAGGACGGAACGTATGTCACGCCTGACAGCCACTCCGTACTTCCTTCCATCACGAATCTCTCGCTCATGCAGTGCGCCGAGGATCTCGGATGGAAGGTGGAGCGCCGTCCCATTCCGTATACGGAAATCAAGGAGTTTGCCGAAGTTGCCGCGTGCGGAACGGCAGTGGTCGTCACTCCCGTTTGGGAAATCACCCGTGGCGATGATGTTATTGTGATTTCTGATAAGGACGCCGTGGGTGAGCACCTCCAGAAGCTTTACGAGACGGTGCAGGGCATCCAGTATGGCGTCATTGAGGATGTTCACGGCTGGTGTCATGAAGTGCCGCTCTGAGCCATATAGATGAATTGGATCGAAAGGGAGGTTTCCGGGGAGGCTTTAGATGCTCTTCAGGCGGCAGGAGTCGAACGCCTTATGGCGCGGCTCCTGGCCGTGCGCGGTGTCACACCTGAGACTCTCGCCTTTTATTTCGATCCGTCTTTATCCAATCTTGAATCGCCGGAGAGCATTCCCGGAATATCAGAAGCGGCTCGTGCGATTTTAGATGCCGTCCGCGCAGGCAGAAAGGTGGTAGTCTTTGGTGACTACGACTGCGACGGCATTTCCGCGACTGCGATAATTGTAAGGACTTTGAGGGCGTTTAATGCCTCTGTAATTGCGTTTCTTCCTGATAGGATGAGCGAAGGCTACGGGATGACGGCTCTTTCCGTTTCGCGGCTTTTATCTGAACATCCTGATACAGGGATTGTGGTGACGGTGGACAATGGCATAAATTCCGTAGAGGAGGTTGCATTTCTCAAGGCCAAGGGAATCGATGTCGTTGTGACGGACCACCATTTGCCCGGGGAGAGCCTTCCAGAGTGCATTGTTGTAAATCCGAAGGTTTCCGCGCCCGAACAGTTTGAAGGATTGTGTGGGGCCGGTGTGGCGTTTTTTCTTTCAAATGCGCTTGTCGGCAAAGCCCGCGAAGAGGGGATTTACACCGGCGGCAAGATATCTCCACCGCTTTTTGTTCTTGCCGGCCTTGCCACGATAACAGACGTAATGCCCCTTTGCGCTCAAAACAGGGTGCTTGTGTCGGCTGCCCTCAAGCTTTTTCGTAGTTATGCACCTATCGGTCTTAAGGAGCTTTATTTACGCGCGGCAAAGACGGGTGCCGAGGTGGTTAGCGTCAGGGATTTCAGCTTCGGTATCGGTCCGAGGATCAACGCTTCGGGCAGGATGTCAAACGGGTATGAAGCTCTCGGGCTTCTTCTTGCTGATAATGTTGAGGAGGCGCGCGAGTTTGCGAGGAAGGTGGATGAAAAGAACGTTGAGCGCAAGAGCGTCGAGCAGAAGATGTTTGATGATGCTGTAAAGCAGCTTGCAAATGGAGCAGCGGCGCAGATTATCGAGCTCCCGCAGGGGCATAAGGGTGTAGCCGGCATTGTGGCCTCACGCGTACTTGAGCATTTGGTGAAGGCGGGAGGATCTCCTGTTCCTGTTGCCGTTGTAGTAGGGCGTCACGGTTCCTTGCGCGCACCAGAAGGATACAATATCTGCGAAGCGCTTTCCAAATCCGCTATGGCGCTTGAGAGGTTTGGCGGCCATGCGCTCGCCGGCGGGTTTACGGTCAAGGAAGGTGGCATGGAGCGCTTCCGTGAGATTTTCCCGGCGGTATGTGAGGCGTGGCGAGCGGATTTTGCCGATGAAACGCACGGTACTTCTTTGATAGATGCATGGGTGAAGACAGAGGATTTAAGTGTTGAATTTGTTGAATCGCTTGAGAAGATGGCTCCTTTCGGCGAGGGGAATCCGGAGCCGCGTTTTGCGTTGAGGGGAGTCAGGTTTTCTGAAGTGAAGTCAATAGGCGAAGGGCGTCATTTAGCGTTGAGTTTGGCAAATTCAGGTGGATTAAGAGGCGTATGGTGGCGCAATGGAGATAAAGTGGAGTATTTCAGGCGCAATTCAGCTTCAGTATTTGATGTGATGTTCACCGCCTCTATCTCCAATTTTGGCAGCGAGAGGCATGTGGAGTTCAATATTTTGGACGTAAAGCCAAAAAAATGATTTTCCCTATTGACGTGCTTTTACTGGTTGTGGTATACTATGTCCCATCAAGCGAATTAAACGCTTCGGGCTATTAGCTCAGTTGGTTAGAGCGCTTCCTTGACATGGAAGAGGTCAGTGGTTCGAATCCACTATAGCCCACCAATCCCGATATATGAATGCCTTTTGCGCGATATTTCGTTACGTAAATGAGTAGATCAATGCATTCTTCATCTCGTCTTAAGTTTAATATCCTCTATGAGGATAAGTTTGTAATCGTTATAGACAAGCCGGCAGGGCTTTTGACTACACATACCCAGCTTTGGGGGCGCAAAGCGCGCGAAGGTCAAATGACAGCTGAAAATTGCCTCAATGATTATCTTCGCAAAGGTCAGGCGAAAAGTCGCCTCCGCGTATGGCTCGTTCATCGTCTTGACAGGGATACGAGCGGTGTAATGATGTTTGCAAAGTCAGAGGAAGTTGCGGAGTTCTTCAGAAGCGATTGGAATCGTCTTACCGACAAGACATACATTGCACGCGTGGAGGGGCGGATTGCAGAGGACTCTGGCGTATTTGAAAGTTCTTTGAAAGAGGATCCCGACGGCTACAAGGTCCGCTCCGTGCCAGAGTCTACTCCTGGCGCCAAGAAGGCGCGGACCGAGTGGCAAGTTCTTGTGAGATCAAAGAAATTTACGCTTGTTGAAGTGGTGCTTAAGAGCGGGCGCAAAAATCAGATTCGCGTCCATTTTTCAGAGGCAGGTCATCCTGTTGTCGGCGATGTGAAATACGGTGCCGCCAAGGCTCCGCGTCTTTTCCTCCATGCTAAGAAGCTTGCTTTCGTTCATCCCGAGAGCGGACAGAAGATGGAGTTTTCCTCAAACTCTCCTTTTAAGCGATGATACCAGGGTGAAATTTTGCGTCTTTTTTGGTATAATATGTTCAAGTACAGAACAAACAAAAATGTAAAATTTCACTGTTATAAAAATGAATCTTTTAAGAAAGCTTTTTGGCACAAAAAACGAGCGCGAGCTTAAGAGGCTTTGGCCTGTTGTTCACCAGATCAACCGCATTGAGGCTGAGTACCAGACCAAGAATTTTTCTGATGCCGATTATCCGCGCATGACAGAGGAGTTTAAAGCGCGTGTGAGGGCAGGAGAGTCGCTTGATGCAATCCTTCCAGAGGCTTACGCGCTTGTCAAGAACGCCTGCCGCCGTCTCGTAGGGACGAGCCGCGAAGTCTGCGGGCATACTCTCACTTGGAATATGGTGCCTTTTGATGTCCAGCTCATCGGCGGCATTGTTCTCCATCGCGGTGCAATTTCAGAAATGCAGACCGGTGAGGGCAAGACTCTCGTGGCCACGCTTCCGCTCTATTTGAACGCCCTCGCCGGCAAGAATGTCCAGCTCGTCACGGTGAACGATTATCTTGCCCGTCGCGACGCCACATGGATGGGCCATCTCTATGAGTTTCTTGGTCTTACGGTAGGCTGCATCCAGAACTCTATGACCTCCGAAGAGCGCCGTGCGCAGTATCTGTGTGACATCACCTACGGCACGAACTCCGAGTTCGGCTTCGACTATCTGCGTGACAACGGCATGGCTCAGCGTCCGGAGCAGGTTGTGCAGAACGGGCACAATTTTGCGATTGTCGACGAAGTGGACTCGATTCTCATCGATGAGGCCCGTACGCCTTTGATCATCTCCGGCCCGGCTACGATTTCCACGAGCCATATCTATCAGGAGATTCGTCCGCTGGTGGATGCCATCGTCCGTGGTCAGACATCGCAGTGCAATGATTTTGTCCAGGGCGCCAAGAAGGCT
>JAGBZQ010000088.1 GCA_017628165.1 Kiritimatiellia bacterium | reverse complement strand
TTCTTCCACCAGCTCAAATCCATCATACCTTCGATGTCGTTCGCGTATTTGGAACGCTGAGAAGGAAGAAGCTCGATTTCCTCCTTGCGCGGTCCGATAGGATAGCTCGTCCAGTAGTTCTTGTGGTGGTCGAAGCCGACGTGCATGGACGGCGGAAAGAGAATCTGGTAGTTCTCATCGCAGTGGACGGACACGTTTGCCCAGTAAATCATCGATTCGATCCACGGCTGGCGGTTCATGAAGACGTTCTCCGCCTTCAGGACCGCGCGGTCGGGGAGGAACGAAAGACCTATCGTCCACTTGAGGCGGCGCCTGAGCTCCGTCTCGCCGATCCAGATCGTCTTCGATCCGTCTGAGTTTGCGACAAGCCTCCAGTCAATTGGCATCGCCGTCGTCGCGCGGTGGTGGTGCGGGAAGTTCCATTCGACGCCGCCGGATATCCACGCGCCGAGCATTCCGATGAGCGCAGGCTTTATGACATGCTGGCGGTAGAACGTCTCGAATCCGGTCGCCTTGTCCGTGAAGTTGAGGAGATGCCCGCCATGCTCGGGTAGAAGCCCCATCTGCAACCAGTCATTCTCGAGCGTCAGGTACTTGTACGTCTCGTCGAACTTCTCGTCGTGCAGCACGTCCTGCATCGGATACGGGTAGACGCGCCCTTGCGCGCCCTGGTAGACGCGCCCGGTATAGAAAAGCGGAGTCTTGTCGTAGCCTCCCGGCGCATACGTCGGAAGGACGATCGTGTCTTCCTTCATCGACACCTCGCCAGAGTAGGCGGATGCCAAAGCGGACAATGCAAGGATCGCAATAATCAGAGTGTTTTTCGTTTTCATATTTGGCTATATTTTACCAAGACGCCTGCTCGATGTGTTATCCCATAGGACAAATAAAATATAGTCAATCGGACAAAATTTTTAGTATACTATGCACACGATGAAAACCGTCCTTTTTTTCCAATCCACAACGCGCAAGAGCTGGCTGCAGAAGCTCTCGGGCGTCCACCGCTTTGCACAGGAGCGCGACTGGTTCGTGCAGGTCGTGGAGAGATTCGCGACCGCCTCGGATATCCGCCGAGCACTGAAAACATGGGCACCCATCGGCTGTCTTGTGGATCGCGCAATGAACACGGCGAGTGCGCCCGACAACGTCTTCAGGGGAATCCCGACCATCTACCTCGACCAGAACCCCGAAAGGCCGTCGAAAGAACATCCGTGCCTTCTGCACGATTCCGCAGCCTCCGCTGCATTGGCCTCCAAGGATCTCCTGCGATGCGGATGCAAGTCCTATGCCTACCTCGGCACTGGCAAAGACGTACACTGGGACAAGGAGCGATTCAGACGATTCAAGTCCGATACGGCCGCTGCCGGGCAGACGCTTGTCACGTTGGCGCTCGCGTCTCTCGAAGAGAAGCTAAGGGATTTGCCTAAACCGTGTGGCATACTCGGTGCGAACGACTATTGCGCCATGGAGGCATATAACGCAGCGACAAAGGTGGGGCTTTCAGTGCCCGATGAAGTGCGCATCGTCGGAATCGACAACGACGAAGCCTATTGCGAGGCCGTCAAGCCAGGAATCACTAGCGTTGAACCTGATTTCGAGGGCGCGGGATGGCGCATGGCCCAGATGCTCGCGGAGGAAATCGACAACGGCACAAGCGTACGCACCGAATACTATGGCCCGCTGCGCATCGTGCGTCGCGGCTCCACGGACACAACTCCTGGAGTCAGCGCACGTGTGCGCCGTGCGCGCGAGTTCATCAGGCGTCACGCTTGCGAGCCAGGACTTTCCATTGACGCCATCGCCGCCGAAATGAACTGCTCGCGCGCGCTTGCGACAAGCCGGTTCAGAAAGGAAACGGGCCGTTCAATCCTAGACGAAATCCATGAAATACGTCTACAGAAAATGCGCGAACTCCTGTCGAGCAACACACTTCCCATCGCGATGGTGGTGGAGCGCAGCGGATACGAATCGGACGGATACGCAAAGCGGTTCTTCCTGAAGCGAACCGGCATGACCATGCGCGAATACCGCCGCCAGTCGGCAAAGGAAGGGAAACGGGAAGCATAAAGGACACGCAGATTCTTTCATTTTTTGAAATAGGGCCAAAATCCACGCTTTGCCGCACCCTCTCTTTATTCCCCAATCGCCAAGCGTACCGCTTTGCAAAGTGTTTCTGCCACTGGACCGAGATGCCTTAATCGCGAAGGAGCATGGCTCCCACCTCCGTAAAATACGCATTTTGCACCAATTTCCTCCGCAACCTCCCAATCGTGCAGCGAATCGCCTATCACCACGAATTTTCGATCCCCCACCTGCGATGCAAAATCCTTCATTCGCGAAAGCTTTGAGCATCCGTCAAGATTATCCGTCCCGAGAACGCTATGAAAAAAATCTCTAATACCGAACTTGTCCATATCAGAGACGAGATAATCCTCGCGCATGGCCGAAACTACCGCTTGCGGAACAGAGGATGCGGCCGCAAGAGCAAGGGCATCGCGAGCATCAGGCGCAAGGCTCAACGAGGATTCATGATAAGCGTCATGATACTCCTCGGCAAGAGCATCCCAATCCTCGTCCTTGATCCTAACGCCAAGTTGCTCGTAAAAGTTCGCCACGGGAAACGCAAAGTTGCGACGGTAATAATCAAGATCCACAGTTGGGAGAGAACGACGCGAAAGTATAGTGTTAAGAGCCCTCAATGAAGCATGATTATCGTCAAGGAGCGTGCCGTTCCAATCCCAGACGATAAACATCTTAGAGCACCTCCCTGATGCGAAGCGCCTCCACAGAAAAAGCCTTTTTCGTAGCAGGATCAAATTCGATTACTGCACCCTCCAGCACAGAAGGCCCGTCCGCCACTTCAAAACGTGCAGGCATCCCCGAAATGAACTTCTTCGTCACAGGCTTCAAATCGCGCCCGATGGAACTGACGTAAGGACCTGACATTCCAAGATCCGTGATGTATGCCGTCCCTTTAGGCAGAACAACGGAATCCGACGTCTGAACATGTGTATGCGTCCCCGCAACGGCCGTGACCCGACCGTCGAGATAATAACCCATTGTGATCTTCTCGCTCGTAGCTTCAGCATGAAAATCCACAAAAACGGGAATATCCTTCGGTATCTCCTGCAATGCACGGTCAATCGCCTTGAACGGGCAGTCCGAAGGAGTCATGAATACACGCCCAAGGGCATTTATAACGGCGAACCGAAATGTGGGCATCGTCACAATGCGCCATCCTTTCCCCGGGCATTCAGACGGAAAATTCAAAGGCCTTACAAGCTTATCCACAGAATCAATCTGCCCTGCAAACTCCTTCTGCCCCCAAGTGTGATCCCCGAGCGTGATAGCATCGGCGCCAGCCTCGAAAAGCTCCTTGGCCAAAGCCGCCGTGATACCAGAGCCTGCCGCACAGTTCTCTGCATTGGCTATCACGGCATTCACGCCCATCTCCCGCTTGATGCGCGGAATTTCGCGCTTGAAAATCTTACGCCCCGGAGAGCCGACTATATCGCCAATCATCAGAATCTTCATAATTCAGCCTTGTTGGACTTTAACCATTTTGCAGCGTTCTCATCTCCGCGCGCAGCTTTTGCACGAAGCTTCCACACGAGCGAAAGATAGGAATCACTCTTGATATCGCCAAGCCCGCGCTCGTAGCACGACGAAAGAAAATCCATCACTTCACTTTTGCCCTCGCGAGCAAACGATTCAAGGAGCGCTACCGCCTTCTTTGAATCTTTCTTGCAGCCTTCGCCAAGAATAAGCTGCGATGCATAATTTACGGCGCCCCACGAATTACCCATGGACGAACTTATCTCGAAACACTTAAGCGCCGAAGCCAGATTCTTCTTGACCACGACCCCCTCACGATAAAACCTCCCCATATTGTTTACCGCTTCGGGATGCCTGAGCTCCGCCGCTTTTGCAAAATACTTAAACGCCGCAGTCTCGCTCTTTTCACAGCCATAGCCTTTCTGATGGCAAATAGCCAGACTGTTGAGGGCATTTGCATCCCCCATTCCAGCCGCTTTCGTAAAGTCTTCAAAAGATTCGGCAAAAGCAACCGCAGCAGCCTCGGGATTGGACTCGGCGATTTCAACACCCTCGGAAAGGCGCATGGTAGCGTATGCGTTGAGCGCCTGAACATTGCCGAGATTGGCGGCATGCCGCAAAATCCTCCTGTTGTTGTTTTCAAGCGCTATCAGATACCACGCAAGAGAGTTGTTTTTCTCGCGAGCCATCGAATAGATTTTGCCGCGTGACTCCTTAACATACTTCTCACAAACATCGTCTGAGAGTCTGGCCGCCTGAGGAGGATCCTTCTCGCGCGAGAGTATTACCATCAAAAACTGCTGAAGCGGCTTGCCGGCTTTCGCGTCTACTGCAATTTTCTCCACGGCCTTGTCAAACTCGCTGACAGACCCCGCAACACGAGTGTTAAGAACGCGTATAATCGCATCAGAGCTCGTCTCACCCGAATAAAGCGGCAACCATACGGCGGCCGCAAACAGTATCAACAGAACTCGTCTCATTTCAACTTGTGCGATCCGATCCAGACCTTTGCGTTTCTATCCCCCTCCGCAGCGCGTGCACACGTGCGCCACCAGTTGGCGTTATAACGGCTCGGCTTAAAATTCCCACGCCCCTTTTCATGACACTCCGCAAGGGCCACCATCGCAGCCGGCAAACCCTCTGCGGCGGCTTTCTCAAGCCAAGAAATAGCGGCAAGTTCGTTACGCTCCACACCCTTGCCGTCAAGAAACGCCGTTGCGAGCGAAACCATTGCCGGTGCATACTTTTGCTCAGTCGCGGCGTTGTACCACCATGCCACGGCCTGATGGTGATTGTTTGTAACAGAAGCGTCTATACCGATGGAATTATAAAGGCACTTTCCATATTCATTCATCGCCTCGGGATAGCGGGCACTGGCCGCCCTCTCTAAAATCTTAACCGCCTTGGAGGCCTCCTTGTTCACGGCATTGGACGAGAGTATCATCATCGCATAATTGTAACATCCGTAAGGGTTGCCCGTTTTAGCGCTTGCGGCAAAATACTCCTCGGCGGTCTGAGAGCTCTTATCCACGGAAACACCGTCGCGAAACATTTCCCCTAAAATATTCTTGGCCCCGGGATGATTGAGCTCCGACGCGCGGCTGAAATCAGAGAACGCCTCCGCATTGGACGCCTTGCAGCCATATCCATTCATATAGCATATTCCGCGGTTGTAATAACCGGCGGCATCATTCTTTTCGGCAGCCCGGCTAAAATACCAAAACGATTTGCGCAGAATACCAGAAGTGGAAGCGGCAAAATTCCTGCGCCGCGCATCGTCCATCATACGCATACCAAGCTCGTTGAGGGCGTAAACGCAATCGCCCTCCGCCGCACGCTTCAAATAATCGCTGTTGCCGTTCTCAAGAAAAAGGATGTAAAGCGCCAAAGGATTCTCCTTCTGATCGGCAATGGCAGAGATCCTGCGCCTGTTCGCCTTGAGATACTCCGCCACAAGCTCCGCTGAAATGCGCTGAGAGGCAGGATACGTCGGCTCGTCAGATACGGCCGCAAGCAAGAACTGATGAAGCGCCCTTCCCTCGGCCGCCTCGGCGATCATCGCTTTGGCGGCACGCTCATAACGAACAGGGTTCTCTGTAAAACGCGCAGAGAGAAACTCCTCTATAAGCTCCTGCGAAAAAGCGGCGAAAGCGCTCGCAAAAGCCGCAAAAAACAAAACAAGCTTCTTCATGGCCTACTCCTAAAAGGCGTAAATGGCAAAGACCCTTCACGGATAAACGATTTATGCTCACGCCACGCCTTCTTACGTGCGCAAACCGTGAGCGTCCGCCCGGCAAGCCCGAAAAGCCACCACTTCGGGCTTTTGAGCTCAAGAATATCAAATCCCTCTCGAATGATTCCGTAGATCTCCTGCGCGGTGAAACCATCCTGCTTACGAGTGCGCTCATTGACGGTGAAAAACAGAAACCCGTCCGGCTTGAGAATACGGTTCACCTCACGGATCAGAGCTTTGTTGACGCCGTCCGGGTGAAGAATCACCACATCAAACTGGCTGTCGTCAAACAGCAGCTCATCTTCAAGAGGAACGGACATCCATACCCCTGGACGGTTAGACTTCAGTACGTTCAGCGTTTCATCGGAAAAACCAATGACAAGTCCTGCGCGGACGCGTTCACACCTGGCGAATACTGAAGCTATATCCTGTCTCATAAGGGGAAATCCGTCTCATTGCGAGTTTCAAGATCCTTGATGCGGGCAGAACCCTTCTCCACATCGTCAGGCCCGATGAACACGGCCTTGGCGGCAGAGCAGGCATCAGCGCGCGAGAAAAACTTCTTCGGCTTCTGCGCCTTCAAAGCAAGCTCCACCCGCTCACCTGCCGCGCGAAGCTTTGCGGCCACGAGAACGGCGGCGTCACGCTCCGACGGGAACATATAACCCACGGCAACGCCCTTGCGGCCCTTGGCTGCGCTCTCCCCGAGACGTGCCTTGAGAAGCTCGGTTACGACCACATCTCCGAAACCAAGGCCGACGGCTGAAGTAGGCTCGCCGCCGATAGTCGTAAGCAGATTGTCATATCGTCCGCCGCCAAAGATGGCACGGAACTCACCTTTAGCGTCAAAACACTCAAACACGATGCCGGTGTAGTAGCTAAGCCCGCGGATAACTGAAATATCAAAGACAAGGCAATCGGCAAAGCCGGACTTCTCTGCCAAGGCAAAAAGCTCCACGAGCTCTGGACAAGCCTCAAACGATTTCGTGTCCATGATCGCGAATGTAGCGTCAACCTCTTTGTCTGAAAGGCCGCCACTGCGAAGCAGAGCCGCTATCTCGGCATCGGGCATCTTTCCGCGCTTGTCGAGCGCGAGAAACACCTGAGCATGCTTCTCAGCAGGAATTCCGCTCCCGGCGAGAAGCTCGCCAAGAAACTTGCGTGAAGAGACGCGCACCTTGAAATCGGCAGACGTAAGGCCCATGCGTCTGAGCGCATCACACGCAGCGCCAATAACCTCGGCCTCGGCAAGGACAGAATCCTCACCTATGATATCAAGGTTCCACTGGTAATGCTCACGCTTGCGGCCCTTGGTCATGCGCTCATAGCGGAAGCACTGCGCAATCGTGGTCCACTTAAGAGGAAACGGCAACTCCTTCTGACGCTGCGCCACCATGCGCGCAAGCGTGGGAGTCATCTCCGCGCGGAGCGCAAGACGGCGCTCGGACTTGTCCAGAAAGTGGTAGATCTGCTCACCCACCTCCTCGCCGGCCTTACGGGCAAGAAGATCGTAGTTCTCCACCACCGAAGCATCATACGGATCAAAGCCGTAAAGATCTGCCGAAGCACGGAATGCATCAAAAACCTTGTTGCGCCAGAGCATATCCTCTGGATAGAAGTCACGCATCCCTCTGGGGGCTTCAAAAGAAATTTTTTCTGCCATTGAAATCTCCTTAAAGAATCTTAGCCCCTGAGAAGCCCCTCAATGCAATCCGCCGCAAGCTCGGGCGCCACAATGCGGGTCTTTGACTTGTCCTCGCTGCGGAGCTTGATTTCAACTCCTCCGTTGGCAAGACCCTTTGCGCCAACTACGACGCGAACGGTAAAGCCGATGAGGTCTGCATCCTTAAACTTAACGCCGGGACGTTCTGCGCGATCGTCCACGATAACATCAATACCCTTCGCCTCAAGCGCGCTCTCAAGCGCGTCGGAAACCGCCACAGCCTCGGGCGTGTCAGGATCGAGAAGACAAATGCAAACCTGATAAGGAGAGACCGACGCGGGCCAGACGATACCGTCCTTGTCGTGGCTCTGCTCGATGACCGCCTGAAGCGTCCTGCTGACGCCGACGCCGTAGCATCCCATGACGATGGTTTTTTCCTCAAGCTTGTCATTCTTGTAGACAGCTTTGAATGCGTCGGTATATTTGGTGCCAAGCTTGAAGACCTGCCCCACCTCAATGCCGCGCCTGATGGCAATGGGCTTGCCGCACACGGGGCAGGCATCACCGGCCGCCGCCACCACGAAATCAGAGTAGTCTGCTTCCGAAATCGAGACATCGCGGCTAAAATCAACATTCTTGATGTGATAGCCGTTCTTATTTGCGCCCGTAACGCGACCGAAAGCCCCCTTGAGGGATATGTCGGCAAGAATGCGCAGAGTCTTGTCGGCAGGAGATACGGGGCCGACGAATCCAGCCTCCGCCCCGGTGACGGCAAGGACATCATCGAAAGCGGCAAGCTCCAACGTCTTCGCGCCAAGGAAACGCTTGAGCTTGACTTCATTCACATCACGATCACCAGGAACTGAGACCATGACGCACTTGCCGTCTGCGGAATAGACGAGCGTCTTGACAAAACGCGAAGGCTCAAGGCCAAGAAAGCGGGATACCTCCTCGATCGTGCGTGCGGAAGGAGTCTCCACTTCTTCAATGGCCTCGGACGCACCGTCCCGAGATGCTGAAAAATCTGCCTTGCGAGCCGCCTTCTCAAGGTTGGCGGCATAGCCACAGCCTTCGCAAAACGCAATGCCATCCTCTCCTGCATCGGCAAGAACATGAAATTCGTGCGTCTGGCTATCGCCCATATCACCGCCATCAGCCTCAACGGGAACGGCCTTAAGCCCACAGCGCGCGAAAATGCGCTCGTAAGCATGATACATGTTCCAGTATGTCTTATCTGCCGCCTCGGCATCTACGTCAAACGAATAGCCGTCCTTCATCAGAAATTCCTTAGAGCGCATAAGGCCGAATCTCGGACGAGTCTCGTCACGGAATTTCCACTGAATCTGATAAAGCGTGACGGGAAGCTGACGATATGATCCAACAACGCTCTTGACGAGATCCGTCACCTCCTCCTCGGCGGTGGGACCGAGAGCCGCCTCACGCTCGGCGCGATCCTTGAGCTTGAACATGTTCGGCCCCATCGTATCCCAACGCCCGGTGGTGCGCCAAAGCTCCGCGGGCTGAAGGATCGGCATTACGATTTCGAGCGCGCCGGCCTTATCCATCTCATCGCGAACGATAGCCTGCACCTTTTTAAGAGAGCGCATACCGAGCGGAAGATAGGTATAAAGCCCGCCTGCGAGCTTCTTGACGATACCCGCCCTGACGAGCAGCTTGTGAGAATCAATCTCTGCATCCTGCGGATTGTCACGCAGGGTTTGAATCAAAGTCTTCGACCATTTCATAATACCGCAAATTATACCAAAAAAGCGTGACTATGTCATTTTCGACTCAGCAGCAATCCCTGCCGATATTTGCGATTATGGACTTTGCCGTGGACGAAAGTTTTTCCACAAGACGCGCCACTGTGGAGAAAGCATTGTCCCGCTTGGAAACGAGCGATTGCATCACCACCATGTCCTGACGCATTTCGTTAGTCTCGTAATCGATCTCATACTGGATGGCGCTCTCGGCCATTAAAGCATCGTCACGCCTTATTTTATTCTCCGAGTTGACCTTTACAACAAGCGAACTCCCTTCCGTGCGACGGTAAAAGGCGGCTATGCGCGAAGCTTCCTGAAGCGCTGAATCGGCAGACGAAAGATCTGACGATTCAGCACCCTTCTCCACGTTTAGCGATGCTCTGGCTTTGGCTACAGCGGCAAGCGCAACGCCAAGATCTTCGAGCTTTTTGCGCCTAAGCCGTAAAACATCGGCGTAAGCTCCGGCCTCAGCCTCGATTGCACATGCCTCCATTGCCATCGCGGCAAAGGCGGCCGAAATCAAATCGCCAGTTCCGGAGGAACTTACCCGGTAGGCCACCTGCTCTGTGCCGTAAACAGAAAGCCCCTCTATCGGAACTGCCGAAATCATAGGCATGGATCGCCTCCTTATGCGTGAATTGCATCGCGCATGGACTGAATTTCAGCCTGAAGAACGCTCTGCATCAAATGCACCACCGCTTCGACTACGCTCTGACACTGTCCGAAGAGGTCCTTTGCCTGATCAAGCATCTCCTGCGCCTGCTGCTGTTTGGCACCTTCTTCTGTGGCATCTGCCTGCACAATCTCGACGCTGCTCTTCACCACGCCTTGCGCGACATTTCCCATTGCGGCAATCATATCTCCGATCATCCGGGATTTCGTTTCAACACTGATATTGCCGGCGCCCTTTGCCATATAAACCATGTTCGCGCTCTGTGCCGCCACCTGAAGCGCGCACACCGCGATGCTTGCGATCATCCCGCCGATGGCCGCCGTGCGCTGCTTATCCGCCTGAAGCTGAATTGTCTGCTGCACCTGCGTATTCTCCGCCTGCCGGATTTCACGTGCGGCATCGCGCATTTTTTGCGAACAGTCTATCATAAGAGCCATAAGAGAATACACATCGAAAAGCACCTTTCCCGTCGTCGATCCGCCTGAAGTAAGTTTGAGCAGCATGGATGCTTCATCGATAGCGCCGCGAATATCCTCCTCGGGAAGAGCAAAGACATCATCACACGACAACAGGCTCGAAAACGATATCATATCCGCCATATCAAACGGTTTTGGCTCGTCTATAAAGACATCCTCTGCCATGACAGCGGTGACTTCTCCAAGATCTGCAGTCGTGTCTATAGAGACCGCCACATCGCTCCGCGACGCCTCCGCGACAGTCTCCGCAGCCACCTTTACTCCGGAAGAACTCACGCCGATATCCCAGGCGGCAGACTGAGAGAGGTCAATAACGGGAATATTCATCTTGCACCACCTTTCTTCTTTTAGGCCATGCGGCCAAGCTGACGAGCAATTTCCCCCTCCACGTCTATTTCCGAATTTATAATCGCCGCAATGCCAGAATAGACGCTCTGTATTTTCGAAAGGATCGCCTCGAGCTCTTCCTGGCTCTCCTCAAGCTGCTGGCGCATGACGGCGAGGAACTTTTCCATTTCCGTGGTATCCGCCTTAAGCATGCCGACCTTGTAATTCTGATAGGCCGCAACGCCGCCCGCGACAGTCCCTCCAAAGCCCATTACTCCCGCTCCGATCTGAAGAGCGCTCTGGACAGATTTCGCCGTGGACATGACTGCCGTCATCGCCACCTCCGCCCCGGCCGTGCACAGCCCCTGCAGAGCGCCAGCCCCTAAGCTTGCTCCGAGAGTAACCGCCACAACCGCAGCGGCGACGATTACAGAAGAGAGCACACGCGCACCCTCTTCGCTCACGCCCGACTCCTTTAGAGCCTCTGCAAGCTTTTCGGTAATGCCGTCTAAAGCGCCTGTTTCGTTAAGAATGCACATTCCTACGGCAACTACGGCGCCTACAACCGCCCCCGCCGCAAAGCCTCCTGTGGCTACACAGGCGGTAACGGCTATCGCAACGGCCACTGCAGCCATAGCCCAGCCAAAGATCTTCATGAAAAGATTGGTTCGCGCCGCTTTATCCATTTCCTCAAGAGACTCCTTGAGTTTGGCGATCTGAGTTTCGTGACGTTTCTCGAGTTCGCCCTTTTGAAGTTCAATGCGATCCTGGGCAAGCGCCGCCTGATGTTTGTCCGTCTCAAGCTGAAGGAAAGAGATGAGGCGTTCAAGATCCGCCTCCCTCTGAACAGCATCGTCTGGATTGTCAAGCGCTGGAACGCCCGTAGCCCCTTGCGCAGTCCCCGTCTCCCCCTTCGGCTGGACAGAGCCTGAAGTGGCTATGCGCAAGGAAGGCTGCTGGGAAAGAAGTCCCGCTATTTCTTTCGCAAGCACTTGAACTTCCTCCGTAAGACCAAGAGCTTTTGCCATTTCAGCGGCCTGGTTCTCGGCAAGACTTTGAAGTGCCGTGCGATCGCCTATTCCTGACACGTTACCCATAACGCACTCCATTTATGCAGCTGCAAGTTTCTTCAATGCCTCGGCGCGCATCCTGTATTCGCGCCCACGCGCAGTGTCTTTTGGGGAAAACTCCTCAAGAGCCGCAATTGCCGAAAGCGCGTTAGCCTTGTCGCCGGCTGCCAGATAGCATTCCGCGGCATGAAACTGCGGCTTCGGATCCCTGATGTCAAGAAACGACGCGTAGGCATAAGCGGTGATCGCCTCCATATAGCGTTTTTTGGTCTGGCAGAGCGCACCCATCGCTATCCAATAGCGCGGATTGAAGTGATCGAACAGGACGAGGAACTGAAAAACTTTCTCAGCGTTCTCCAAGCTCCCAGTCCTGTAGAAATTGTACCCCAGAGAATAAAGAGATTCCATCTCCGCATCGGGAATTCCTTTTATCTCGCGAATCGTCGTCATGCTGCCCATCATATCGCGGACAGCCTTTTCAATTGTGGCTTTTGTCGTTTCCATGGCGCGAACCTTCCTTAACGGCATCAGATCTGTGATGTGCGGCGGGCAGAGATTTCAGCAGAAATCTCATCCTCCATGCGGTCGAGAAAATCAGCAAGCACTCTTTCGGCGGAACACTCCTCCCTTATGCGCTCTGATTCTTCTCCGTGCTCGGTCAGTTGAACCTTCTCTACCTCTGCGGCATCGCGGGAAGCGGCTCTGATTTCATCAAGAACCTTCGCCATAAGAGCCGCGTCAAGAGCCGCGATCAGATTTTCCACTTCGGCGGTTTTTGACGAAACCTCGCCTTTACGGGCCGCAAGCCTAACCTTTGCCTCCTCAAGTGCCGCGGATGCTTTAGCCAGATCAACGCTTGCCTTCTCGTGAGCTGCAAGTGCCGCATCGGTCTCGCTGCCTGCAGATGCGTTGCCAAGCGCAACTTTAGCCGCCTCAAGCCCTGCATTTGCATTGGAATACATGACCATGCACTCAGAATACACAGCCTCCTCCTTGGCGAGATTCTCTTTCGCAAGCCCAAGAGCCTGCGAAGCTTCCTTAAGAGCTCCGATACGAGAGAGCTGCTCATCATTCAAAGACGCCGAACGGCGCCCGACACACGCAATCTCCACGGACGCAACCATTGAGCGCACCGAGGAAGTATTTTCAGCCACCTGAAGAGCGATCACCTCAAAATTAATCGGGACGCTCCCCATATCCGCCGTGGGAATACTCCCTAAGCCTGTCGCGGGGACACTCCCCAGGTTCGCCATGGGGACACTCGCCAATAAAGGGGTACTATCGAGAGTCATTCGGCACCTCCTAATTTAGTGTTTTTGCCAACTTTTAGCAAATTTCAACAGGATAAAATCCACGGCGCCGAAGTTCCTCGCCAACCATGGCAAGCTGAATCGGCGTAAAGCGCATCGATGCGACCTCCGCTCTGCTCGTTCCCAAGTCACCGAGAAACCTGTCGGTCTCCCTGATGCGAAGACGTACATCCTCAAGTATATGCTCCGATTTGCGTATTGTAAAACGGACTTGAGCGAGATATTCCGCCAACGAAGTCATATCGCTTTTTTTCATGATTTTTCCTCCTGCGTGGATTACACAATTTCAGAAAAAAAGTTACAGCAAAAATATTTTTTTTGTGGTATACTTCCGCACAACTAAAACCGAAAACCGATAACAGTTCAGGGACAGAAATTATGACAGTTCAGGAACACTATATCGCATTCGCTCCAAGGCTGACGAATTGGCTCGTCTCCACAGGAACACCCTACGCGGAATCCTGCGATCTCGTGCAGGAAACCTTCCTAAAACTATGGAAACTGCGCAGCTCTCTGCGCGACGATGCAAACGCCATAACGGCTCTTGCATTCACGATCGCGCGCAACTTGCGCAAAAACCATCTGCGCGATTCACGCCACATCATATTTTCCGACGAAATAACAGAAGATGATGCAGGAAGCACTCACGGCGAATTAGAAACCCCTTCCGACAACGAATATCTGCACAAGCGGATATTTAACGCCGTAAAAAAACTGCCGAAGCCCCTAAAGGAGGCATATAGCCTTTTTGAATTGGATGAGCTCCCAATTCACGAAATTGCCCAATCAATGCACATAAGCGAAACTCTCGTTAAAGTCAGAATCCACCGCGCACGGGAAAAACTTCGTATAATGCTCGCCGACCTCGGAGAGACTTCCTTAAAAAACAGAAATTTTATCGGAAACGAAAAACCTATTGCCCGATATCGAAAATGGGCGTGACACCTTTTTTCAAGATTATATTGCCGTACTTGGCCGTCTCGCCAGAGACCACAACCGCATACGCCTTCTTGGCGCGCTCATAGAACGAATATCTCTCAATGCGCTCTATTTCACCAGAATAGCCAAGTGCTGCACGATACTTTTCCTCAACGGCGGGATCGAGCGTATCGCCAGGAACCGCCGCCATCATCGCTACGGGAGTAGCATAGGCATCAAGCTCAAAAAGCGGAATGATTCCCGCAAGAAGCCTATCGGCTCCGATGCCGTCGGCACGGATAACACGCGAATTGAATGTATGCCCGGGAAAGTGGGCATCGGATATGACAATTTCATCGCCATGCCCCATTTCAGCAAGAGTCTTGAGCAAATCAGGCGAAAGAGCAGGAGAAATTCCCTTTAACATTTTCAACCATCCTTTCTATAAAAAGCTCTCCGGTATACTCAGAGCGTTTTAACCTTTTCATCGTGGAAATACTTGACGCCGGAATTTGGGGCGGCCTTCATAACCGGCTTGAGTTTGATGGCGCAGCATGCCTTACGGCAGCTCCTCTACGGAGATGTTGCGGAATTCTATAGCGCCGCCCTCCGACTGAAGGCCTATTGCACCCTTTGAAATCTTAATTCCCTTCACGCGATTGAGCTCCACGCCATTAAGCCAGTTGATGATGCCATCCCCATTTACCTCCACCTCAAAAAGGTTCCATTCGCCCATCGCCTTCTCCGCCGAAGGCACCGTGCGCGGCATCGCGGCAATGCCGGAGAGAGGATCTGCGGGATCATACGGCGTACGCGGAGAGACCCCTTCAAGCACAGCACCGCCAAGCGCGAATACCGAACACACGCTTTCACGCTCGAGCTGATTCTCATAGGCGCGCGGGATGAACGTCCCCGTATCGGCAGAGAGACGCACGAACACACCGGAGTTGGGCTTCTCTGTAGCACGCCACCAGCGATACTCGAACTTCAAACGGTAATTGGCAAAGTCCGAACGCTTAGTGCGCAGATAGCCAAACGGCGTGCCTGTAGTGCGGATCGCTCCGTTCACGACAGCCCATGTAGGCTCGGATGCCGAATATCCACCCGTGGCAGAATGATCTGCTACCGACACCCAGCCGTCAAGATTCCTGCCATTGAACAACTCCGCTCCTGAGCAAAAAGCCCCAACAAGCGACACTGCAAAAAAGATATGGTTTTTCATATCCTTAATTATACCAAAAGCTACATGGGTTGCGGTGAAAGATTTCTGCGCTTTCCGGGCCGGTCTTCCGCTCGTACTTATCTTGCAGAACCTGCTTCAAACCTGACGGGACGCGCCCAGCCCATTTTGGGACGCCCCTCGCTATTATCAGTCACGCGGGCGATGGTAAAATCTACCTATTACGCGCGATGTGCTCATGGTGTTGATAAAGGCGTCAGGATCAATCTTCTTACATATCGAATAAATATAAACCG
The DNA here is from genome assembly GCA_017628165.1 of Kiritimatiellia bacterium. Taxonomy (GTDB): domain Bacteria; phylum Verrucomicrobiota; class Kiritimatiellia; order RFP12; family UBA1067; genus UBA1067. The sequence goes on along the minus strand of JAGBZQ010000088.1, from coordinate 4,961 downwards.
TATCATCTGCGGCGACAACCGAATAAACAATACTCGCGGATTTTCGCGAGTAGCCGCCAACCCCCTCGATGACCGTCGCGCCATGATGGCTTACGCGATAAATCGCCTCACATATCCTCTTTGGTTCATTTGTCACGATAAGAAGCGTCTGGTGCTGATAAGTGCGGTACATAATATGAACGACCTGCAGCGTTATAAACTGATAGACGATGGAATAGAGTGAACCGGCCCAGCCGAACACAAATCCGCCGGCAAGGAGGATCGCTGCGTTTATGGCGAGAATAAGGCCCCATATCTCGCGCCCTTTCTGCTCTGAAAGATATATCGCGATAAAGTCCGTGCCGCCTGTAGTGGCGTTCATTCTAAGGCACAACGACATCGAAAAACCGAAGACGATGCCGCCAAAAATCGAAGTCAGGAAAGGATCGGTGGCAAGGCGGGAAAGATCGCTTTCGGAAATAAAGGATGTAAGCATATCAACGGGCAGGACATCCGTTAAGATTCCGGTTATTATAATGACGTAAAGCGACCAAAGAGTAAACTGCCGGCCGATGAACCTAAATCCGATCCAAACCGGAACTGCGTTTAGGGCAAGACTGATCGGGGAGAATGGAACGGTGAATGACAAGCCAGCCGCGTCAATCACTCTCTGAGCTATGCGCTGCAACAGCATGGCAAGGCCTGTTGCTCCCGCAGGATAAAGCTCTCCCCATAAGACGAATGTCCGATAGTTCAGCGCCATAAGAAGCGATGCGAACGTCAGAATAATGAATGTCGCGAACACTCTTCTACGCCGGACACCGGCTGATTTCCAGACTTCCACCATAACAAAATTGCAGCCTCTACGGTTTTTGGCTTAAATCTCGCTATATCTTCCCCAGTGGTTTTGACCGCGAATATCAAAATCCGAAGGGAAGTCCAATCTTAAACCAGATAAGAAGAATGCTCGTTGCCACAGCAAGGAAGATTCCAGAGTACGGCAACATCATGATAGCAAGATCTCCAATGGTGAAATTGGGCTTGTAGCGCCGGCAAAAAAGAAGTATTACGCCTGCGTATGTCATTACGGGCGTGATGATGTTTGTACACGGATCGGCCGTGCGATAGGCTGCGCACACAACCTCAGGTGTAAGCGACGGGTTTACATGGTAGAGCATCGGAATGAAAATCGGCCCGAGCATCAGCCACTTGGCGGAGAGGCTCGCGACAAAGAGGTTGATCGTCGAGCCCATCAGAATGAATGCAAGCAGAAGAAGTATCGGCGAAGACTCCAGATTGAGAGCAAGAATCCCCTTGACCCCGGCGTAAGTTATATACGCGCCAACGCCGGAATACGTGAGAAGCGCCAGAAAATTGAAGCAGAAGAACGTGAGAACAAACATGTATCCGAGCTCTTTAACCTGCTTCGTCATTGCCGCAACCACATCATGCGCCGCACGGTATTTTCCTCTCTTGACACCGTAGAAGAGACCTGACATGAAGAAAGAAAACGAAACGAACAAAATAACATTCTTCGCAAAATGACCTTTAAGCGGACCAAATCCGAAATACGCAAGAACGGAGAGAGCGATAAGAAGGCCTAAGCCCGCCCATTTAAGATCGCGAATCTCTTCCTTGGTGACATCGAAAGATTTGCCGGTCATATCCTCGGGAACCTGCCACTCCATTTTATCCAACTTTGGAGCGATGAATCTATTGGTAACCCAGCCGCCGAGGAACGTAAAGACGAACACAAGCGAACACGTGTAGAAATAATCCATCGTGGTTTCATTTAACGGAACACCCAAGCGCGAAATCCACGGCACACCTTGAGCAAGAGCAAAATCCTTCGCCGGAAGCCCCACGAGAAAATCGTGTGTGGTAGCGGGAATTATGTTCGCGCCAAATCCGGCACTCACGCCGGCGAACGATACGGCCACACCAATGAGAGGGTTGCGGCCCATAGCGCAGTAAAGAGCGGCGGCAAGCGGAATCAGCACTATATACCCCGCATCGGACGCGACATTCGAAAGAACTCCCATTAGCGCTATGACATACGGAAGGAGACGCTGATTCACACGCTTGCCGGCAAGCTTGAGAAGCACCGCAAAAAGACCGCTCCCTTCGGCTACGCCTATCCCGAGCATCGCGATAACAAGAATGCCCACAAGTCCGTGGGCGTAGGCCAGGTAATTCTTGACGATCGCGTTGTCGAAAATCCAGACGATATTTTCGCGCGTGGACATATCGCGAACTGCCCTAACAATCTCAATGCGCTGTCCGCTTTCCGGATCGACGCCTGGCAGGGTGAAGGTTGTGCCTCCCACTACCATCGTCGCGACAAAAAGCAGCACGTACATCAAAATGAACAACACCACTGGATCGGGCACTTTTGCCGCCATCCGCTCAAGCCATGTCTTCCTTTCTTCCATAAGAAACTCTTTCGTAATATTAGCCGTTTACTTCAGTATGGCATCAATGACGCCATCATACGATTCAAGGACTACAGCCTCCTTGACAGTCTTCGCCGCAGCAAGCTCCTCAGGCGTATCAGCGACGATGACAACCCTGCCTCCACGGGCGATAAAGCGCCTTGCGGTTCTCTTGTGGGCATTGGACACCTTGTCGGTAAAAACAACAACATCAACATGGGAGAGGCTTGGCAGCGCGCTTCCGGACAACACATGAATCCTCGGATCCCGGTCGAGCGTGCCGAGGCGAAACTCCGCCGACGCCTTGTCGGACGAGGCGTAACGCACCGCTACAGCACCGCGTACGCGGCCATGATTCACCTCAGAAGGATAAACTCCCGTGAGATACTTCATCGCGCTCCTCACCATGTCGTAAGTGGATTCCTCAAATTCAGGATGAGGGCAGGAAATAAAAAGTTTACCCTTGCCAACCCTGCCGCCGATAAGCGCAGCCTTGCCGTTCATCGGCTCAACCGGCTCGGGGCTGGTAACGCTGATTGTACGCCCTGCATACTTCGCCAGGACTTTCACATCTACATCCTCAACACTCTCTCCGGGAACAGCTGCTGGACCGCCAGCGTAAATGACCGTCCTCTCGTCCTTGGACCCCTCAAAAACAGCCTTGCCGTCTTCTGTAAGCTCAACAGCAATAGGAGACTTGCCGCGATAATGCTGAGGATCGTCCCCCTTAAACGGCACAAGCCCGAGGCGCGGATAATTCTCACGCGACTGCTGAAGCGCCAGAAACGCTCCTGCACACACACCGTAGTACTTTCCACCTTCAAGAACAAAACGCCTGAGAGCCTCTACTCCCTTCTCGCCAAGAGCCTTATACTGCGAGGTGCATCCCCCGCCGGGCTGAATCACGAGGTCGAGATCTTTGAGCGCTCCTTTGGCATAATCATCCGGCGCAAGGAAACGAAGCTCGTATTCAGGCGCGAATGCAAGCATTCGTGCAATATGAATGCTGGAATTTTTTTCATTATGGAAGACGCCCGCGCGGATAGGCTTTTTGACTTTTGGCGGAATTGCTCTCGCAGGAGGAACAGGCTCGGCAGAAAACGCACGAAGCGCGGCGAGTGCGGCATCGGCATCGGCGACACACCTAACACCGATGTCATACTTCCTTGCCGCCTCGGCAGCGTTCCCCCACGCAAAAATGCGTCCTCCGCGCTGAAGAAATGCCTTTGTCTGATTTATACCATTGACATAGAGTCCATTTGCTACACTCTGAGCAGATACCGACGCCGGAGCGAGAACAGCATCGACATTCCTCAAATTTCCGTTGGCGATATCTGCCTTGTTGAACGGAATAATATCAAACTCTTCTTCCCTGAGAAGTCTCTGGATCAGCTTCGCCGTCTCAACACCGAATGAATCGTCGCACATAAAGCCGACGGCGAGCTGACCGCGTTTTCTCTGCGGATAATCCCAATCAAGTTCGCGCCCCGTCAGGAATCGAAACGCACCTTTGAGAATGTAGTGATCATCCTCGTCACTCTCTGGATGGACAGCGGTGACGAACAAACGCCCCTTGCCGAACGTTCCGGCGATGGCGGCCGCCTGCCCCGCTAATGGAGTGCGCTCCTTATCGGACTTGGTGTTTATATCACTATTATAATACGCCACAACCTCAACATCGGCCTCCTTCACAGGAAGCGCAGGCACAGGAACTGGGCCTTCCGAATAGCGAACCATCTGCGTACCCTTCCTTATTCCCGCAATCTCCTCGGCACGCCTGTTGAACATTATTGACAAATCTGTCTTTCCGCCGCAGACGGAAAATGTATAAGGAATCATATTCAACATGTTTGGGTGGCACTTGGATGACTGCATAAGAAGACAGCATCCTGCGCAGGTGCCCACATACCCGCCACCTTTTCTGACAAAATCCCTTACCTTTTCACGTCCTTCAGGCCCAAGCGTCTTGGCCTCCAAAACGGACGATCCGCCTGGCATCACAAGAACATCAACCGAATCAAGAGCCCCCGCTCTCACGGCCTCACCGTCAACGGGCGTCGCAATCACATTTTTGGCACGTGCGGTGATCTCCAACCAGCGGAATGATCCTACATTTCGCGCACCGGCTCCCACAAACACAGCCACTTTAAGGGGTTTTTGTGAGGATTTAACCTCAGCGTTCACACGTGCCCTGGATAAAGAGGCATCAACCTCATTGGTGTTCGTCCAAATGCAACCGACAAAGGCAGATAAGGCCGCGAAGGCAAGAATTTTCATTTGATTTTCTATTAATTTCTTAGTTAATAAAGCAACCGAATCAAGACGAGAATCTTTCTCGACTCTAAAACGCTTGATTTATTATTATACTAAATACCGTGAAATAAAGATAGGGGGCAAAAGCCCCCCCCCACATGGTGATTAATTTCATTCTCAATCCGTCGCGCCATTATTGGATTTCCTTCCGCCCTTGACAAAAGAGGCGATTTTTGAGATGATATGCTCGTCCAATTCTGGAGCGTGAACATCTCATGAACAAAAAAATCAAGATTC
>JAGBZQ010000087.1 GCA_017628165.1 Kiritimatiellia bacterium | reverse complement strand
AGAAGGTTACTTCTTCTTCAAGGGCTTTATTACTAAGTAACTTCCAAAATTAAAGGGTTATTAAGTAATGGAAGAGGCGCCCGGTGGAGCCCGAAAGGGCGGTAATAACTCACTACAGCGGTGGCAAATAGCTGCCGCCACTGTAGCGGGTATTCTCGGTGTAGCGCTTTGTGTCGTTTTGCCGAGACAAATAATTACTCGTATTGTTATATCGGGAATGGTTTTGTTTGCGGCACTATTTCTTTTTGCCGCTGTATTAGTGGAATTGTCTCGCGCTCGCAGAGCACGTGGCGGCAAGACAAGAGGGGGTTGTGATGTTGATGAGAGATGATTTTAGGGTGGTTCAATACGCATACGATGATTTCAGTATTCGTATTTGGTTCTCTAATCATGATGTTTTTGAATACACTCTTGAGCAGGTAGGGCCGTATGTGTTTAACGAGTTGATTTCTTTAGCCGATGCCGGACGAGGGCTTGAACGGTACTTGCAGAGCGCCGCCATCAAGGCATACACCCCGCGTATCTGGAAAGAATGGCTCAAATGCTAAAATAAACCAAAAGCATCTTTCAAAGATGCTTTTTTCTTGGTATTCACCCGGTCCGCTCAGGGCAAGGATTGCCTTGTGAGGTGGAATTATTGTATACTATTTCTAATATCAAGAGGTTTTTATTTCAAGGAGTAAACGAAGATGAAAAAAGTTGTAGCCTTCGGCATGGTTGCTGCTGTTGCATGTGTGTTTGCCCAGCCGGCCGTGAATGATTGGGAGAATCTGGAGGTTAACTCCCGCAATCGTATGCCCGCATCCTCGTATATGCTTCCGCTGGCAGACGAGCAGGAAGCTTTTAGCGATGCGCTGGAGGTCAGGACGCCATACAAACTTTCCCTTAATGGAGACTGGAAGTTTAAATGGGTTGGAGATCCGGGCAGGCGCCCCTCTGATTTCTGGAAGGTGGATTACAATGATTCGCGCTGGGATGTCATCGATGTTCCAAGCTGTGTGGAGATGCACGGATATGGAGTTCCTCACTATACGAACATCCGTTATCCTCACAAGAAGGCCTGGCCTAAGATTCTCGATCGCGATACGGATCTTGCGGATTTCAATCCCGTCTCTTCCTATCGCCGCACGTTCACCCTGCCTCAGAACTGGGAAGGGCGTGAGGTTATTCTCAGGTTTGATGGTGTATATTCCGCCTATTACGTGTGGGTGAACGGCAAGATGGTCGGCTATGCGGAGGATTCGCATCTGGCTTCCGAGTTCAATATTACCGATTTCGTGAAAAGGGACGGCGAGAATCTTCTGGCAGTACAGGTTTTTCGCTGGTGCGACGGCAGCTACCTTGAGGATCAGGATATGTTTCGCTTTTCGGGCATCTACCGCGATGTGACGCTCTGGGCGCGCCCCAAGGCCGGTATAGCGGATTTTGTTTTCACTTCAAAGTTTGATTCGGATTATAAGAGCGCCGAGGTTTCTCTCAAGCTTTCTGCATACGGCGCGGAAGTTCCTTCATCTGCTCAGCTTTATGACGCCGAAGGCCGGAAAGTTGTCGATTTTGCTGCATCGGCAGCAAAGAAGTCTGGTTTGGAGGCGATATGGAGCGTCCGGCTTGACGGCGTTAATCTCTGGAGCGCTGAAAAGCCTTATCTTTACACGCTTGTTATGAAAGCGGGCTCTGATATTCGCGCCAAGAGGGTTGGCTTCAAAGAGCAGAAGGTTGTAGGGAACAAGTTTTACATCAATGGAAAACTCGTCAAGCTCAAGGGCGTCAATCGCCATGAGACGGATCCCGAGAGGGGCCGCACGGTCTCGGCTGACCTTATGATCCGCGATATCGAGCTGATGAAGCTTTATAACATTAATACGGTTCGCACCTGCCATTATCCCGATCATCATCTCTGGTACGACCTCTGCGACCGTTACGGCATTTATGTCATCGCCGAAGCAAACGTGGAGGGGCATGAATATGGTTACGGAAAGGAAGGGCTCGGCGGTTTTCGGGAGTGGCAGCATTCAATTGTGGAGCGCAATCTCCGCAATGTGCTTTTCTTCCGCAATCATCCTTCGGTGACGATGTGGTCCATGGGTAACGAAACAGGTCACGGTGTTTGCTTCAAGGAGGCGCTTAAGCAGGTAAAGGCGCTTGATCCTTCGCGGGTTACACATTGGGAGCGCGGCAACAAAGATGCGGACGTCGACTCTTCCATGTACCCCTCCGTGGAGTGGCTTGAAAAACGCGGTAAGCTTGGAATGGAGAAGGCGGATTCAAAAAGTGATCATGGCCTGGGGCGCGGACAGAGCCCCGGCAAGGCTTATATCATGTGCGAATATGCGCATGCGATGGGTAATGCGATGGGTAATTTCAAGGAGTATTGGGACGTCATCTATTTCTATGACTGCCTTATTGGCGGATGCGTGTGGGACTGGGTGGATCAGGCGCTTTGGAAATCCACAGGGCGCGTCAATCCAAATACGGGGGAGGAGGAGCGTATTCTTGCGTACGGCGGCAACTTCGACGATTTCCCCAACGACGGGCCTTTCTGTGATAACGGCATCGTCGATCCCATGCGCAATATTTCCCCGAAGCTCATCGAAACCGCGCATGTCTACCGCAATCTCCTTGTCTCCAAAGGCGAGAGCGGCAAATTCAGGCTGACGAACCGATTTTGCTTTACTTCGGCCAGCGAGTACGCGGGCAGGTGGGCTGTGATCACGGACGGCAAGGAGACTGCGGCAGGTTCTTTTGACGTTCCCGCCATTGCTCCGCTCTCGTCAGGCGATCTTGAGATCCCTTCTCTCGATGCCGAGCTCGCCAAGGCCGATTTGGGCAGGGAGATTTTCGTGAACTTTGAGTTCGCTCTCAAGAAGGATGAGATCTGGGCGAAGGCCGGATGGGTGGTTTCCCGTGATCAAGTGTCTGTAGGTTCTTCCTATTGGGCGGCGCTCAAGGGCGATGCCGCGCTTGTTAAGCCGGAGTTCGCCGTTCATGACGAGGGCGATTCCGTTTTGATCGAGTGCGCCCGCACTTCAGCTGTCTTTTCCAAGAAGACAGGTGCAATTTCAAAGCTTATTCTCAAGGGTGGCGTCGTTGTGTTCGACGACCCGGCAGTTGGCGTGGCCGCCGGGCCGAGACTTACATGCATGAGGGCGTTTACTGATAACGACCGCACTGTTGTCGGCTTTGACGCGAGGAGAGGAGGCAAGCGCGGAGTGGTTGATTCCGGTCTTACGCAGCTCCGCTATCATCCCGAGCCGATTGTCGTTGAGGGGAATGTAGTCAAGACGGTTGTGGATGTGACAGGCGTCAAGGGCGCCGGCTTCAGGCACGAGTGTGATTACACATTCGCGGCGGACGGCTCTGTGTCGGTTGCAAATCGCGTGGTGCCGTATGGCGGAATGCCGCGTCTTCTGCCCCGTCTCGGGCTTAGCATGCGCCTTGTGCCGAGGCTTGAAAGGATGCGTTATTACGGGCGCGGGCCTGTTGAGAATTACATCGACAGACTCACCGCAAGTTTCGTCGGAATTTACGAGTCTACCGTTACCGATCAGTTTGTGGATTATATCCGGCCGCAGGACAACGGCTACAAGAGCGATGTCCGCTGGGCGGAGTTTACCGACAAGTACGGCCGCGGCGTAAGGTTCTCCGCAGACAAGCCTCTTTTCATGCAGGCTCTTCATTATTCGTGGGAGGATCTTCTTTACGCCCGCCATCAAAACGGCCAGATTCAGTATTATTCGCCGCTCGTGAAGCGCCCGGAAGTAATGCTCAATCTCGATGTCCGCCAGCTTGGGCTTGGAGGAGCGAGTTGCGGGCCGGGTCCCATGGACAAGTATTCGTTCGATCCGCTTGAGCCGACGTCTTGGACGATGAAACTCGAGCCTGTATTGCCATCTGTAAAGTGACGTGATGCATTCCGAAAGACAGAGCGACGCGCTCAATCGCCGCAATGCGGCGTTTGACAATAAGCTTCGGCCGTCAGACTTCGATGGCTTTGTGGGGCAGGAGAAGATTCGCAGCAGGCTCCTTCTTGCCGTTGAGGCGGCAAAGGCGCGCGGGGAGTCTCTTGACCATGTGCTGTTTTCCGGCCCGCCAGGATTGGGAAAGACGACGCTTTCTTACATTCTCGGCGAGGCAATGGGGGTAAATGTCAAGACAACATCTGGGCCCGTCATTACGAAGCCTGGGGACTTGGCCGGGCTTCTTACGACGCTGGAGCCCGGGGATATCGTTTTTGTTGATGAGATTCACCGCATGGCGAAAACCGTGGAGGAGTATCTCTACAGCGCGATGGAGGATTTTGCAATCGATATTATGATCGATCAAGGTCCGAATGCCCGCTCCGTGAGGCTTGAGCTTCCGCGTTTTACGCTTGTCGGCGCGACCACGCGCATCGGGCTTATCGCGGCTCCTTTGCGGGCTCGTTTCGGGCTCGTGAACAGGCTTGATTTTTACGAGCCGCCAATGCTCGCTGAAATTGTCACGCGCAGTGCCGCAAAGCTGGGCGTGGACATCGATTCCGAAGGGGCTCTTGAAATCGCCCGTCGCGCTCGCGGAACGCCGCGAATCGCCAACAACCTTTTAAGGCGTGTCCGTGATTATGCGCAGGTTATGGCCGGCAACTTCATCACAGGCGAGGTGGCGCGCAATTCCCTCGGGCTTCTTGAGATTGATCCTGATGGTCTTGACGACATGGATAGGCGCATTCTCGAAACGATATGCGTTAAGTTTTCGGGCGGACCCGTGGGGCTTTCGACGATTGCCGTTTCGGTTGGCGAGGAGCCTGACACGATTGAAGAGGCCTACGAGCCGTTTCTCATTATGGAGGGATATCTTGATCGTACGCCGAAAGGCAGAATCGCGACGCCTTTGGCGTTCAAGAAACTCGGCTTGAAGTAGGTGCGGCAAATGAAAGGTGTTTCGGCGGAAATCTTCAAACGCTCGGTTCTCGCTCTCGGCGAGAGTTCTTTCAGCCGTCTTAGTTCGGCGAAGGTAGCTGTTCTTGGCGTTGGGGGTGTGGGCGGATGGTGCGCGGAGAGTCTCGTCCGCGCAGGCGTAGGGAAAATTATGATCGTGGATCCGGATCGTGTGGCTCCCTCCAATATAAATCGCCAGATAGTGGCGACCACAGAAACGGTGGGGGAGCTTAAGGTGAATGTTCTGGAAAAAAGACTTCTTGCCATAAATCCCAATCTTGAAATGGACGTCCGCGCTACGGCTTATACGGGTGAGAGGGCGGGCGAATTTGATTTTTCGCCCTACGACTCGGTGATTGACGCGATTGATTCGCTCGACGACAAGGCTCATCTCATCAGGCATGTGACCGGCATGGAGGGGCCTGTGTTCTTTTCGTCCATGGGTGCGGCGTTCAGAACCGATCCTTTTGCCATAAGGAAGGATGAGTTCTGGAAGGTGAAAGGCGATGGCCTTGCCCGTGCGCTCAGGAGCCGCTTCCGCAAGTCGGGCGATTTTCCGCGGCGGAAATTCACCTGCGTGTATTCGTCGGAGGCGCCGCTTGAGCCTGAGGATATGCCGTTTACGGAGGAGGCTCGCGCATACGGGAGCCTTCCGCATGTTACGGCTTCGTTTGGCTTTGCGCTTGCTGCGCTTGCGGTGAATGCAATAGTAGGCAAAAAAAGTTCTGATGCTTAAGGAGTGTAATTATGGCGCGAATAAAAAAAACCGTTCTTGAGACGATCGCCTCAACGCCGCTTGTGGAGATTTCTTCCGGGCTTAACCATTCGGCGGCGCGCCTCCTTGCTAAGATTGAATTTTTCAATCCGGGCGGCAGTGTGAAGGATAGAGTTGCGCTTGCGATGATCGAGAAGGCGGAAAAGGATGGCGTCATAGTGCCCGGATCTGTGATTGTTGAGCCGACATCGGGAAATACTGGCGTGGGGCTTGCGCTTGTGGCTGCCGTCAAGGGGTATCATCTCATTCTTACCATGCCGGAGACAATGAGCGTCGAGCGGCGTAAGCTCGCAGCGGCGTATGGTGCCGAGATTGTGCTTACGCCGGGAGCGGAGGGAATGAAGGGCGCGATAGCCAAGGCTAAGGAGCTGTGCGAGTCTTGCGGAGCTGTGATGCTGCAGCAGTTTGAGAATCCTGCCAATCCGTCTGCACATTACGCTTCGACGGGGCCCGAGATTTGGGCGGACACGGACGGACGCGTGGATGTGTTTGTCTCTGCGGTGGGTACAGGCGGCACGTTCAGCGGCGCGGGAAGGTTTCTCAAGGAGCGGAATGCGTCGGTTAAGCTTGTTGCGGTTGAGCCGGCGGCGAGCGCTGTTCTTTCCGGCGGCGCGCCTGGGCCTCACGGCATTCAGGGGATCGGAGCCGGATTTGTTCCCGCTACAATGGATACTTCGCTTATTGACGAAGTTGTCAAGGTTTCAGATGAAGATGCTATTGAGACGGCGAAAAAGGTGGCGCGAACGGAGGGGCTTTTTGTGGGAATCTCCTCTGGCGCGGCGCTTTATGCCGCGATAGAGGTTGCAAAGCGCCCTGAGTTTGCCGGCAAGACGGTGGTTGTGCTTCTCCCTGATACCGGCGAGCGCTATCTTTCAATGCAGAGATTATAAAACTCTTTTTGGTATGATTAACTGTACAATTTTTCATGTCAAAAATACCCCCTTGCCAAAACAGGGTAAAGAGTGATATACTATTAATTCCATATCTGGAAAAGTAAGGAAAAAATATGCCAACAATCAATCAGTTGATCCGCAAGGGCCGTCAGCCTCTTGTCAAGCATTCGAAATCGCCCGCGCTTAAAGCGTGTCCTCAGCGCCGTGGCGTTTGTCTCGTCGTCAAGACGATGACTCCTAAGAAGCCCAACTCGGCTCTCCGTAAGGTTGCCCGTGTGCGTCTTACGACGGGTTACGAAGTAACGGCTTACATTCCCGGCGAAGGCCACAACCTTCAGGAGCACTCCGTTGTTCTCGTTCGTGGCGGCCGTGTGAAGGACCTTCCTGGTGTTCGCTACCACATTGTTCGCGGTAAGCTTGACTCCCTCGGTGTCAATGGTCGTAATCGCAGCCGTTCTAAGTACGGTATGAAGCGCCAGAAGAAGGAGGCTAAATAATGTCCAGAAGAGCCAGAAAAATTGAGAAGCGCGTCATTCTTGATCCCAAGTTCAATTCCGAGCTCGTCGCTCACATGATTCGCGTGATCATGAAGGATGGCAAGAAGACTGCTGCCGAGAAGATTGTTTACGGTGCGATTGACAAGATCAAGGAGGCTGTTGCCAAGGATGCGGCCAAGTTCACGAAGGACGAGAAGGTGTTCTCCGAGCCTTTGGAGATCCTCTCTGCCGCTATTGACAACATGAAGCCGCAGGTCGAGGTCAAGACTCGTCGTGTCGGCGGCACCACCTATCCGGTTCCCGTGCCGATCGCTCCGAATCGTCAGCTTTCGCTCGCGCTTCGCTGGACGACCCAATACGCTTCTTCCCGTCACGGCATGGGCATGCCCGCTGCCGTTGCCGCAGAGGTTATTGATGCGTTCCTCGGCCAGGGTAGCGTTATCAAGAAGCGTGATGACGTTCACAAGATGGCTCAGGCCAACAAGGCGTTCGCCCACTACGCTTGGGGCAACAACGCTGGCTAAGCCTGCAACTACTTTTCCAGGTGGAAAAGCCGCAACTTTCACGGTTGCGGCTTTCGCTTTTTAAGATAATGGTGTTTTAGTATGGCTCTCAAACATTCTCCAGTTCAATTGGCAATCATCGGCGGCGGGGCCGCTGGAATGTTCGCGGCGGCCTCGGCCGTCAAGTACGGTGTGTCGTGCCTTCTTATGGAGCGTAAGGCCCGTTTGGGGTCGAAGGTTTTGATGACCGCCAACGGCAGATGCAATTTCACCAAGGATATCGGGTACGATGTTTTTCTTCGGGATTTGGAGTGCTCGGCATCGGATCGTGAGACGAAGGCGATGGCCAAGTTTCTTGCGCCTTCTCTTGCCGATTTGCCGCCAAGGAGGATCATCGCTTTTTTCAAGGCTCTCAATGTGCCTGTAAGACGCATGGCAGACGGTAGGATGTTTCCTGCAGACGGCAAGGCCACTACGATAGTTCATGCTTTCGGGGATTTGATGCGCAATAGCGAAGTTCCCGTTCTTACCAATTCTGCCGTGACCGGTATTCAGCCAATGAAGAGCGGCTTTATCGTGGCTACGAAGAATTTTACGATATGGGCTCAGAATGTGCTTGTTGCCACTGGCGGCGCAAGCTATCCGAAGCTTGGCTCCGTGGGCGACGGGCAGAAATTTGCGTCGCTTCTCAAGCATAGGGTAGTTCCGATGCGAGCGGGGCTTATCGGGCTTGAGACGGATGACGAGCGAATTGTTCGCCGTGCCGGCAGGCGCTATGAGGATGCGCGGGCGATTGTTTTTTCTCCCGATGGCCGGATTCTGTACGATTACAAGGGGGAGGTCGACTGTGAACCTTTCGGCTTGAGCGGCGCCGCGGTATATAATGCCCAGCGGTTTATCGAGCATTCGGGAATAAGGGATTATACGATTGAGGTCTGGCTTGATCGCGAGCGGCTTAGGTTCTCCAATTTAAAATCGCGCCCGCTCAAGGAAGCGATTGTGACGATAGGTGGCGTCTCTCTCGAAGATATAGATCCGAGAACTATGGAGTCGCGCATATTTCCGAATCTATATTTTGCCGGCGAAGTCATGGACATAGACGGTCCGACCGGCGGATATAATCTCACGATGGCTTTCTCGACAGCGCATAAAGCCGTAGCTTCCATCGCTGCTTTGGGGCGCGTCCCCCGCGAGCGCAAATATTGATTATTGCCCGCGCTCGGCCATAATGATTTTGATTTCGTCGGCGTTGATGCCTACCATCGCCTTGCCGAGTCCAGTTGAGACCTGCGCGAGAATGTCCGCGTCCTGCCAGTTGGCTACGGCTTTGACGATTGCGGCGGCGCGTTTGACGGGGTCTCCGCTGCGGAATACTCCGCTTCCCACGAATACGCCTTCTGCGCCAAGTTCCATCATAAGGGCTGCGTCTGCCGGCGTGGCTACGCCGCCTGCCGAGAAGTTCACCACTGGGAGCGCTCCGTTGGCATGGACGTATTTAAGGAGTTCTACGGAGACTTGAAGCGTTTTTGCCGCCTCATAAAGCTCGTCTTCGCGTAGAGACGCGACGCGCTTTATCTCCGAATTAATCTTGCGCATGTGGCGCACCGCCTGAACGACATCGCCTGTTCCCGCTTCGCCCTTGGTGCGCATCATCGCTGCGCCTTCAGAAATGCGCCTTAAGGCTTCTCCGAGATCGCGTGCGCCGCAGACGAAGGGCGTGCCGAAGCTGTTCTTGTCTACGTGCATGATATCGTCGGCAGGGGAGAGGACTTCGCTTTCGTCGATGCAGTCGATTCCGATGGATTCCAGTATTCGCGCTTCAGCGATATGCCCGATGCGGCACTTGGCCATGACCGGGATTTTTACGGACTCTTTTATCTGGATGATCATTCCCGGGTCGCTCATGCGGGCAACTCCTCCTGCCGCGCGGATATCGGCGGGGACTCTCTCAAGCGCCATGACCGCTACCGCACCTGCATCCTCTGCGATCTTGGCCTCATCCGGCGTGGTGACATCCATGATAACTCCGCCTTTGAGGGAGGCTGCGAACGCACGTTTGGATTCAATGCTGTCGTATTTCATCTTGTTTCTCCGTTGATGGGAAAGTGTTTTGTTGTTTTATGCATGGGATTATACAGCAATCGGAACCTTCAATACAATTGATGAATTGTATGGAGGATAAAGTTTAGAGGTGTTATAATTCCATCTCAAGTTTTCATTTTGTACACCACAGAAAGTCGCTCTTTCTTCTGAAACTTTTGCTACAATATCAGCATGCTTGATTTGGGTTATTTAGAATCTGCATTGCTTCTCTTGAGCGCGGCGTTATTCACCGCGCTTTGTGCGCTTGTATGGTGGAAGGCGGTAGGCGGCAGAGTTAAAGAGCTTATAAGCGAATGGCGGCGGTTACCTGTTTTTGGGAAGGTTGTTCTTTCTCTTGTCTTTGGCGCATTT
>JAGBZQ010000086.1 GCA_017628165.1 Kiritimatiellia bacterium | reverse complement strand
TCCAAGCATATGGTCGATTCTCTGAGCATCGCGCATCATACGGCAACCCTATCCTTTGCAACTTCTATAGAAAATCTATCTCCCCGTTCCATAGCAAACGAATCTACAACATCCACATTCCTCCCCAACACCTGCGAAAGGGAATCCTTAAGCTTAACATAGTCAAATATAGTTGTCGCGGGAACAAACTCAACCAAAAAATCGACGTCACTTTCCGGCGTTTCCTCTTTACGTGCACACGAACCGAACACCCAAAGCTTTTCGGCTTTGTGCGCCCTTGCGATAGCGTAAATTTCATCCCGCTTCGCACGTATCTCATCAAGCATGCACATACAGGTATTTTATCTTTAAAGCGACATCATTATACTCCTTTTTATCCACTGTTGCAATGTGCCGCGGCGAATAAAACGTAAATCAGCCACTTATACGTCTCTCCACCTTCGCCGTGCGCTTAAGCCCACCGAAAGCGAGCGCATACGAAAGAACAGCCGCAAAGCAAATCACCGGAACTATGAACGATGCGCGCAGCGACTGCGAAGAGGCGTTGAGATCGGCATCGACCGATGCGTCGAACATCGGCACGAGCGAAGCCCAAAAACCGGGCGAATCAATGATAGACGCCATCCAGGGCGTGAGCAGCGCGCCGCCGACAATCGCCATGATCAGCCCCGCCGCGCCAATCTTGTGCGCACGCTGATCGATGCCGCCAAGGCCAATGCCGTAGATTGTCGGGAACATGAGGGACATGAATCCGCTCATCGAGCAAAGCGCGATAACATTCCAGCTAAACGGCAAAGAGGAGACTGTAAAGATGACATCGCTCTTCAAGTACATGACGCCGAGACTCGAGAGAATTGCGCCAAATGCGAACACGGCCATCATCTTCGCTGGCTCGAAGTACTTCATGAGGAATGTGCAAAGCCAGCGGCAGACGATAAAAAGGCTCAGCGCAATGAGGTAGTATGAAGCCCCCTGCGCCGGCGTCACACCGAGCTCTTTTTGGCAGTAGACGTTCATCCATGTCCACGCGGCGATCTGCACGCCCACGTAGAACACCTGCGCCACAACGCCGCAATACCACTTCGGCGAATGCGCGAGAATGGAGAGGATCTCACCGACATTCGCCTTCTCCTCTGCAATATGATCAATCTCCGTCGGCTTGCGGAAGAAAAAGAAAAACCAGATCGCCGCGGCGATTGCGCAAAGCCCTACGTACGGCACGCACACCCAGAAAAGCTCGTGATGCACGATCGCGTTGAGCTCCTCGGCCGGCATCTCCATGCGCTCCTTCGTCGTGGCCGGATTGAGATTGGCAAGGATAAGCTGCTGGGCGAGGACGATGCCTGCGAGAGATCCCAGCGGATTGAACATCTGCGCAAAGTTGAGGCGTCTAACAGCGGTAGACTCGTCTCCAAGCGCAAGTACATAAGGATTACATGTCGTCTCAAGAACGGCACACCCGCCCGCAACAACGAAAATCCCCACGATATACGTCCAGAAGCTCTGCAGCACGCACGCCGGCACATAGAGCAGTGCTCCTATCACATACACGCCAAGACCGAAGAGCACGCCCACACGGTAGCCGGCCTTTTGAATGAGCAGCGAAGCAAAGATGGCAATTATCGAATATGCGCCGTAGAACGATATCTGCACAAAGCCGGCCGTTGACTGGCTAGTCATGAAGATCTTCTGGAAGGACGGCACAAGATTGTCCGTCATGTTGTTGAGAAGCCCCCAGAGCGCAAAGCAGCTCACGAGCATGACAAAAACAGGAAGAAACCTCTTCGGGACTACCGGCGCAGTATTGTTCATCGTGGACTTCCTAAGAAATACTTATACGCAGGATCTTTTGTGACGTCAATGTAGTTGTATCCGATCTCCTCAAGAGCCTTTGCAAAGTCTGCGCGTTCAGCCTTGGGCACCTGAAAACCCGCAAGCACCTTGCCGTGGTCAGCCCCGTGGTTGCGGTAGTGGAAAAGCGAAATGTTCCAGCGCCCCGCGATGACGGAGAGGAAGTTCACGAGAGCCCCGGGCTTCTCCGGAAACTCGAAGGAGAATACCTGCTCATTGACGATTGCCCGCGATCTTCCGCCCACCATGTGGCGCACATGCTCCTTGGCGAGAATATTGTCCGAAAGATCGATACAGTGAAACCCCGCCGCGCGGAACGACTTCTGAAGCGCCTTACGCTCGGCAATATCCTTGACAGAGATTCCAACAAAAACGTGCGCCAAAACACCCTCGGCCATACGATAGTTGAACTCCGTGACATTGTGCCCGCCGAGACGCTCGATAAACTTTGAAAAACTTCCCGGCTGTTCGGGGATCGCGCAATCGAAAATGGCCTCGCGCCCCTCGCCAAGCTCAGTCTGCTCACATACAAAGCGAATACGATCGAAATTCATGTTTGCGCCGGAAATGATGCAAGCACATGTTTCACCCTTCTTGGCCGTCTTCTTGGCGGCCGCAAGCGCAAGAGCACCAGCAGGCTCGCACACTGCGCGCGTAGCCTCGAAGATATCCTTGATCGCCGAGCACGTCTCCGCTGTGGAAACGCGCACGATTCCATCAAGATGCTCACGGCAGAGCCTGAATGTCTCCTCGCCCGGCTTCTTGACGCAAACGCCGTCGGCGAACAGCCCTGGGGTCTCAAGGGTAACACGGCGCCCTGCCTTAATAGACCGGTACATGCAGTCGGAGTCCTCTGGCTCCACGCCGTAAACCTTAACGGAGGGGCGAACCTTCTTAACATACGAAGAGACTCCCGCTGCCAAACCGCCGCCGCCGATCGGAACGAAAATCGCATCAATGTCTGCGCCTGCATCGTCAATTATTTCGCGGCCTACCGTTCCCTGCCCTGCAATCACATCAGGATCGTCATACGGCGGAATGAAGGTGAGACCAAGCGTCTTCACAAGACGCGCAGCCTCCTCAGCGCAATCGGAATAGCTTACTCCATGAAGAACAATTTCCGCTCCGTATGCTTTAACGGCATTAATCTTGATCTCCGGCGTTGTCTCCGGCATCACGATCGTAGCCTTGACACCAAGCTTCTTTGCGGAAAGAGCCACACCTTGCGCGTGGTTGCCGGCGGAAGCGGCCAGGACGCCCTTGCGCAGCGCCTCAGCCGGAAGCGAACGCATCTTGTTATAAGCGCCGCGAATCTTGTAACTGTGCACCGGCTGAAGATCCTCACGCTTGAGAAGAAACTTTACGCCCATGCGCTTTGAAAGCTCGGCCGCCTCGTCAAGAGGCGTCTTGACCGCCACATCGTAGACGGAGGCGTTTAATGTTTTAATCAGATAATTCATATCAAAGCTGATTTGCGGCAGCTTCCGCCTCTATCTTTGAAAAATCGAAATCAAACGCCTCGGCGGCAATCTCCTTGTACTGCGGAAGGCACTTGACCGCCTCCATTGCGCTGAGCTCCGCCACTTTCATAGCCCCTTCGACCTCTGGACATACAAGTTTCATCGTAAGCGCAAAACCTAACTGCGCTTCAGCATACTGCTTGAGCGAAAGCTTTGGACTTCCTTCTGTTCTACCCTTGCGGATAAACTTGTTCCAAAGCTCGCTCCAGGCGCGATGATACTTGGAATAGAACGTCTGCCACATAATCGTAGACGAAGATCCCTTGCCGCTTTTGTCCTTTATCGTGATCTTGTTGGCATCCACGGAAATCACCTGCTTATCGCGAAGCTGCGCGGAGAAGACATATTTGTTTTTCAGATTACGGATGAAGATATCCTGAACGGACTTCATCATCTCCACCTTCTTAAGCTCCACCGAGCGGATGCGCTGACGGCCCTCGGCCGTCTCAAACGACTTCTCTAGGGCCTCAAGCTCGCGCTTCGCACCGCCCCAATCAAGCTGCCTGAACTTACCGGAGACAACGAGCTCCTCAAACTTGTCCTTTGCGGCAGCAAGCTCGGCGGCCACCTTGGCGGCCCTCTCAGCAGCTTTGCGCTTTTCCTCCTCTTCGCGGGCTGCGGCACGCTTCGCCGCTTCTTCCAGCTGACGCGCACGCGCCTTCGCATCAGCAAGCTTGGAAGCCTCGTCTCTATAGAGCTGCTTAAGCGCGTTCTTGATTTTGGCCGCCTCGGTCTTCAACTCCTTGAGCTTGGCATTGCCGTCGGAATCGCAGGTCGTCTTGCAGTGCGAAACGAGAATCATAAGCGACTGCTTAACCGACTCGTCGCACGCAGAATAGCCCTCTCCCTTTTCAATCTCCTCAAGAAGCTTATTGAAAACCCTTTCCATCTCAAGCTGCATGGCCACAGCATCATGGACACGCACCCAAAGCTCTTTCATCTTGCCTACGACATCAGGGATCTTAGGAGCATCTGCAGCTCCTTCTCCCGAAGACTCCGCCCCTGCCGCATCTCCAGCACTCTCCTCGGCAGCCTTCGCTTTAGCCTCCTCCTCGGCCTTACGCTTCTCCTCCCACTTCTTCTTCTCCTCAAGATACTCCTTACCTTTGGGTGACATGGGGTCTGCCTCGTCCTCTTCAGGAGCGCGAAACTTAAGCCCCGCCTCTACGGCAGCCTTAGCCATCTCAGCCTTCTTCTCCTTGGAGACTTCAACCTTCTTGCCCTCTGCGGCGGCTCCATCTGCAGATGGCGGCTCGGACGGAAGAAGAGCCTTCTCCGCCACCAAAAGGCGCTTCGTCTTCGGAGCGCGCATCCCCTCAAGAATCTCCGCGGGATAATCTTCAGAGAAAAGCTTCACGATTCGCGAATGCGTGGACTCCGCCTCTGATGTCAGGGATTTGACCACGTTCGTGGCCTCGGTACGGATGTTCCTGACAACACGCTTAAATTCGGAAAGCGCTTCTTTATCCACATCAATCTGCTTTTGGATAGCGCCTAATCTGCGCGCTTCGTTGTCGCTCTTATTCTTTTCGCTAAGGAACCAAAGCCCGCCGCCCACGAGGAGGATCACGCCAAGAATTCCGCCGATAACCATTACCACCTTGCCGCCAAGGGAACCTTCCTCTTCCTCGGCAGAGCCGCCGTTAGAAAGGCTCCTGCCGGAAAGATTCACCTTCGCGTCCGCGTGATCGTCCTCCACCGCAATGCCACCTGATGCGGAATTAGGACGAACAGCAAGTGTGCGCTTCGGCTTGATCATAAGACGTTTCTTGCCTCCCGCAGGCTTCGCCGCGCTTGCTGCCGGAGCGGCAGAAGGTATTGGATTCAAAACCTGTGAAGCAGAAATTCCCATGGAAAGAACAGCTTTCCAGTCTGCCAGCAAAGCTTCAAACGTAGGATAGCGGTCGGCAGGGTCGAACGCGAGCATCTTCATGACGAGCGCGTCAATCTGCGGAGTAAGCTCGGGCCTGATTTCGCTCGGTCTCCTGGGGAGATAATCAAAGCGCTTGCGCACAACGGCGGAAGCATCTTCGCCATCAAAAGGCGGAATGCCGCAAAGCGCATGGTAGACCGTGCCGCCGAGAGAATACATATCCGCACGATAATCCACAATCTCCTTGCGAACCTTCTCGGGGGCGATGTAGTAGGGCGTCCCCCAGATCTCGTCCGTATTGTTCTGCATCGCCGCAAGGCCGAAGTCCACGAGCTTCGCATTGCCGTTGGCGTCGAGAAGGACATTCTCTGGCTTGACGTCTCCATGAACAAGCCCCTGATCCGCAGCGCAGCGCAGCGCCTGAGCCACCTGCTCGCAAATCTTCATGACGCGCGCAACATCTAACGCGCCGCCGGCATTGCGCATAATCGCATCAAGCGATCCGCCGGCCACAAGCTCCATCGCGATATATGGCATCCCGTCGGCAATACCATAGGAATAAATCTGCGCGATGTTCGGATGGATAAGACGCGCAGCCGCCTGCGCCTCCTTCTTGAAGCGCTCCACAAACTCTGCATCCGTACCATACTCCTTGAGCATCACCTTGACGGCCACGGGGCGGTCAAGCATCTTATCGCGGCCCATGTACACACCGCCCATGCCGCCCTTGCCGAGCTCACGCTCAAGAAGGAAATTGCCGTTCTCGCCAAAAACGCACGGCGTCTGGATCAACTGCACTTCATTCATTTTATCATCCCCCATCTCGGGTTTACTATCGGCCAAAAAACACACGCCGCATTGCCCGTCACTTTCGCCTCGGGAACGGCGCCCCAGTATCTGCTGTCTAAACTGTTGTCGGAATTGTCACCGCATGTGAAATACTCAAGCTCGCCGATCTCGACGGGAGCATTCATGGCATAGCCGCCATGACCGTTAGCTCCGGGATTCGGCTCTGGCGTGCGCTCGCCGCGCTTGCCCATCATGGGTTTAAGCGGCCCCATCTCCACATCGTTGATAAATACTTTTCCGGGCTTGATCTCAACCTTCTCGCCAGGAAGCCCCACAACGCGCTTGATATAGTGAGTCCCCTGCATAAGGCCTTTTATCCCCGTAGTAGAGAAGACCATGACATCGCTGCGGGCAGGAAGGCGAAAATTCCATTTCCACCTATTTACGAAAATGAAATCGCCAGTGGTGTCGTATCCGCTGAAAAGAAGAGTGTTTTTGAGAACGTGCACCTCAGGCCCCAGCGTGCCGTCGGCGTTGAAATAATGCAGAACCCTGAAGCCGCCCGCGCGCGGAACGGGAACGACAGTCCTTCCGCGGCTCTCGGGCCCCAGATTGAGGTACGGCAACGCATCCGTGGGAATGGAAATCTCATCGCTCCTGCGTTTGCCCGATACCATGAAAAGCGAATAGCGCCCGTCTATGCGCTCGGCAAGCCAGACAGAGCCTGCAAAGGGCGCAAGAAACTCCTTGTAGTCGCGCCCCGTTGCGAGCCAGTTGATCCATTTAAGCGGAGATGTCTGCATTGCGCCCTTCTCCTCGCACGGCTGATAGTGATTGCCGTAGAGCGTCGGCTGCATCGATCCCGTGGGGATATTAAACGGCTCATAGAAATAAGCGCGAAAGGCCATCGCGACCGAAATCGCGACGACCAATGTATCAAGCCATTCCTTGGCGCAATCTTTTAGACTCTTCACCATTATGTACGGTAGTTAGGAGCCTCTTTCGTGATTGTAATGTCGTGAGGACGCGCTTCCTTCAAACCGGCAGTGGTAATGCGGTAGAATTTGCCGATCTTCTGAAGCTCAGCAATCGAGCGCGCTCCGCAGTAGCCAAGGGAAGCCCTAAGGCCGCCGCAGAACTGCGTCATGATGGACTTCACGCGGCCGGAGTAAGGAACCATACCCTCGATACCCTGCGGAACGAGATCCTCATCCGCCTCGTTATCCTGGAAGTAGCGGGCACGCGAACCCTTGCCGTTCTTAAGGGCGGCCATGGAGCCCATACCGCGATAAACCACATACTGGCGGCCGTTGGAATAGATCTTCTCGCCTGGAGATTCCTCGGTACCTGCGAGAACAGAGCCAAGCATGACGGAATCGGCGCCTGCCGCAAGAGCCTTCGGAACATCGCCCGAGAGCTTAATGCCGCCATCAGCGATAACGGCAACGCCACTACCGCGAAGCGCTTTGGCCGCATTGTAGACGGCTGTGAGCTGAGGAATGCCAACGCCGCAGACGACGCGCGTGGTGCAGATGGAGCCTGGGCCGATACCGACCTTGACGGCATGAGCGCCGCACTTGGCGAGCGCAAGCGCCGCCTCTCCCGTGGCGATATTGCCGGCGATAACGTCAATTTTCGGGAAATGCTTGACGATGTACTTCGTCATCTCCATGATGCCTTTGGAGTGGCCGTGAGCGGAGTCAACCACCACAACGTCCACGCCGGCTTCTGCAAGCTTCTCTACGCGCTGGATATCGCCCTTGCCGCCGGAGACAGAGGCGGAAACCCTAAGGCGGTACTTGTCGTCGCAGTTGAACGTGGGGCTCTTGTTCTCCACGAGGCGCTGAACATCCGTGAAACTGTAAAGGCCGACGACGCGCCCGGACTTGTCCACGAGAGGCAGCTTGCCCACCTTGGCCGTGCGCATGAGCTCGTATGCCTTCTTGACGGAGGTGGAGGGCGAAGCGGTGATGGGGGCTACCTGCATGACGTCCTTGAGCTTCATCGCGTTCATCGGAGCGAAACGCATATCGGAGGAGGTAATCATGCCGACGAGCTTGTCATCGCTATCAAGAACGGGGAAGCCGTTGAACTTAAGGCCCATACGCTTCTTCTCGCTCCTAAGGAAGCTGATGTCGTCATTCTCGTGGAAGCAGACGGGAGAATCGATAAGCCCGTTCAAGTGATTCTTCACCTTTGCAACTTCAGCAGCCTGCTCATCCTCCTCAAGATTCTTGTGGATAACGCCAATGCCGCCGGCAAGCGCCATCGCAATGGCCATGGGAGCTTCCGTGACGGTATCCATCGCTGCAGAAATAAAGGGTATCTTCATCGTGATGCGGCTCGTGAGATTTGTCTCAAGCGACGCATCGTCCGGCAGAAAATCTGCATACTGGGTCACGAGCGTGACATCATCGTACGTAAGACCTTCGAATGGGAAGGCTTTCATAAAAGAATCCATGTACTTATTCATAACTCTCCTCATACGGGATTTTAACCCTTTTAAACGATATTATACCAAAACCCATCGCAAATTTGCGAAAATTTCAGCTCGACGAATGCTGAGATGCGATTTTTAGTATAATATCGGCATGACCTTCAATACCTCCATCCTGTCCGTGGTTCTCATATCAATGGGAAGCTCCACCATTCTGGGAGTCCTCTGCGGCATAGCCTTCAGGAATATCCCCCATCGCCTCAACGACATCGTCCTGGGGTTTGCCGCAGGCGTCATGCTCGCGGCGGCGGTGCTCGGCCTCCTGGCGCCCGCATTCGACGGACCTGGGGGACTGCCGATGCCGCTTCTGGGCACATTTGCCGGAGCGCTTGCCATAAGCTTCCTGGACAGAATCGTGCCGCATCTCCATCGCATTGCGGGCATCGATCCGTCAGGCTCTGCGGGCGGACACTCCAAGGCGCTGCTCTTCACCGCGGCAATCGCGCTCCACAAGATTCCCGAGGGCCTGGCCTCCGGCGTAAGCTTCGCCTCGGAAAACACGGGCAGCATCTTGACGGTGGCCACCTCGCTCTCGCTGCAGAACGTTCCGGAGGCCGTTGTGATAGCGGCGCCCCTCATGATGGCGGGCGCAGGCGCCAGGCGCACAATCGCGATATCGTTTGCGATTGCGGCCGTAAGCATCGCATCGGTCGGCGCCGGGCTCGCACTCTCAATGGTCTTTGCAGGGGCGGCGCCATTTCTCCTGGCCTCGGCGGGAGGCGCAATGCTCTATGTCATCAGCCACGAGATGATTCCTGAAACACATTCCCACGGTTACGAAAAGCCGGCCACGTTCGCGCTGATTGCCGGCCTCCTCCTGGTGGTCACGGTTCAGAAGCTGCTTGCCGGCCTTTCGCTCTAGGATTGCATCATGAGGCAGAATTTCTCCATCGTTCTCTTGAGGCCGGAAATCCCGCACAACACGGGCGCAATCGGCAGACTTTGCGTAGGGCTGGGAGTCCCCCTCCATCTCGTCAGGCCGCTCGGCTTCGCGCTTGACGATAGGGCGATCGCCCGCGCAGGGCTCGACTACTGGCCGCATCTGGATGTAAGACTCCACGACTCATGGGAGGAGTATCTGGCCGCGGCTGTGCCCAAACGCCTCTTCTTCCTCTCAACGCACGGAAAGACCTCCCTCTATTCATGCCGGTTCGAAGAGGGCGACGCGCTTATCTTCGGCAACGAATCCTCCGGGCTTCCGAAGGACTTCTACACGCGGTACGAAAGATCCCTTTTCAGGATCCCCATGCCTGGCGAACACGCCCGCAGCATCAACCTCGCCAACGCCGTCTCGATCTCCGCCTACGAATGCTTCCGGCAGCTGGAGGGAAAGAACGCCTATTGAATCGCGGTACGTAACCTTTTTTGCCGCATCTGCATTTGCGGCCAACGCGGCGACAAGCACCGCGCAAAGCGCCAGCAAGGCGATTTCAAATAAGCGCAAATCAAGCACGCGGGATTTCTCACACGCGGAATCTACCTTATCTCACGTCCGCGCGACTCTAAGAAAGGCTTAATGTCTGGCTTGTCGTCCTTGG
>JAGBZQ010000085.1 GCA_017628165.1 Kiritimatiellia bacterium | reverse complement strand
ATCTTGAAGGATACATTGTTTGAAACCGCCGTCTCCACAAGACCGTCAAGAACAGGATCGCCGAACGCGCCCCACCAGCGTTTCAGGCTCTCTGCCGCCACAACCTTGCGAGAATCCTCACCTGCGCCGGTTTTGCCCGCATCAGGCATTTCATACGCGGGAATTTCCACCTCGGGCTTCTTGTAATCTGGACCTACCGACGGAAGGGACGAACATCCCGCCAGAAGAGCGATAAATGCAAATGCCGAATTAGTTTTCATTTTTCATGCGATCCTTGATTGTGCGGCGGCGCTGCGCCGTGGAAGAGAGATACTGGAAGAAGCGTTTTGCGCTCTCACGCCATGTCTGGAAGAGCGAGTAAAGCCCAGGCACGAGAAGAATTCCGAACACGACAGAGAAGAGCATTCCGAAAAACTCCGTTGTGCCGAGATGGTTGCGGCTCGCAGCACCCGCTCCCGTGGCAATCATCATCGGAAGAGTGCCGAGAAGCGTGGTAAGCGCCGTCATGAGAAGCGGCCTTAAGCGTTCTCCGGCGGCGGAAGCCGCAGCCTCAACCACAGAATACTTCTCCACCTCGCGCTTGTCCTTGGCGAACTCCACAATAAGAATCGCATTCTTGGAAGCAAGGCCCACAAGAAGAACAATGCCGAGCTGCGCATAAATGGAAAGCGGATAAGGCGCGCCCGTCATCAAAATACCGAAGTACTTAAGCCCTATGAGAGCGCCGTATACGGCCACGAAGATCGAAAGCATCACCGGAAGTGGAATCGTCCACGATTCGTACTGCGCCACAAGGAAGAGGTAGCCGAAAAAGACCGCAAGAAGGATGAGCGGAAGCGCGGCGCCGTCATTCCGAGCCTCCTGGTACGAAAGGCCGGACCACTGGTAGCCGAAGCCATCCGGAAGAATGCTCTCCATAAGAGCGCGGATCTCGTTCATTACCGTACCAGAAGCGACGCCCGGCCTGGGAAGGACGGTGATGTCGGCAGACATGTACTTGTCGCGCGTGGTGATGGTGCGCGGACCGAGCTCGCGCGTCACGGTACCGAGCGATCCGATCGGAATCATTGCACCTGTATCAGAACGCACATAGAGGCGTTCGATATCCTCGGGAGTGGCCCGCGAATCAGGCTCGGCGCAGACGGTAACGCGATTCACCTGCGTTCCCAGGTTCACGTCGTTCACGTAGCGCGACCCGAGGTAGTTCTGGAGCGTCGAATAGACCGTGGCCACCGGAACGCGAAACATCTCCGCCTTCGTCCTGTCCAGATTGAACTTGAGGTGCGGGGTCCTGGAGTTGAAGCCGGAGAACGCCGCCATCACATTCGGATTCGTGTTGAGCCTGGCGAGAACCTCGTTCATTACCTTCTCCATCTCCACGGCATCCATGTTGACCTTGTTCTGGAGATGGAACGAAACGCCGTTCGCGTTGCCGAGGCCCGGAATCGCAGGAGGCGCGAACACCTTCCAGGAAGGCTCCGGGACCGTCTCGTTGAGAAGCTTCTCTATCTTGGGGCGCACCTTGGAGACGTGCTGCTCCGGATCCTTGCGCTTGTCCCACGTCTTGAGGTCCACGATGACCGAGGTCAGGTTCTCGCCGCGGCCGCCCACCATGCCCCAGCCGGTGATCGACATCACAGACTCCACCTCGGGGAGCGTGCGCAGGATCGAAACCGCCCTCAAGGCGACGTCGCGCGTCCTGTCGCGGGCGGTGCCCTCCGGCATCTCCATGGCGCAGAAGACGACGCTCTGATCCTCCTCCGGAAGGAACGCCGTCTCAGTCTTGACGAAAAGCTGGATCGTGAGCATCACCGTCAAAACGAGGAGCACGAGAGAAAGGAATATCCTGTTGGCAAGCCAGCGCGCAAGAGCCACAAAAACGCCCTTGAACGCCTCGAGCGCCTTGTTGAACCACGCGAACGGCCCGTGCCTGAAGGGACGCGCCTCGCGGAGGAGAAGCGAGCAGAGCGCAGGCGCAAGCGTGAGCGCGCAGACCGTGGAGAAGCATACCGCCGCGGAAAGCGTCACGGAGAACTGCTGGTAAATGCGGCCCGTAATTCCGCTCATGAAGCCCACCGGAACGAATATGCCCAGAAGAACGAGCGTAGTTGCGATGACAGCGCCGGTCACGTCCTTCATAGCCTGGATGGAGGCTTCCTTGGAGTTGAGGCGGCGCGTCTCGATGAGGAACTGGACGCGCTCCACCACGACGATGCAGTCGTCCACCACAACGCCGATGGCGAGAACCAGGCCGAACAGCGTCAGTATGTTGACGGAATAACCGAGGACCGCCATGAGGATGAACGTCGAACAGAGGGAAACGGGAATCGTGAGGCACGGGATGAGCGTTGCGCGCCAGTCCTGAAGGAAGAGATAGCACACGAAAACCACAAGCGCGAACGTGATGAGAAGAGTAAGGAGAATCTCCTCGATGCAGACGCGGACGTACTCTGTGGCATCGTAGGGAGTCTCCCACGCAAGCCCTTCGGGGAAGGACTTCTCAAGCTCGCGGAACGTTTCGTAGATCTGGTCCATCGTCTCGATGGCGTTCGCGCCCGGCTTCTGCTGAAGCGCGATCATCACGGAGTTCTCGCCGTTGAACTGGCCGGAGAACATGTAGTTCTCCTCGCCGATCTCCGTGCGGGCGATGTCCTTGAGGCGTACGAGACCGCCATTTTTGTCGCGGCGAACCACAATCTCGTTGAATTCCTCAGGCTTCATGAGGCGGCCCTTGGCCGTGACGGTAAAGACGTGCGCGCCGTTTGCGGGCATCGGGGCGGCTCCCACCGTTCCCACCGACGCCTGGATGTTCTGCCTGGAGACGGCCGCTATGACCTCCTCGGAGTTGAGGCCCTGCGCCGCCATCCTGTCCGGGTCGAGCCAGACGCGCATGGCGAGCTTCGGACCGTAGACGGTGGCGTCGCCCACGCCGGGGATGCGCAGGAGGACGGGCTGGATGTTGCTGTAGATGTAGTCGGAGATCTGAAGGCGAGAAAGACGACCGGAAGGCGATCTCAGAGCCATAAAGCCGAGCATATCCTCTGACTTGGCGCTGATGCGGCGTCCGAGCTGCTTGACCTCCGCAGGAAGCTTGGCCTCGGCCTGGGCTACGCGGTTCTGCACCTTGACCATGTCCATGTCGCGGTCGGACTCGACCTCGAAGGAAATGTTGAGATTGTAGTTGCCGTCATCGGACGAGCTGCCCACCATATAGAGCATATCGTCCACGCCATTGACCTGATCCTCGATCGGCATCGCCACGGTGTTCATCACCTCCTTGGCGTTGGCGCCCGGATAGGAGTATGAAACAGAAATTGACGGAGGCGTCAAGCGCGGATACTGAGAAACGGGCAACTTGTGATAGGCCATGAGGCCTGCCAGCGTCAGAACAATGGAAATGACCATCGCGAATCGCGGACGCTCAATGAACGTACGCGAAAACGTCTTGATCTGATCAATTGACTTTCTAATTAAAATCTTCATTTTCTGCTCCGTCAGTCCTTTACAGGAGACTTGTATTCAGGATTGAGATCGTCATTGTCGGTAGGCTCAACGACCATAACAGCCATCCCTGTAGCAAGCTTAGACACCCCAGAAATAACCACCTTTTCGCCAGTGGACACACCCTTGTAAACAGGCATAAAGCCCTTGCTCATTTCCCCGACGGTAACAACGCGCTGCTCGACCGTCATATCATCGCGCAGCACCCAAAGCGCACGGTCTCCAGAGGGGAGATCCATAACTGCCTGCTGCGGGACACACGGAATCTCCGGCGGGGCCTTGTCGTCCACGAGAAGAGTGACGTATGTATTGGGAACAAGAAGCCTGTCGGGATTCGGAAACTCAAGACGCATGATGATTGTAGCGGTATCCTTGCTCATCGTATTGTCGTCGAACGCCCACTTGCCCTCTCCGTGATACTCGCTCCCATCAGGCAACACAAGGCGCATGCGGTAGTCGGGAGCCTTGCCTTTGAGGCGCGCATTGCGCCAGGACACGTAAGCGCGGTCGGTGAGCGGGAAGGAAACGCGCATCGGATCCACCTGAACGATTCGGGCAAGAGCCCCCTTGGAAGGTGAAACATAGTCGCCTACGTGAGCGGAAGTCTTGCCGATCTGCCCAGAAATAGGAGCAATGACGCGCGTCTTCTTGAGGTCATATTCAGCTACTATCAAATTGGCCTTCGCCTGCATGACGGCGGCCTTGGCGGACTGTGCTCCGGCTTCAGCGTTATCGCGCTCAAGCTCCGTCACGCCGCGGGCATCAGCCTTGCGCATACGCTCCCAGTACCGGATGGAGCGGCGCTCCTCCGCCTCCGCAGCAGCGAGATCGGCCTTGCGCTGATTAACGATCGCCTCATAGCGCTCTCCGTCGAGAACGTAGAGGACATCGCCGGCCTTGACGATATCACCTTCCTTGAAAAGAATCTCCTTGATATACCCGTCCACCTGCGGAAGAAGCTCCACTTCCTGAACAGGCTCTGCATGGGCCACGAACCGCTCAGGAAGATTGTACGTGCGCTTAGCAACGGGCATCACGGCCACGCTCGGCTTCTGCTGAGGCGGAGGAGCTATCTTTGGATCCTCCTTCGGCCAAAGATCGCAGGCCACCCATCCTCCGACGACCGATGCCGCCACCAGCACCAATACGCCCATTGCGGTTCCAACTACAGACGCGTTGCTCTTCTTTTCTGAATTGTCCATCATTTCACTCCTTCTTGATTTGAAATATCACGCCAAATGGCGGAGTAGGCCCTCGTTAAGGTCTCCGCCAGGTCGCATTCGAGAAAATGTGCTATATGCGATCTTGTAAGGCCTTCCCACAGCGCAAGGCAGCAGCTGGCTATTTCCTTCGGGCTGACACCGCATTTCACCCGCCCGGCCTTGATGTCATTTTCGACAGCTGCCGCAAAGGCCTCCCATGGGCCGCTCTTCTTGCCCTTGAGAAGATCCTCACGAACCTTCTCCATTGAAGTAGACGTCCAGCTGATGCGCTCATGGATCAAAATGAAAAAAGCCGAACGCTTGGCATCTGAAACCGTCCTCACGGCGTGGCGCACCATCATGCTGGCCACCACCGGGAATGAAAGCTTCGCAAACGAGGTCTCACCCTCCGGGAGAAGCGATAGAATTTCACGCCTGAAACTTTCGAGCATCTCGTTCACTATAGCTATAAGAAGAGCGTCCTTGGACTTAAAATGCCAATACACAGCACCCTTTGTCATTTTAAGGCGCTGTGCAATATCGCTGAAAGTGGTATGCTCATAACCGTTTTTCGCGAAAAGAGAAAGAGCGCTCGCAAGAATTTTCTCGCGGGTCCTTTCTGCATCGGCTTTAGTTCTTCTCGGCATGGCGCATATTATACATACTTTCGAGTAGGTATGTCAATGGCAAATTTCCTCTATCCCGGATTAAAACATCGGATCCTGCAGATACTCCTCGTTCGGCTCTGGCGGAATTTCAGACGATGTCTGATTCGTAATAGCGTCAGAATGGATTTCACGATCGAAAAAGCGCGTGTATTCGCGCACGAAATTCACCTGCACTTCGCCTGTCTCGCCGTTTCTGTTCTTGGCCACATCGATGATAGCGAGCCGCTCATCGCCCGAATCCGGGTCAGAAGGCGTTCGCGAAGGACGCCTGAGAAGAAACACCACGTCAGCATCCTGCTCGATCGCGCCAGAATCGCGAAGATCGGAAAGCTTCGGGCGCTCAAACTTGTCGCCACGCTGTTCGTTTGCACGCGAGAGCTGTGAAAGCACGATCACAGGAATCTTGAGCTCCTTGGCCATCGCCTTGATCTGCTGCGAAATCATTCCAACCTCGATCTGTCGGCCTCCCTGCCGCGCAGCCTCTCGGCACGTGCAGAGCTGAAGATAGTCGATCACGATAAGCTCGATGCCATACTGCTTCTTTGCGCGGCGCGCACGCGCGCGAAGATCCATAATATCAAGACCAGCCGAATCGTCCACATATATCGGAGCCTCTTTGAGCTCGCCAGCGGCGATGAAAAGATTCTGCATGAGCTGATTCTTCTCAGCCTTGGCGCAAAGATTGCGATTCAGCCGCCATGTATTGATCTGAGCGCGGCCAGCCACCATTCTGTTCGTCAGCGCCTCAACTGGCATTTCAAGCGAAAAAATCATCACAGGATGGCGCTTGCCGCCATCGCACTTGACGGGAACATTGTTCATATTAAGCCCAAGCGCGCAACTCTCGGCAATGTTCATGGCAAGCGATGTCTTCCCGACAGACGGACGAGCCGCTATGACGATCATCTCCGACTTCTTGAGGCCCTGAAGCTTCTCGTCAAGATGCGTAAGTCCCGTAGAGAGGCCCTCGAACGTGGAGCCATTGGAAGCGAACATCGCATTAAGACGGTTGAAGCTCTGATTGACGGCGGCATCCCATGCCATCGTGCCGTCACCCTTGACTCCGATTTCAAGAAACGCCTTCTCTGCTTCACCCAGAACGGCCTGCGAATCCGGCCACTCGCCCTCGTCATAGCACTTCTCCACAACCTTGGTGGCGCGCTCAATCATCACGCGTCTCAAGTGCTTGCTGCGAATAATTTCGATATAATGCTCTGCGTGCGCGCTTGTGGGAGTTTGGTCTATAAGCGACTGAATATACGCAACTCCGCCCACAGAATCAATCTTTGAATCCACTCTAAGATTTTCAATGAGCATCAGCGCGTCAAGCGGCTTCCCAAGGCGGTTTAGCAGGAGCATCGTTGAAAATATCGTCTTGTTGCGCGGATCATAGAATGTCTCGGGAGTAATCCCGGAAGTAAGGCATAAATCCATAATGCGCTCGTCGCCACGACCTGTGGTATCAAGAAGAATCGAGCCGAGAACTGCGCGCTCAGCCTCTATATTGTGCGGTGGTGTCTTCAAATCTTGCATAGCCCAAACAGTATAGCAAATCCGAAGCCAATCAACCCATGCAAGTAATCTACAGTTATCTACCTAATATTTACAAGTTATAAACCTGAAAAGATGGTGGACCCGGCGGGACTTGAACCCACGACCCGGAGATTATGAGTCACCTGCTCTGACCGACTGAGCTACGGGTCCAACCAAATTTTCAATATTT
>JAGBZQ010000084.1 GCA_017628165.1 Kiritimatiellia bacterium | reverse complement strand
TGGGAATACATATTGTGTAATCGGTTACTACCTACAGGAAGGCTCATCGTGCAGTAACAACTTTGCGCCCTATAAAAAACATTTTCATTTTTATCCCGAAATTCGGCGGATTTTGGGTGCAACGAGATTTTTATGCAGAACCAATGACATTTTGACTTTGTGACAGAGTAATTTACGCTGCGCAGTCAACCTGCTTCAGCGCGATTCGTTAGAATAGTGTGCACCCAATTCAGAAAATGGGTAAACTCCAGCGTTGTGCCCCGTTGATTTTTTGCGGCGGGAAATGGTATAATTTTCGCATGAAAATCAAAAAGCCTATGACAGTAAAGACGCCGGGAGCTGGCAAAGCTTCGGGCGGTGCAACTATTGCCGATCGCTTTAAGATCGATACGATGTCCAATGGCGCGCCAAAGTCTTCCTCCGTAAGCGTTGGGACCAAGGCGGCCTTTGCGGCGGCCTTTATTTCGCTTTGCCTTTTGGGCGGTGTCGTCTGGTTTATGTACCAGTATTTCGAATTTCAGAAAGTCATAATGGTCGACTAAGAAGGAGATCTTTCTAATGAAAGATGTCATGCTCTCGTCCCGCGCCAGGGCTGCTGTTAGGCTTGCTTTGGATGAAGATCTTGCTGATGCCTTGACCGAGCGCAAGGCAAAGTGGTGCGATTCCACGAGCGAGGCGCTTGTGGATGCCGATGTGGTTGCCACAGGTGAAATTTACGCGAAGGGCTCATCGTGCATCGTCTCTGGCGCCACTGTTGCCAAGGCGGTTTTGAGGTCTGTGGATCCGAAGATTAAAGTCTCGATTATAAAGCCCGATGGTTCGCTTGCAAAGCCTGGTGAGCCGATTCTTGTCTTTCGCGGCAAAGCGCGTTCGATTCTCGCGGCAGAACGCACGGCGTTGAATTTCATGCAGCGCATGTGCGCCACTGCCACGCTGACAGCTAAGTTTGTTGATGCCGTCAAGCGCTACAAGACGCAGATTCTCGATACCCGCAAGACCACGCCCGGGCTGCGCGTTTTTGAAAAGTACGCAGTTCTTTGCGGTGGCGGTACGAATCACAGAATGGGGATGTACGACCGCGTTCTTATGAAAGACAACCATCGTCGCCTTTGGCGCGGCGGCAATGCGGATGAATTGGACAAGGCCGTCATAGCTGCTCGCAAGGCGTTCCCCAAGCTTGCGGTGGAGGTGGAGGTGGAGAGCCTTCAGGAGTGCAGAAGCGCGCTTAAGGCAAAGCCCGAATGGATTATGCTGGATAATATGTCCGTTGAGGATATGAAGAAGTGCGTCAAGATGTGCAAGGGTATTTCCAAGACGGAGGCTTCCGGTGGAATTACTCTTGAAAAGGCGCGCGAGGTGGCCGCAACGGGTGTAACAGCCATTTCTCTCGGATGCCTTACGCACTCTGCCGGATCAGTAGACCTTTCGCTTGAGTGGCGCGCTGTTTAATGCGCCTTTGCACCGCAGGAGACGCATGGTGCGCCTGGCAGTCGTAGATGTGGGGAACACAAGCACAGCCGCAGGGCTGTGGGTTGGCGGGCGCGTAAGCCGCGTTGTTCATGTAGATGGTGCGATAGAGGAGGCATTTGCTGCGGTTTCGCGCATTTGCGATTTCGGAGTGGATGCTATAGCTTATGTTTCTGTGGTTCCAAGGCATGATCCGAAGTGGCGCGCGTTCGCAAGGCGCATGGGGCTGGAGTTCAGGTGCGTGACGCCAGAGAGTGCGGCAAGAATCGTTACTATTGATTATCCGAAGCCCGAGACGATTGGAGCGGATCGCCTTGCTGATGCGGCTGGTGCCGTTTCGCGTTATGGAGCGCCTGTTATTGTCATGGATTTCGGGACGGCGTTCACGGCTGCTGCAATTACGGGCGACTGCGTCTGGCGCGGCGGTGTCATCGCTCCTGGCTTTCCGCTTATGCGTGACTATATGTTTGAGCGTACCGCAAAGCTGCCGCGTATGGAGCTTGGGCGCGGGAAGGTCCCGAAAATCGGCCGTTCAACGGAGGAGGCAATGCGGTTTGGCGCAATCGTCGGCTATCGCGGAATGGTGCGCGAGATCGCCTCTGAGTTGAAGGGTAATTTCAAGGAGGATTTCAATCTTGTGGCCACTGGCGGTTTCGCCAAGTGGGTGCTGAAAGATATCGGCCTTCCTTTCAAGATTGATCCTACGTTGACTTTGTATGGAGCAGGATTGATATGTGCAAAAGAATCGTGAAACCATTTGTGGCTCTTCTCGTATCTGCCATTTTGGGCGTGCTTGCGGGATGCGGGCCGTTTTGGGTGAATCCGTGGATTACAGTTAAAGAGAGCCATCTGAATTGGGTGGAAATCCATTATTACAATACAAAGCGCAATCCCGTGAATCGTATTTCGGTGTTTATAACCGGTTCTGGGCACGTTGAGCTTAAGAAGGGCACGAGCGAGCTTGTTTCTAATGACTTTGCCAAGAAATATACCTCTGATACTTGGCGCGATATGAAGACGATGCGTCTTACTTGTGATCCTTCGCACATTCAGGATATTTTCCAGAATCTTGTCAATCATGGTATTCTCGATAAGGAGAAATGGGGTAAGCGGTCGAAAAAGAAGGAGTTCGACAGGTTTATTGCCGTTAAATGCAATATTTCAAATCATACATATTCCGAAAAGGAGAATATTTTTGAGGTTGATCCAGATTTGGCGGAAATTTTGTTAGATGTTGTAAGACAATTTGACAATCCCACTTTATGATTGCGCGATTTTGTGATATAATTGCGTAAATTTAAAAATGTAAACCATTACAAGAAGAAAAGAGGAGACAAAAATGGGCGAGGTTTTCGGAGCTGGTGATTTGCACAAGGGCGTAAAGCTTTTGATAGACGGAGAGCCTTGGGAAATCACGGAGTTTGATTTCTCCAAGCCTGGCAAGGGACAGGCGATCTATAACTGCAAGCTTCGTAATATGATGACGGGCGGCGGTATGTCCAAGAGCTATCGTAGCGGCGATAAGTTTGAGAAGCCTGAGCTTATCCAGATGTCCGTTACGTATTCGTACGATGACGGCACGGCGTTCGTTTTCACGGACGATAATTTCGAGGAAGTTCGCGTCAGCTACGATGTTATGGGCGATAAGAAGTATTTTCTTATGGACGAGATGGAAGTCAAGGCGCTCTTTTTCAATGAGAAGGTTATAGGGATTGACCTTCCTCAGCTCGTCGAGCGCAAGGTTATCAAGGTCGAGCCTGGCGTCAAGGGCAATACCGCCTCTGGCAAGGTCACTAAGCCTGCCACGGTTGAGGGCGGATATGTCTGCGCTGTCCCGCTCTTCATCAATGAGGGAGATGTCATCCGCATCAACACCGAGAGCGGCGAGTATAATGACCGCACCTCGACCAAGTAATTTAGAAAGGAGACTACAATGAAAATACAGACTGTTTTAACTGTCTTTGCGCTGGCTTTTGCGCTTCTTGCTTCTGGATGCCGCTACAACAAGTCCGGAGTTGGCGGTGATGACGGCCTTGGCGGTTCAGGCTCCGACATTTTGTCCGAAGTTTCGTCCGAAGATATCCAGGGCGGTTCGCTTGATGATATTTCCGGTAAGAGCTTTAAGGATCGCGGATACACGCGCTGCACCGATGTCGAGTTTGCTCCCGTATACTTTGGGTTTGATGCTACGGCCATCAATCCTGATGAGCTTGGTAAGATTGAGGCAGTGGCCAAGCATCTTGCCGACAATCCAGACCGCGTCGTGACGGTTGAGGGCAACTGCGACGAGCGCGGCTCCAATGAATACAATGTCGTTCTTGGTCAGAATCGTGCACTTATGGTAGTCAACTTCCTCGGGCAGAACGGTGTTTCTGCAGAGCGTTCGGAAGCGACCAGTCGCGGTGAGACGAATCCCGTGGCAATCGGCCAGGGCGAGGAGTTTTGGTCTCGGAACCGTCGCGGCGATTTCATTATCTGGAAGAAGTAAGCCGTTTCGCTTAGATGCTGGCTTTTATCTTTGACAGCGTCAGTTTCAGCGAGTGGTTCGTTCTTCTCGTTGTATTCTTGATTGTTGTAGGTCCGCGCAAGATTCCTGAAACTGCGCGGACCTTGGGCAATTATTATTCTAAGTTTCGCCGTGCGGCCGAAAGTTTCAAGAGGCAGCTTTTAGAGATGGAGACGGAGTTTAACAAGGCCGCCAACGAAGCTGGGCAGGAGATTGAGGGGGCGTTTGTGGACGAGGGCGATTTGTATTCGCCCAAGTCGGAGGAGGATCCCGATTTCGATCCGTCAGCGGTTTATCCAGGGCAGTCTTATGCCTCGGACGAGCCTGCCGCAGACAGTGAAGAGACACTTGAAGATAACGGCGATGAAGAGGTGAAGGCGGAGCCGCAGAAGGAGCAGGATGGCGATCATAAAGAATCCTGACGAGAGGAACGATCCTCCAAAGCCGCTTCTCGAGCATCTGCTCGCGTTGCGTGATATGCTAATCATGGCGGCTGCGGCATGGGTGGTGTGTGTTATTCTTTCCGCCTGTTTTGCGAATTACATTTCCGATTGGATCAAAAGTCCTGATGTAGTCCAGTCCCGTTTGATGCAGGCTAAAAGTCCGAGCGACGGCGTCTATCTGATTCTTGAGATTTCATTTTGGGTGGGCACAGCCCTGAGCTTCCCGCTTATCGCATATTCGGTTCTCAGGTTTGTGCTTCCGGCTCTTACGAGGCGCGAGAAATATTTTCTCCTTTCGGTTCTCTTTATCGGGACATTTCTTTTTATCGGCGGAGTTTATTTGGCTTACACGCAAACAATTCCATCCATGCTTTCCGTGTTTGACACGGTAAATCAGTGGATGAATGTCGACACTGCGCAGTATTTTGCGCATGAGTACGTGTCGCTTGTCCTTAAACTGCTTTTTGCTTTTGGCATTGTATTCCAAGTTCCGCTTGTGATTTTCATGCTTGGCTGGTTCGGCATAATTTCAAGTGCGGCCTTGCGCGAGAAACGCCGTGTCGCAATTGTCTGCTCGTTCATCTTGTCGATGTTTCTGACGCCGCCGGATGCCATTAGTCAGGTGATTATGGCGATTCCGCTTTGTCTTCTTTATGAGGCGTCGATTTGGGCGATTTGGCTTAAAGAGCGCGCTTCGGCTCAGGAGAGCTGAAAACAATGAACAGGCGTTCGTCCATAGCGCTTGGCTTTTTAGCGTTGATTGCTTTAGGTGCGCTTTTGCTTTCAAGCCCATGGGCACGCGCGGCATCTGACGGAGAGTGGGGCGGTTTTCCAACTTCTCTTTTTACCGCTTTTTCCGCCGTATGCGTGACGGGGCTTTCTGTCGTGGATATCGCTTCTGAGTTCACGCGCTTCGGGCAGATCGTTATTCTTTTTTTAGTTGAGATCGGATGTCTCGGGCTTATGACCTGCGGAACTTTTGTTCTTATTGCGGTTGGGCGGCGTCTTTCGCTTAGCCGAGAGTTTTCGCTGATGAACGCATACGGAGTTGCGGAAGTTCAGGGGCTTAAGGGTTTGATTTGCTGGGTCGTAGGCTCCATGCTCGTTATAGAAGCGCTCGGCGCCGTCTTGTTGTATTTCAGCCTCGGGAGCGCCTACGAGAGTGTTTTTTATTCGGTGATGGGTTTCTGCAACGCTGGTTTTGGACTCAAGGCAGATTCTCTTAGCTCGTTCTCTGGAAATTTCTTTTTCCTTGGTGTTATGGCTTTGGAGACGATTCTTGGCGGGATCGGGTTTTTGGTGATTTACAATCTCTGCACGTATCGTTTTCTTCGTCGTCTCAACGGGGCGCGCGGACGTCTTTCGCTTCATACGCGCGTGGTTCTCCGCTTTACGTTTTATCTTCTGGCGATTGCGTTTGCCGTGTTTCTCTTTCTTGAATGGAACGGCGCGCTTGCGTCTCTGTCTGCATCAGAGAAGTTAATGGCCGGATTTTATCAAGCGGTAACGCCCCGCACCTGCGGGTTTTCGGTAACGCCCACGGAGGCTCTATCGCCGGTGACGCGCCTTATGTATGTTTTTCTGATGTTCATCGGCGGCGCGCCAGGCTCTGCCGCGGCGGGCATCAAGGTCACCACATTTGCCGTTCTCGTCTATACTTGTGTTGCCATGTGCCGCGGCGAGAGCGAGACTGTGATTTCACGAAAAGCGATTCCGTACGATATCGTCCGCGAATCGCTCGTCATTCTGATGGCGCTTATCGTTTTTGTGGCAGTTGTGGTCGGCGCGCTTTTTATGACGGAGGCGGCCGCTTTGAGGGCGGGCGCAGTTACCGTGGAGGCTTTGTTCTTTGAGGCTGTTTCCGCCATTACGACAACGGGGCTTTCCGTAGGGTCCACTACGGGCAATCTTTCCGTGGCAGGGAAGTTTGTGATAATGGCTGCGATGTTTGTGGGACGTTTAGGAGCAATTACCGTTGTGATGCTCATCGGAGAGCGTGAATCTACGCGGCGTCTCAAGTTCCCAACGGAGGAGCTGGTGGTGGGATGATGACTTACAAGCGATATTCCATGAAGTTGAAGGCATCCGTCTTTTCTGTCCTCGGAAAATCATCGGCGGCTGTCCTTAATCAGAAAAAGGTTTTTCCATGATATATTATCTCTCAAAACTGTTAACGCCATACTGGGGGCCGTTTCGCCTTCTTGAGTCGCACCTTCTTCTTTTGTCGCTCGGTGCTTTTATCGCGGCAGTGCTTGCCCTGATTCTTCTCCCAAAGCTCTGGAAATATCTGCCGTCAGATCACGGCAAGGCGATACTCGGCAAGGACGGAATGATGTCGGCGGGGAAGCCGACGGGTGCGGGGCTCGTGATCACTCTTGTCTCTCTTCCTGTGATTTTTCTTTTCGCGCCGCTTGGCATTTGGGATTCTTTCGTGGTTCTCTCTCTTTACTTCGCTATGCTTTTCGGCTATCTTGACGATCGCGCCGAGGTGCCGTGGGGAGAGCTAAAGAAGGGGCTTCTTGATGCTGTAGTCTCTCTGTCCATAGCGGCTTTTTTGTTCATGGGGCATTGCAAGGATGGCGTCATGGAAGTTTGGCTTCCCTTCTGCAAGATACTTTGGAGCGTTCCGTGGTGGATCTACATTCCTTCGGCGGCTTTTTTACTTTGGTTTACGATGAATGCCACTAACTGCTCAGACGGCGTTGACGCTCTTGCAGGTTCACTGACTCTCATTACGCTTCTCATGCTTGCGCTGATCCTTTATGTCGTGATCGGGCATCGTCCGGTGGCGGATTATCTTCTCGTTCCATTCAACCAGTCCGGCGCAGCGTGGTCTATTGTCGTGATGGTTGTGGCGGGAGCGTTTGGCGGTTATCTTTGGTTCAATGCCGAGCCGTCAAAAATTTTGATGGGTGACGCAGGAAGCCGTTTCCTTGGAATTCTCGTCGCCACCGCCGTTCTTGTGGCAGGCAATCCCTTCCTGATACTTGCGCTTTCACCTGTCGTGCTTGTGAATGGCGGCGGCGGACTCGCGAAGCTCGTTCTCCTTCGCCTTGCGAAAAAAGTGGGGATGGATATCGGAGAGGATGCTACAATCCGTAAAATTCGTTTCCCGCTTCATGATCACTGCAAGAAGAATCTTGGATGGAGCAATGCGCAGGTTCTTGTGCGCTTTGTGATTCTTCAGCTCTTCGTGATGCCTGTTCTTCTCATTCTCTTCTTTAAGATTCGCTGAAGCCATGCTGGCAGTAATTCTCGCAGCAGCCCTGACGAGGGCTGAATTGATAGACCGCTTAAAGACGCCTCCGATGACGAGCGCGTCCGGGCTTGTTCGTGTCTATGCGAACTGTCCAGAGGATATGCGCAGCGAGTTTCATCGTCCCGTGACGAAATTTGTCACGAAGACGTGCGAGGCGCTCAGTCTTTCTACAGGTTTGAGGTTCCCCAGATTCGCCGAGCCAGGGATTATTGTTTCGATAGGCTCTGTGCGCACCAACGATACGAGAGTCCTGGAGCGTGTGTATAAGCGCGGCGACGGTACTTCCTATACGCAGATTTATCTCCCCGCGCCCGGCTTTTCAGACATTCAAAAATTCAAGCTCGCCATCGCCCGTGCGTTTGCGCTTGCAGTGGAGAAGAAAGCTATTTCTATCGATGAGGCCGTACGGCTTCTGCGCGGCATCAACAAGTCTGAGAGAATCTCTTACAATTATGCGGAGATAGATCGCTGGCTCAAAGGCGAAAAGACTGAGCTTGACGATGAAGGGATGATGAAGCTTTGCCGCACCGTGATTGAGCCGGGGGTGGCGCGGCAGAGCGATGTTCTTCGTTTCGCATCGCGCCTTTATCTCTA
Organism: Kiritimatiellia bacterium; assembly: GCA_017628165.1. Lineage (GTDB taxonomy): Bacteria > Verrucomicrobiota > Kiritimatiellia > RFP12 > UBA1067 > UBA1067. The sequence goes on along the minus strand of JAGBZQ010000084.1, from coordinate 21,843 downwards.
TCCGCCGTATTACGCGTTCCCGTTTGCCGGGAAATCTCACCGTTGCACTTTCGCGCAGGCGATCGAGCTGATGGATATAGACCCTTTCGTTCGTTTTGTCGCGCTTGACAAGGCCTCTCAGGTAATTGCCTACGGCGGCGGGCGGAGCGAATATCTGGGGGATGCGGCAAAGGCGTATTCCGATTTCCTTCTGGAGATAGCGCGGGCAAAGAAGTCCAAGGAGGAGCTTGCCGCCATGCTCGATAAAGCTGATTTAAAGTTGAATATTGCGCTTGAAGAGGCGCGCAAATTTGAGGAAGGAGCAAAGAGATGAAGAACTCCACAACTAAAAAGACAATAACGGACAATACCGTAGATCCTGATATTCTCTCCTACACGGTGGGTGAGGATCCTGTGCTTGACAAGGCTCTTACGGTCTGGGATTGCATGGGTACGGCAGCTCATGTAACGATGCTCTCTGAAATGAAGCTCCCCAGGAGCATTGTCACTAAAGCGGAGGCCGCAAAGGTGCGCAAGGCTCTTGGCGCGGTCGCCGCCGAGGCTATGAGAGGGGAGTTTGAAATCCGTGTGGACGATCAGGATGTTCATATGGCGGTCGAGCGCGTTCTCACGGAGCGCCTCGGAGACCTTGGAAAGAAGATTCACACGGGCCGTTCGCGCAATGATCAGGTGGCGGTAGATGTCCGCCTTCACATGAAAGACGAGATCCTCTCTGCTGAAACGGAAACGGTGGAGCTGGCCAAGGCGCTTTCAAGATTCGGCGCAAAGTGGGGCGCGATTCCGCTTGTGGGAAGGACTCACCTCCAGCCTGCGATGCCTTCGTCCGTCGAGATGTGGGCGACAGGGCATGCTGAAATGATTGCCGACCAAATTGAGAATCTTGAGGCGGCCTACCGCCTCGCTGACATAAATCCACTTGGATCGGCGGCGGGATACGGCGTTCCTCTGCCGCTTGATCGTCAGCGCACCACGGCGCTTCTCGGATTCAGGCGTACAATCCACAACTGTTTCGCCGCTTCGATGGCGCGCGGCGAGTGTGAGCTCGCGCTTCTCTCCGCGCTTTCGCAGCTGATGGCGGTCTTGTCGCGTCTGGCGCAGGACTTGATTATTTTCTCTATGCCAGAATTTCGGTATTTCACCCTTCCGCGCGAATATTGCACTGGATCTTCAATCATGCCGCAGAAGTTCAATCCGGATGTTCTTGAGCTTATCCGTTCCAAGGCGGCGCAGGTGTTGGGGCTTCAGACCGCTTCAGCGAGCCTTCTCCACGCGATGCCCGGCGGCTACAACCGTGACCTTCAGGATTGCAAGTGGCTTTATATGAAGGGCCTTGAGATTACTAGGACGACGCTGCGTATTCTTGCGAAGGTCGTTGATGGTCTCGGTGTGAATGCGGAGAGCTGCAGAGCGGCGTTTTCTCCCGGAGTGTTCGCGACGGATGTCGCCTTGAGAAAAGTTGCCGAGGGAATGCCTTGGCGCGATGCTTATCACGATGTCCGCGATCATCTTGAGCGTCTCGGGGAAGAGAATGCGGATGATGCCGTCAGGGCCAAGAAGCACGAGGGTACTACCCTTGGAATCGATCGCAAAGTTTACGCAGCACGTTTTGCTGAGATCGCAAAGGGAGTCAAGGCGCGTCAAGCTGCACTTGCCAAGTGCAGGAAGGCGCTTCTTGGTGTCTGATGATGGCAAATCTTCTCAAGGTAGATTCTCTGCGTGTCAGGTACGGTGAATATGAAGCCGTAAGAGGCGTTTCCTTCACGCTTGGCGAAGGCGAGATCGTTGGAATTGTGGGGCAGTCGGGAAGCGGCAAGTCCACAATCGCAAAGGCGCTCATGGGGCTTGAGAGAGTTGCGGACGGCAAGGTGGATCGCGCCGATGTTTCCATGCAGATGGTGTTTCAGGATGCCGTCGGCTCCCTCAATCCGAGAATGACTATCCGTCAGACGCTTTCAGAAGTGCTGTGCCATGGCAAAGGCGTTCCTCGGCGCAGTGAAAGTATAGATGAGCGCATAGCCCGTCTCCTTGGATATGTGGGATTGAGTGCGGCCGTGCTTGACCAGTATCCGCGCGAAATGTCTGGAGGGCAGTGCCAGCGGGTGTCCATCGCGCGCGCGCTTGCTTTCGAGCCACGCATTCTTGTGGCCGACGAGCCTGTCTCAGCGCTTGATGTTTCTGTTCAGGCGCGTGTTCTAAATCTTTTGAGGGGGCTTCGCAATGAGCTTGGGCTTTCCATCCTCCTCATTGCACACGACCTTGCCGTTGTCAAGAATGTATGTGACCGAGTCTATGTGATGCAGAATGGATCTTTCGTGGACGAGGGTCCAAGTGAGAAGGTTTTTTCTTCTCCTTCAAGCGAGTATACGAAAAATCTCCTTTCTGCCGTCCCGGATGTGGATAGGGCGTTGCATCAGAGGAGGCGGTGCGTGTAGTCATGGGTGTAAGTCTTGAACATGAGAAGGCTCTTGGTGGAAGGGTTGTCGGAGTTGACGAGGCTGGGCGCGGGCCTCTTGCCGGAGGAGTTTTCGCAGGCGCGGTTCATGTCCCGCAGGAGCTTGCCGAGGAGTTGCTTTCGGGGGCGTGGAGCGGCATAAACGATTCAAAGAAACTTTCTGAGAAGCGTCGTAATGCTTTGGCGGAGATTATCAAGAACACCAAGGGATGTGTTTGGGCGGTAGCAAGCGCATCGCCGAAAGAGATTGATTCAATCAACATACTCCGAGCAACCCATCTTGCTATGCGAAGGGCGGTGGAAGCTGTTGCGGAAAAGGCCGCGCGGAGCGATTTCTCCGTTTTAGTGGACGGTCTTGCGGTAGGCGGGCTTCCTTTCCCTTCGCAGAATCTTGTGAAGGGAGATTCCAAATCTCTTCTTATCGCGGCGGCTTCCATTTTAGCAAAGACAGAGCGCGATGCGGATTGCATGCGCCTTGAGCGTGAGTATCCGGGTTATGCAGTCGCCAAGCATAAGGGCTATCCCACCAAAGAGCATCTTCGGGCTCTTGACAGGCTCGGGCCGTGTCCAGAGCACAGAAGGAGTTTTTCGCCTGTTGTGGAGGCGACACTCTTTCCGATAGTGTAGCTTTTTATTTGAAGGAGGTTTTTATGGGCTGTAAAGTGATGGGAATTGTTAATGTTACTCCAGATTCGTTTTCTGACGGAGGGAAATACTGCACGCCCGCAGAGGCTGTTCGCAGAGTTCGCAATCTTGTAGCCGAAGGAGCGGATATTATTGACTTGGGCGCCGAGTCTACGCGGCCAGGAGCTGAACGCCTTGAATGGAGTGAGGAATGGACCCGTCTCAAGGATGTGCTTGATGGTCTGCAGGATTTAAGCGTTCCCGTATCCATTGATACATATCATCCGGAGACGGCGCATTTTGCGCTTAAGGCCGGCGCGAAGATGATAAACTGCGTATATGAAGAGAGTGTTCCGGAAATGCTTGAGCTTTGCGCTCAGTATGGCGCAGAGTTGGTTTTGCCGGCAAAGGCGCTCAAGGCGTGTCCTCTTGATCAGAATGGGACTCTTGCCGCGAGAAGCGGCAATGTAGCATTCTATGCCGACCCGATGATCGGATTTGGCACGACGCGCGAGGAAGATTTGGAGCTTCTTAAGTCTATTTCGCTTTTATCTTCGTCGTCACGCGTTCTTGTGGGGGCGAGCCGCAAGCGGATCGTTAAAAAGCTTACTGGCGAGAAGATCACGGGGAAGAATCTTGGCGGCAATCTCGGTATTGCCGTTTGGTGTGCGATGAACGGAGCGAGTGTGGTGAGGGTGCATGATGTTAAGGAGACGGTGCAAGCGCTCAAAGTGATTGAAGCTCTAAAGGGTGAATGATGGAGTTTGTCGCTATAGATTTTGAGACTACCGGCTACGAGGCCGGGTCAAAGAACGAGCCGTGGCAGCTTGGTGCGGTTGTTGTTCGAGATTTTGAGATCGTGGAGATGCACGAGTGGTTTTTCGGCACGGACAAGACACCGGACTTCGAACCGATAATGGATCAATGGGAGCGTTTTTATCCTGTTTTGGCGGGGCGTCGCCTCGTGGCTCACAATATAGCCTGTGAGAAAACGATTTTGACGCGTTTAGCGCCACTTACTAAATGGGGGCCGTGGACAGATACCTTGAAACTTGCCAAGGCGAGCTATCCGAAGCTTTCGGACTATTCGCTTGGAGCGCTATCAACGCTTTTTGGATGCGTTCCCGAGATGGAAGGGCGTACATGGCACGATGGTCTTTATGATGCCGTGGCATGCGCAAATCTTGCAATTAGGTTTGCGTCCCGACGTATCTGATAGACCAAGTCCCATGGGACCCATGTCTTTGGCTTGCATAAAGATCGGCACGGGAGTATAATAGGAGTATGAAAAAAGTTTTCCAAAATCCGGTATGTTTCGTGGCGGCGCTTGCCGCTGTGTCTTTTTTTTCATCCGCCGAAGCTGTGGAGCTCTCGGAGATAGCCGGCTTTAAGTTCGCCGAGGATTACGCGTTCTCCACAAACCGCTCCGCTTTGATCGGGACATTGCGCCCGAAATCGAAGGAGTGGTACGTATATTCCATTCTCAACGCGCAGACGGAGGGTCGCGTCGGTGATGCAGAAGCATTGCTTGACGAATGGGATTCTTCACCACGCGACGATAGGTGGGATGCCGCCGCCAATCGCTCGTTGCGTAATCGGCAGCACTTTCTTTGCTGGGATCGCGGGAATGACGAAATATGGCGCATCCGCAAGGCTCTCGGAAGCGTCGGGATATCTTGCGGAATTCCCGGCCGCGAAGTCGAAGTCACGCCGAACATGTATCCGTCGTCGCTTTCTGCCGATGAGGTTTCTTTCGCCGCTTTCAGGAAGAGTGTGGTCAAGGACGCCTCCCTGCTGTCGTTTTACAATAGTCTGGAAAATGCTTTCCGGTTTCTTGCCTTCACGGAGGATGCAGAATGTGTCAGCGAGGAGCTGTGTCGTCGGGCGGCGGAGAAAGAATGGCTTCCGGATACGCCTGGCGTGTTCGAGCATATCAAAGCTTTTCTGGCGGGCAAGAATGCCGATATGTGTTTCAAAAACGGTGGGGCGTTCCGCAATCTCACTATTGCTCAGTTAGACGATCTCGCCAAGGCGGTAGAGGGGAAGGGTGAAAAGGATTTTTCTGGGCACTCGGGATCGTCCCGGCGGCCTTCGTCTTGCGATGATTATGTAAAGGTTGTTCTTTCCAAACTGCTCTCCGGCAAGGATGACGATCCTTTCAATAGAGCCGATAGGGAATCTGTCCTGAAACGCCGTGTCGAGTTCGCGGAGAGTCTCGGGACGGCCTGGCGTTTGCGCGATCGCGTTCTTTCGGACGTTCTTAGGGAACTTCTCGAATTCTACGCCGAGGCGGGCGATTATTCCTGTCAGGATGTTTTCTGGCGGTATCTTCGCGCCCGTGGAGGCGGGCGGGGGCAAGCCGTTCCTGGAGATGCTTTGATAGGCGAATGGTTGGAAGCGGCGTACAAGGCTGGTAAAAAGCCTTGGGATTTTCATGGTTATATCGATGTCAGGTTCGTCAATCCCAAGATGGCCGAATTCATGCTTCTTGACGGACGTCCCGCCTCCGAGGTTGATATCGGGGCGCTCGCTCCAGGTGAATTTGAGAAAATCTGCAATCGTGTCGAGTTGAAATGGGCGAAGTCGAATCCGCGCGTTTTTCCGGCGGATGGCGAAGTTGTTCTCGAGATCGACGTGAAGAACGTGCCGAAAATGCGCATAGCCGTATATGAACTTGATGCGGCCGCAGCGTGCCGTGAATTGAAGGGGGAGGTCTCTCCTGGAATCGATCTCGACTGCGCCGTTCCCACGTTCGAGCGCGTCGTGGAATATTCCGCTTTGCCCGTGCTGCGCCATCGCGAGAAGCTGTCGTTTCCGGAGCTTGGCAAGCCGGGGCTTTACGTCGTCGAATGCTCGGGGCAGGGAGTCGCGAGCCGTGTACTGGTGCGTAAGGGGAGCCTGCGCGTAGTCGAACGTCGCGAGTCGTCTGGCCATGTGTTCACTGCGCTTGACCGGAACGGACGCGTAGTGAATGATGCCGTTCTTTGGCTCGACGGAACCGCGTTCAAGGCTGATGAAAACGGCGAGATCGCGGTTCCCTTCGCGGCGACAGCGAAGAGCGCCGGAAAGAAAACCGCCGTCGTCGGCGCCGGTCGCCTATCTTCCGCCGTTTCGTTCGACCATGCCGTCGAGTCGTATTCTCTTGATATGGCCGTTCTGCTTCCTCCGGAGCAGCTCGTTGCCGGCAGAGAGGCTACGATGCTGATCCGTCCCGCGCTTTTCACGAGCGGAGCGCCGTCTTCGCTTAAGATCCTCGATAAGCCGGTGCTGAGTGTGGTTTTCACTGATTTAAAGGGGCGCAAGTCAGTCAAGACGATCAAGAATTTCTACCTGTCAGACGATGCGGAAAGCGTATGCCGGTTCATCGTTCCCGAAAATCTGCGCCGCGTTGAAGTCCGTATGGAGGGATCTGTAAAACGCATGATCGACGCGGAGAGCGAGACGCTCTCGTGCACGTGGTCAAGGAATGTGAATGCGATTTCGTCCACGAAGCAGGTAGCGCAGCTGTTTCTGCGGCGCACATCGTGCGGGTACAGGATTGAATGCCGAGGCCGCACAGGTGAGAAGATTGCGTCGCGCCCGGTGGAACTCAAATTCAAGCACCGCACTTTCAGACCGGAATACTCCATCGTCAAGACGCTGCAGTTCGACGCGGACGGAGCCGTTGCACTGGGGGCGCTTGCCGATATCGAGAGCGTTTCGACGGATGCGTTCGGCGGATATGTCTGGGACCTCCGCACGGACGCCGTGCTGCCCAGTGAACTTGCTGTCGCGGAAGGTGAGACTGTGGAGATTCCCGTACGCGGGCTTTTCAACGGAGAATGGCCCGGCGCGAAAGTGATTGGGAACCGCGTTTCGCTGCTTGCCGTCAACAAGGACGGCGAATATATGGCAGATTGTATCGGCGCGTGCTCGTATTCCAACGGCGTATTGAAAATCAAGGGGCTTGCATCTGGCGATTACAAACTCCGGCTTCGTACCGAAATGGGAGTCGGGACTACATTGTCTGTAATGCGCACGCGCGGAGCCGTCGGCGAGGGCGGCGTGATCATGAGTGCCGCAAGGGCGGTTACCGATACCGGTGCTCCCGGTCTTCTGCGTATCAACGGCGCCGCTGTTTCGGACAAGGGAGCGCTTGAGGTGTTTCTTGCCAATTTTACGCCTTCCGCTCGCGTGCACGTTTTCGCGTCACGTACGTTTGGCGATGTCCGTGAAGGGGCATCGCCGTACGCCGCGTTGGGCGCCGCGCTCGTGCGCACGGCGCCGGCCGTACACAAGTGGACGTGGAACGATTCCGTGAGCGAATACGTTTCGGGGCGCGATCTTGGAGATAAGCTGCGCTATATTCTCGAAAGACGTCAGGAGCCTGGCAGGATTGGCAATATGCTTCAGAGACCGTCGCTTCTTCTCAATCCCTGGACGACCAGCGAGACCGATACGGACGAGGTGCGGCTGTCTGACGGCGGAGAATGGGATGCTGCTCCGGTTATGGAGCGGATGGTGGGCAGCCGATCTCCCTGCAGGATCTGTGCAAGTTCTAAAGGCGCGGCGTTTGTATGCCGAGACTTTCTGCCCGATTCCGCGGCTGTTTTCGCCAATCTCAGGCCTGATGAGAAAGGTCTCGTCTCGGTAGATGTTTCACGGACGGCTGGGATGCAGGATCTCGTGATCGTAGTCACTGACGGGAGTAGCGTCGATTGTCTGGAGCTTGCATCGGAGAGCTTGGACTTCGTGCCGCGCGATCTCAGGCTTGCGAAGGGCGTGGACGCTGCCTCCGCTCCCGAACGCACGAAGTCGTATTCAACGATAGGTGAACTTTACTCGCTCTTTTCTTCGCTCGATCCTGATGACAGCGTTTTCGCTGAGTTCGCTTTCCTCGCTGACTGGGATAAAAAGAACGGGGAGGAAAAACGTGTCCTTTACGGCAGGTATGCTTGCCATGAACTTGATTTCTTTCTGTACGAGAAAGACCCTGCGTTTTTCAATGCCGTCATCGCGCCTCATCTCGCGAACAAGCGGCTCAAGGATTTCATGGACAGGTGGCTGCTTGGGGAAGATGTTTCCGGATATGCGGCACCGGGATGCCTTCAGAATCTTAATGCATTGGAGCAGTGTCTCCTGGCCCGCCGCGTTAAGGCTGTCGCTTCGGCCGTGGCCGACAGGCTTGCGGGTGCATGCGACGCGGCTTCAAGCGATCCCGAAGAAGACGACCGCCGTCTTGCTATCGCGCTTGACGACATGTCTGGCGGCAATGACAATCTGCGCGAGCTGGCGTCTGTTGATCTTTCGGAGCTCAAGTATTTCCCGCAAGTGCGAGAAGAGTCGAGTGCGGCTATTCAAGAGCCGGAAGCGGAGATTAATGAGGGCGTAAGTGCCAGATGGAGCAATCAGCGGATGGACGCGGGAAAGACTGCGCGTTCGCGCCGGATAAGCTCTTCTGCCGCCTCTTTGAGCAAGCAGGCCGCAGCGGCAAAACGCCGTGCTGTACGGCAGTTGTGGCGTCCGCCAGAGCGTACGAAGGAATGGGTCGAGTCTTTCTGGTACAGGTGCGCTCGCGCTAAAGATACGAAAAGGCTCGTGCCTGAAAACCGTTTCTGGCGCGATTACGCGCGTGCGGTTCTGGCCGGAGGGGAGGATTCGTTCCGTGCGCCTTCCGTTCTCGACGCGTGCTCGTCGTTTTCGGCGAAAATCGCCGCGTTGGCCGTGACGCGCGTCGGGTTCTCCGCAGAGGACGGCGTCGGGGTGGCATTTGCGCGCGGAAAGATCGGCGATGATGTGGCCGGGCGCAGGAAGTTTAAAATAGAGCGTTATTTCTTTGAAGCCGACGCAGCGGATCACAACGGGTCAGACAGGGAGGTGGCAGGAGAGTTTTTGTGCGGTATGGTGTACCGCACGGGCGTGACGGTTTTCAATCCGACGGCCGAGCGTCGCCGCGTGCGCATAATTTCGCAGATTCCCGAAGGCGCGTTTCCGGTGGGCGGATGCGGCGCGGTATATGATGGTTCCGCGGTGCTCGACGGATACCAGATGTATCAGTTGCCGCCGCAGGAGTTTTATTTCCCCTTTGCCGGCGAGAGCGTCGGCAGGGCTGCTCCTGTCTTCGCCGTGGAGTGTTCAGCCCGTGCTGGATCGGGGGGCGAGACATTATGCAAGGTCGTTCGTGAATCTTCTGGAAAAGACACGACGAGCTGGCGTTATGTTTCGCAGAAAGCTTCCAAGGCTGAAGTTCTCGGGTATCTGCGAACGAATAACCTCGCGGGAGTTGATTTGAAGTCGGTTGGATGGCGATTTGTCGATGGTGAGTTTGCGCATAAGGTGCTTTCAGTGCTGGAGTCGCGCGGTGTATGTGATAAAGATCTATGGCTTGCCGGCCTTAAGTGGAAGGGCACGTTTGATGCGCGTCGGATACGCGAGGCGTTGTCGTTGAGGGAAAATTTGTCGAAGCTTGCGCGTGAACTGGGGCCTGTGTTTAAAAGCTCGCTCGTTGAAATAGAGCCTGAAGAATCGGGCATTTTCGAGCATCGTGAATATTGGCCGATCGTCAACGCCCGAACCCATGCCAAAGGCGGGGCGGTTTCAATAGCCAACAAGGCATTGGCGGCGGAGTACAGGGCGTTTCTCGACATTCTTGCGGCCCGGAAGGAGCTTTCGGCAGGCGATAGGCTTCTTGCTGCAGTGTTTTTACTCGCGCAGGATCGCATCAACGAGGCCGAAAAGCAGATCGCCGCGGCAGACGCTTCCGGTGTCGCGGCGGTAGAAACGCGTATGCAGCTTGACTATCTTAGGGCGTATCTTGCCTTTTCGCGCGGCGACGTTGAGACGGCTCGCACATTCGCGGCGAAGTGGGCCGACGCGCCGACGCAGATTTGGCGCGGACGTTTCCGCGATGTTCTCGCGCAGGCCGATGAAATCGCCGGACGCTCAGGAGACGAGTCCGCGAAGTCCGGCGCGTTTATGTCGGCGCCTTCGCTGGCGCTTAGAGGAGATATGAAAAATGGGATTGTGGAAGGCGTTATTCTAATGGCGCGCGGTTTTGACAAATGTACGCTCAAGGCATATCCGATTGATGCTGAGATCCGTTTTTCCAAAAATCCTTTCGCGGGAGCTTCCTCTTCCTTCGGCGGAATGCTCGGTTTGAAGCCTGCGTGGACGAAAGAGGTGTTCTTTTCCGGAGGCGTCGAGGAGCGTGTGCCGCTTCCGCGTGAGCTCTGTAAAACCGATCTTGTTTTGGTTGCATCGGGGGCCGAAGGCCGCGTCGAAGAACGGCTCGAGCTTGTTCCTGGCTCCGTCACCGTGCAGATTATTCGCGAGGCGCGGAGGTTGTGCGTATGCCGTGCGGACGGGAGTCCCCTTGCGGGCGCGTATGTGAAGGTGTATGCGCAGGATGTTTCGGGGCGCGAAATTAAGTTCCACAAGGACGGATACACCGATCTCAGGGGGATGTTCGATTACGAGTCGGTGTCAACGGATACGGAGTTTCGTCCTTCGGTATTCGCTGTTTTCGTGCAGAGTGACGAAGGCGCGCGCACTTTCCGCATCGAGGCGACCTGAATTTTATTCTTATGCAGAAATTATTGATTTTATTCTGGGAAATGTTCAAGATCGCCTTCTGTGTAGTGGGCGGGGGCTATGCCATTCTTGCGGTGGCGGATGAGGTCTTTTCAAGGAAGCTCAAGTGGACCGATGAGGGGGAGATAGTTGCGCATTTACCTGTTTTTCAGATGGTGCCTGGAATTATTGCAGGCAGCACAGCAATTTATGTGGGGCGCAAGATTGCGGGGTGGTGTGGCGTAGTGGCGGCGCTTTTAGGCGTATTCCTGCCAAGCGTGATTGTGTTTTCTATTGTGAGTGCAGGATATTCGCTCATCCCTTTTGGTAGCTCTGTGTTGGACGCCGCGTTTCTGGGGCTGCGCGCAGCGCTTACGGGAATTATTGCCGCAATGACGATAAAGGCATGGCGCAAGAGCGTGATAAATGTGAGGAGCTTTGCTGCAATGCTTCTTGCGCTTTTTGCTATTGGCTGTATGGGTTGGAATCCTGCGCTTGTTGTGATCGTGGCGGCGGCTGTAGGCGTGACGGGGGTGTTTGCGGCAGATGCTTTTGCGTCAAAAAAGAGGATGCTTTCATCTTTTTGGCTTTTTCCGCTTGTGTTTCTCAAGTATGGGGTGATAGCGTTTGGCGGCGGATATGTGCTTGTGCCGGTTTATATGGATGATTTCGTGGGAAGTGGCGCACCATATCTTGCTCTTGCCGCAGAGGAGTTTGCAGATGTGATGGCGCTGACGCAGATGACTCCAGGGCCAATTGCGGTGAACTGCGCAACTTTCTTCGGCTACCGCCTCGGCATGGCTGAGTTCGGGTCTCTATTAGGTGCAGTTGGCTCTGCTTTTGTCGCCACGCTTGCTCTTCTTTTCCCTGGAGCGATATTACTTTATTTTGCTCTGGGCTCGCTTGAAAAATTTAAGACAAGCAGAATTGTGCAAGGAATAATGGCGGGTGTTAAGCCAGTTACGATTTCAATGATGCTTAACGCGTTATGGGCTTTTGCCGCGATAAGTGTTTGGAATGGCGGAGGGGATGAATGTGAAATCAATTTGGTAGGCTTTTCTATTGCGCTTTTTGCAGGCGCCATGACATATTTCGGCAAGCTCGGAATCGTCAAGGTGATTTTTGTTTCTGCCGCTCTGTCGATAGGGAGTGTTCTTCTTGGGTGATATTTGATTTTAACGGGGGATACCTCGCATTGGTTTCGTTCGCGGAAAAAAAAGCGCGCTTCCCGTGAGAGAAGCGCGCTTTTTGCTTGTATGGCGCCAGGGATTTAGCAAACGCCCTGAGCCACCATCGCATCGGCAACCTTCGTGAAGCCGGCGATGTTGGCGCCCATGACGTAGTTGCCCTTGTCGCCGTACTTCTCTGCGGCATTCCAAGCGTTGTCATGGATGGACTTCATGATCTGCTTGAGCTTGGCATCAACCTCTTCGCGTGTCCAGCTGATGCGGCCGGAGTTCTGGGACATTTCAAGGCCAGATGTTGCAACGCCGCCTGCGTTGGAGGCCTTGCCTGGCGAGTACATGATCTTTGCGTTGACGAACGCGGCGATCGCTTCGGGAGTTGATGGCATGTTTGCGCCTTCACCAACGAGCGTGCAGCCGTGCTTGAGAAGGTATGCCGCATCCTTTGCGTCAAGCTCGTTCTGCCTGGCGCATGGGAATGCCGCGTCAATCTTGTCGGCAATCTGCCAGCTGTTTGCCTTGGCGAAGAATTTGACGGCCTTCGTCTTCTTGGCAAATTCGGCGAGCTCGCCGCGCTTGACGTTCTTGAGCGTCATGATGTCCTTGAGCATCTTGGGGGTGAGTCCGTCAGGAGCGTAGATGGCGCCGGAGCGGTCGGAAAGCGTCATTACCTTGGCGCCGAGCTGCATGAGCTTTTCGGCCGCGAAGGAGGCGACGTTGCCTGAACCGGAGATCACGCATTTTTTGCCCTCAAGTGTCTCGCCGCGCATCGCAAGCATGTTCTCGGCAAAATAGACTGTGCCATAGCCGGTAGCTTCTGGACGGATGAGAGATCCGCCGTAGGAGAGGCCCTTGCCCGTCAAAACGCCCGTCCATTCGTTGGCGAGGCGCTTGTACTGTCCGAACATATAGCCGATTTCACGCGCGCCGACGTTCATATCGCCAGCAGGAACGTCCGTATCTGGGCCGATGTGACGGTAGAGCTCCGTCATGAAGCTCTGGCAAAAGCGCATGACTTCCGCGTCGCTGCAGCGCTTTCCGGGAGTGTGTGGGGAAACTTTCGGATTGAAATCGCATCCGCCCTTGCCGCCGCCCATGGGAAGGGTGGTGAGGGAGTTCTTGAAAACCTGCTCGAATGCGAGAAACTTAAGAACCGAAAGATTGACCGTGGGGTCGAAACGAAGGCCGCCTTTGTACGGGCCGATTGCAGAGTTCATCTGGATGCGGTAGGCGCGGTTGACACGGACAAAGCCCTTGTCGTCCACCCACGGAACGCGGAACATGATCACGCGCTCGGGCTCTACCATGCGCTCAAGAATTGCGTTCTTCTCATACTGCGGATTGGCCTTGAGTACGGGCCCGAGAGTCGTGAGAACCTCGTCCACAGCTTGGATGAATTCAGGCTCGTTGGGATTCTTGGCCTTGACTTCGGCGAGAACCTTGTCGATGTATTTGCTCATTTTCTGTTCCTTCGAATTGTTGAAAGATTTTCGGGGTATTATATCAAAAATTGAGCAATGGCGAAAAAACATAAATTCCCTATTGACGTTTGCGACAAAATTATATAAAATGTCACAATGTTTCTAATCAATAGAAGGAAAAAAAATATGAAGTGTTCAAAAATAATGGTTGTCATGTCTGCGATGGCGTTGTCTGTCACGGCTATGGGCGCTGGATTTGGCCTTTACGAGGCTTCTGCGCGCGGTGTCGGTATGGGCAACGGGCTTGTCGGCTCCACTGGTGATGCTACCGCTAACTATCACAACCCCGCTAACTTGACGGAAGTTTCCGATCCCACTCTTACCGTCGGCATGGCGCTCATCAATCCTTTCTGCGATGTCAAGGTGAACGGAAAGACGCAGCCGAAGATGAATGCCGGCTGGTTCCCTCCGCCTCATGTGTATGCAGCGCTCCCGCTCGGAGAGAACTTCGCATTCGGTTTTGGCACATACTGCGAATACGGTCTTGGCACCAAGTACGACAACGACTGGTCTCTTAAGGCTGATACTACCGAGACTACGATTCAGCAGTTCACGTTCAATCCGAACATCGCATACAAGATTACGGATGATTGGTCGATTGCCTTTGGTGCACGCATGAGCTATATCACTTTTGAAAACTACAAGAGCCCGGATCTTCTTGCTGAATATGGGATGCCCGGTTTGGTTTATGGAAGGACCCATCTCAAGGGTGACGACTTTAACTGTGGCTACATGCTTGCTACTTCGTACAAAGTTACCGATAAGTTAAGCCTCGGCCTTGTATATCGCTCACGGATCAACCACCGTCTTGAAGGTGATTTTAAGATGAACGGCGCAACTCCGATGGGGCCTGTCGGCGGCAAGGGCGATGCCAATGCGAAACTTATTCTCCCCGCTTCTGTTACTCTTGGCGCAAACTATGAATTTACAGAGAGCCTCCGCGGCGGCGTTTCCTTGACTTGGACAGAGTGGAGCACGATTAATCATATTGATTTCAATCTGCCCACGATTTCGACTCCGGCAGGATCAAAGAATCCTTCGTATGCGCAGAAGCTCAACTGGCACGATGCTTGGCGTCTCGGCTTCGGCTTTGAGTATGATTTCACCAAGAACTTCTGCGGCCGCATCGGTTACTCGTACGACTGGGATCCTTCCGGCGAGGCCCACGGCACTACGATGCTGCCTCCTGGAGACCGCCACCTGGTAGGATTCGGCGCCGGCTATCGCTTCTGTGATGATTGGCGCATCGATCTCGGCTATAACTTCATTCTTATGGAGTCTGAGACTCGTATGATTGAGGGTGCTCGTTTCCAGTGCGACAACTCTTATTCCCATATCGTTTCCGCTTCCATCACCTACACATTCTAAAATGCGTTAGTGTCTGTTGAACGATAAAGGCGGGAGAAATCCCGCCTTTCTTTTTGGTATAATTGATTTCCTTGAAGGGAAAGCAATGCGCGCGGAATATAGATGGTTTGTCTTTTGCGGCCTCTTGGCGTCGGCAGAGGGGGTGGCTTTTGCCATACCCTTTATGGCTGACGCATGGCCGTTTGTTGCCTTGTTATGCGCGATTGCGGGCCTTTTCGCCTTCGGGCGCATTTCAAGAATGTGGCTTTGTGTTTTTGTGGCGCTTGCGGGTTTTTCGCTTGCATGGCAAACTCAGTCTTCAAAGGAGAGTTCGATTCGTGCGCTTTTGCGATCTGGCCGAGAAGGGCCTATTGTTGCCGTGTTTGAGATCCCTGAAGGTGTGCAGGTGAAGCTCTCCGAGAGTAAGACGCGTGAGTACAGGGCCGTTTTTAATTCAACGCTAAAAGGTGTGGATGTCTCGGTTAATCTTTTTATTCCGGAAGGATGTGATCTTCCGCGCGCAGGAGAGAGATGGGAGTGCGCGGGAAGGCTGCATGTTCGCCCTGGGAAGGGCGTCTTTTCGCGGCATTCTTTTTTTGTGCGCGGCAAGGAGTCTTTTGCGCGCAGAATTGGCTTGGGCAATCCCTTCTTTTTAGAACGCTGGCTTGGACGGGCGCGCAATTGTCTTTCAGAAAAGCTTGCCGCAGGGCTTGATTCTCAAAGACGTGAGGTTGCCTTGATGCGGGCGATGCTTCTTGGTGAGCGCAGCAAGATAGACAGGGGACTTCGCGAATCGTTCGTGGCATCTGGAACGGTGCATCTTTTTGCGATTTCGGGTTTGCATGTCTTTATCGTCACTCATATTTTTGCTGTCTTTCTTCAGATTTTGTGTTTGCCCTGGCGTTTGCGCGCAGCGGTTCTCATTTTGGCGATCTGGTTTTACGTTTTTATAACGGGATGCGCACCGAGTTCCTTGCGGGCTGGGCTTATGGCAAGTTTATATTGTCTTGCTGGTGTTTTTGGCAGGAAGGGAGAGGCTTTGACTTCTTGGGCGCAGGCGTTTGCCATAATCCATGTGGTAAAGCCGGAGAGTCTTATGAATATCGGGAGTGTTCTTTCGTTTGCAGTGATGCTTGGTCTTGTTTTATGGCGTAGAGTGGCCGGAAATTTCCGAAATTGGTTCGCCTTGAACATTGTGCCGGGGTTCGTGGCGTGGGCATTTGGCGCTCCATTTGTCGCCGTTTTCTTTGCTGTCGTTACTCCAGGCGGAATACTTGCGAATCTGCTTGCTGTTCCTATGGCAGTTGTTGCTGTAACATTTTCCGCTGCCGGCGCTTTTACGGGACTTCTTTCTGATTCCTTGGCATCGCTTTTTAACACCATTGCGTTCATGGCCACATCTCTTATGGTGGCGGTGGCGGAATTGGTAGGATCTTTCCCATGGTCTAATTTTCAGGTTCAGGCCTGGTCTTTCGCAGATTGTTGCGTCTGGTATGCTGTTCTTTCTGTTGTTTTCATGGCCGTATACCACATAAGTGTCCGGGAAGAGAGGCTTTGATTTCCGAATGACAAGACGACGGTGGCGCAGAATACACTATTTTGGTATAATTTTCTAAACTTTAACAAACGAAGGGGTTAAAATGAGCGATAAAATAAATAATCTTCCCGCGAACGTTCGCCGTTACGCGAAGTATCTTCTTATTATGTCCGGCCTTGGCGGTCTTATTTACGGTATCGACGTAGGTGTAATAGCCGCAGCGTTGCCGTATATTCGCAATACTGCCGATTATTCCAAATGGCAGCTCGGGTTTATTGTCGGTGCGGTTTTGTGGGGTTCGGTGCTTTCGTCGCTTTTTGCGGGAACTTTGGCGGAGTGGTTTGGGCGTAAGAAAATTATCATCGCTTCGGCGTTCTGCTTCTTTATTTCTATTCCGGTGATCTGTGCGTCGGGCCTTTTTGATGGAGGCAACTTCTTCCTTCTCACTTTGGGTCGTACTCTTCAGGGCGCGTCGGCAGGTCTTGTAGGTGTAGTTGTTCCTATGTATCTGGCCGAGTGTCTTGATTCTGATTCTCGCGGAAAGGGTACTGGTATGTTCCAGCTCCTTTTGACGATCGGGCTTGCGTTCGCGGCTGTAATCGGGCTTGTGGTCACAGCGATGGTTGGAGATTCCGATAAGGTCATCAAGGAAAAGGCCATAGAGAATAACATAATCGTTTACGAACAGAAGGTCGATGCCGATAAGAATCCTGTTTTTGACGAGAACGAAAAGCCTGTGTATGTTCTTGACGAGGCCGGCAATAAGAAGCCTCAGCTCGACAAGAACGGCGATAAGATGGCTGATGTTGATCAGATTGACTTTGCAAAAATAAAATCCTGGACTACGGAAGAGCAGCGTAAGGGCTGGGCTAATGCGTGGCAGATAATTTTCTGGTGTTCTGCGCTTCCCGGATTGATTCTTTTCCTCGGGGCTTTCTTCCTCAAGGAATCCCCCCGCTGGCTTTACAAGAAAGGCCGCAAGGAAGAGGCGCTCGCCTCTTTAGCCGCAAATAACGGCGAAGAGAAGGCTAAGATTATTTTAGACGAAATGCTCGCGGCAGACGCTGCCGCTGAGGCTGAAAAAGCCGCTATCGCCAAGGCGTCTCAGGGCGATAGCCTTTTCCAGCGCAAGTTTATCTATCCTTTCTGCCTTGCGGTTATCATTCTTGCGTGCAACCAGACAACGGGTATCAACTCTGTTCTGAACTATACCGTCGATATCTTTAAAGAGACTGGCATGGCCGGCGTTTTCGCCAACTTCAGCGATCTCGCTATTAAGCTCGTAAACGTCTTTATGACGATTATCGCCTGTGCGCTCGTCGACAAGAAGGGTCGTAAGTTCCTTCTTAAGCTCGGCACTTCAGGTATCATTATCGGGCTTTGCGGCGTTGGCTGCGTCTTCCTCGCGATCAAGGCTGGTCTTGTTGCGGCGAGCCTTGTTACTGGCATTACCGCGACGGTCTTCTTCTTTATGTTCATCGCTTTCTACGCCGTCGGTCCTGGCGTTTGCGTGTGGCTCGCGCTTTCGGAGCTTATGCCTACGCGCATTCGCGCCACGGGCATGTCGATTGCGATGATCATCAACCAGGGCGTTTCGGCTACAATCGCATCCATTTTCCCGCTTTGGACCGATGCTTGGGGCTTTGCTCCCGTATTCTTCTGTCTCGCGGGCTTTACGGTGATCTACTTCGTTACTGCGGCGTTCTTCCTTCCTGAGACCAAAGGCCGTACGCTCGAAGAGATTGAGCAGTATTTCAAGACGGGTAAAATGCCCGAGAAGAAGGGAGCTTGAGCTTAACTTTTAAGTTTCTCGGGACGGGAACTTCGGTGGGGGTCCCTCAGATCGGGTGTTCTTGCCCGGTCTGCACCTCCGCCGACCCCCGTGATAAGCGCCGCCGCTGCGGCGCTTATGTCACTTCCGGTGATTCGGCGTTTTTGATTGACACTCCGCCGGAATTGCGTGAGGCGTGCATCGCATATTCTATAAGGAAGGTTGATGCCGTTCTTCTGACGCACGCGCACATGGATCATATCGCCGCATTCGATGATATTCGCCGTTTCAACACCATAAACGGTGAAGTTGTCCCATGTGATCCGGCATCCCCTGGCGCTAACGGTAGAACTACGCGCGTTGTCGGCAAGGTGATGAAGTGCTACGCGCTTCCCGAAACGATCGCCTCGATGCACAATATTTTCCCGTATATCTCCACGCAGGGTGGAACGGGTGGTTTGTATCGGCCTCAGGTTGAGTTTGTGGAAAACACGGAGCCTTTCTCGATCGGCAGGATAGGAATCGAGGCTTTCAGGGTGGAGCACGGATTCCCTTGTTGCGGATATTCGCTCTCCGCGGCAGATGGCAAGCGTATTGCGTACATTTCCGATTGCCATGATATTTCCGATGATGTCGTGGAGAAGCTTTCCGGAGTTGAGATTCTTATTTTGAACTGTCTTAGGATGCGCGAGCATCCGACGCATCTTTCGCTTGATAGAGCCCTTGAATACATTTCGCGGATATCTCCTGGGGAGACGTATCTTACGCATTTGTGCCACGATTTCAAATATACGGATTGGCTAGCACGTCTGCCCGGCGGCGTAGCGCCAGCGTACGACGGATTGGAGTTGGTCTTATGAAAAAAATATGTCTGATCGCTGTTTTTTTGCTCTTCGCCCTGGGTTCCGCCACAGCGGCGAAGCTTTCTGAACTTTCCATAGACATCAGGATGGATGAAGGCCAGTATGTCCTGGGTGAGCGTCTGCGCGGAATTGTGGACGTGAAGAATGTTTCGCCCAAGACGCTCAGAGTCGGGTATGCCGATTCTTTGGACAAGGTGATTCTTGAGGTTTTTCGCGCATCTGATATGAAGCAGCTTAAGCGCAGGAAAGATTCCGGTCCGATGGTTGCGGAATTCACGCTTAAAACTAATGAGGGGCAGAAGCTGGAGGTTCTTCTTGGAGATCATTTCGTTTTGACCGAGCCAAGACGCTATTTGGTGCGTCCTGTTCTTGTGCATAACGGATTTCGCTATGAGGGCGCCTATCGGGTGTTTGAAATTGTTCCCGGCATTGCGATTGCGGAGGCTATGCAGATGTTCTCCAACAATGTGGGCAAGGAGCGCCGTTTCCGCCTGTTGCAGTGGGCCCGCAGAGGGGTAGACCATCTTTTCCTTTCGGCGTGCGACGAGGGTGGCGAAAAGCGCTCGCTCGGAACCATTGATATAGGCGCCATGATCAAGGCGTCTCCACCTACGATTTCCATCCTCGAAAACGGCATGGTGATCATTATCCATCGCAACGGAGTGGACTCTTTCGTGAGGAGCGAGTTTTGGTCTCTGTCAAATGTTTTGAAGCTGAAAAACCGCATGCTTGTTTCCGATCCTGCCACGGCGGCCCAGAATCGTGTAAGAGAGCTTTATAAAGAGAGCGGGGGTGTGAAGGCTGATCCCCGTCCATGGTGGAAGTTTTGGTGATGAATATTCTCGGGATAGAAACAAGCTGCGATGAAACTGCGGCGGCTGTAGTTCGCAATGGCCGCGAAGTGCTTTCCAATGTCGTCTTTACGCAGATTCCGCTTCATCGTCCGTATGGAGGCGTTGTTCCTGAGATCGCATCGCGCGCACATGTGGAGAAGATCACCGAAGTCGTCCGCGAAGCGCTCGATCGGTTTGCCGCGCTTGATTCCGCCGGGCGAATTGACGCAGTGGCAGTAACCTACGGTCCCGGGCTTTCGCCTGCGCTGATTGTGGGGCTCAACGCTGCCAAGGGGATAGCGCTTTCCCTTGGGGTTCCGCTTTACTGCATTAATCATATCGAGGCTCATCTGCATACTCCATTCCTTTATGACAGCGGCGAGGCGCCGGCCGCGGAGCGCGATGTCGAGTCGTATTTCCCTGCGCTTGGGCTTGCGATTTCGGGCGGTCACACCAATTGGTTTTCCCTTGCGGAGATAGGAGAGTATGAAACGATCGGGCAGACGCTCGATGATGCTGCGGGTGAGGCTTTCGACAAAGCTTCTAAGCTGCTCGGTCTTGGGTATCCCGGCGGGCCTAAAGTGGATGCGATTGCCAAGGCTTACTACGAATCGTTTGGTTCCGGGCCGGATGCTCATCGCGGCTGGAAGGCCTCTCTTGAGCCGTTCCCCAAGGGGCAGCCGCGCGAAGGCGTCAGTCAGCTCGCAGGTTTGAGCGCCGATTTGTGCGTTTCGTTTTCCGGGCTTAAAACGGCGCTTTTGCGCTATGTCCAGAAGCACGGCGAGCTCTTGGAGACTGCAGAAGGCGAAGCGTGCATTGAAGTCCCGAATGTGGGGAGTGTCTCCGTGGAATTGGCGCGCATAGTCGCATCTTACCAGGAGGCGATTGTTGGCGCGGTGGGGGATAGGACGAGGACTGCTTTGCGGCGCGGAGCGTTCCGTTCGCTTATTATAGGAGGGGGAGTGTCCCTTAATTCGCGTTTGAGGGGAGCGCTCAAAAAGATCGCAGCCGAGGAGGGGGTTGAGCTTTTGACCGCCAAGCCGAAATATTGTGGAGATAACGGAGCGATGATTGCCGCGCTTGCGTATTACCGTCAGAATCTTGCCGGTGATGAGGCTCTTGCGGCGGATGTCCGTCCGTCTCTTGAAGTTTGAAAATAAACAGGAGTAATATGGTAGAAATCAGTAAAGACAATTGCAAAGGCTGCGCGCGTTGCGTGACAGCCTGCCCCAAGAAGTGCCTTGAAATTGGCGAGGAGTTGAACTCCATGGGCATCAAGGCCGTGAAGTACAAAGGTGAAGGCTGTATTTCCTGCGGGATGTGCTTTTATAACTGCCCTGAGCCTTATGCATTAAAGGTTGTGAAAGAGTAGGATGGATGCAAGAAAAACCATTTTGATAGCTGATGACGAGCGCTCCGTGCGGAGCGCCTTCAAGGCTATGCTTGAGGCTGAAGGGTATGATGTTGTCTTAGCCCGCGATGGAGTGGAGGCTGTCCAGAAGTTTGAAGAGACGCGGATAGATCTTGTTTTGATGGATGTGATGATGCCGCGGAAAAACGGGCTTGTCGCGTGCGCAGAGCTCCGCAGGAAGGATCCGCTTGTTCCGATACTTTTCTTTACGGCCATGCCGACGGATGTCAGCATGGTCAGCGCATTCGGTTTTGGCGCAGATGATTACATCGCTAAGGATCGCACTCCGGAGGAGTTTATTTCGCGCGTGAAAACATCACTTAGAAGGAGTGTGGCCATAGGAGCCGCATTGACAAGGGATGTGGAGGAGCCTGGCGAAGTGTGGCAGGTGGGGGATGCCGTCGTGGATTTTTCCGATTTGTCTATAGTAATGGGCGGAGTCGAGAATGTTTTCACGAGGTCGGAGTTCCTTATGCTCAAGCTTTTGATGAAGGAGCCGGGACGGTATTTTTCGTATGATGAAATATTCGCGGCATTAAGGGGCGAGGGGTATATTGGAGATGAAGGAGCTGTAAGAAGTATTGTTTATAGGCTTAAGAATAAGTTTGGCTCACAGGCGTCTTCATTTGTGTCTGCGCGCGGATGCGGATACGCAATCAATGCGGATGTTCGGAGAATCCGATAGGATGGAGGTTTAAGATGCTGCCGATTGAGGCTATTGAAAAGATTGATAAAGCCCTTGAGCGCTCCTTTCGTTCCAATTCTGCTCCTGTAATCGAGCTTGTAAAGGCT
>JAGBZQ010000083.1 GCA_017628165.1 Kiritimatiellia bacterium | reverse complement strand
GTAGTTGAAGCCCTTGTCGGCGCCAATCGCATATCCGGCGATGATAATGGCCTCGTGAATGGAAGGGGGATCGCCCTCAAGAGTGGAGCGGTCCATGTAAGCGCCAGGATCGCCCTCGTCAGCGTTACAAACCATGTACTACTGCCCCTTGGGCAGCTGCATGGCGAACTTCCACTTCATGCCGGTGGGGAAGCCCGCACCGCCACGGCCGCGAAGACCAGACTTAAGCATCTCGTCAACGACCTGCTCTGGCGTCATCTCGAAGAGAACCTTCTCAATAGCCTTATAGCCGTCACGTGCAATGTAATCCTCAATCTTCTCGGGGTCAATGACGCCGCAGTTCCTCAAAACGACGCGGTGCTGCTTCTGATAGAAGGGAATGTTCGCCTCCGCCACGAGCTGCGTGGCTTGAGCGGGGTCATAGCAGAGACGCTGAATGACGCGACCCTTGACGAGATGCTCAGAGACGATCTCCTTGACGTCCGAGGACTTGACCTGGGCGTAGAACGTGCCCTGAGGAAGAATTTTGACGATAGGGCCCTGCTCGCAGAAACCGAGGCAACCGGTAACAACGATCTGGACCTTCTCGGAAAGACCTACTGCGGCGAGCTCCTTCTTGAACTCTTCGACGACGCTATCACCGCCGCCCGACACGCATGCTGTGCCGCCGCAAACCAATACGTATGATTCAAATGCCATGATAATGCTCCTTCAGAACTTTCAGCCGTTCGTTACATTTTCGATCGAGGGACGATCGCAGATCTTATCTTCGATCAATTCGTGGCCGAGGATATGCTTTTCAACGATCTCCTTGGCCTTAGCAGCGTCAACCTTGCCGTACATTACGGTAGGCATTCCAGGTACAACCACCTCAACCGTAGGCTCAGAAGCGCAAAAACCCATGCAGCCAGACTGACGAACGAGAACATTGGTAAGGCCTTTATCGGTGATCTCCTCGATAAGAGCAGAAAAAGCCGCCTTGGCGCCCGCAGCGATTCCGCACGTGCCCATACCGACGATGACGTGGATATCTTTATTGGTGCTCTCGCGCATTTCGATTGCCTTGCGCTTCTCTTCGCGCAGATTGCGCAATTCATCAAGAGTAAGTTTAGCCATTTTGAAAGCTCCTTGAAATTAGCCGCGCTCGCGGTAGATGTTGAGGATACGGGTGACATCGCTCGCGGCGAGCTTGCCGTGAACCTCGCCGTTGATAACGATAGCCGGGGCGAGACCGCAGCAACCGATGCAACGAACGGCCTCAATGGAGAAAAGACCATCGGGAGTCGTGGCGTTTACGCCAACGCCGAGCTGGCGCTCGAACTCCTTAATGATATCGTCACCGCCGCGGAGATAGCAAGCCGTTCCAAGGCAGACCTGAATATTGTACTTGCCAGCTTTTTGGAGGCGGAAGAAATTGTAGAATGTAATAACGCCATACACCTTGGCGAGCGGGACATCGAGAATCTCACTCGTCTCAATGGCAATCTCACGCGGAATATATCCGTATGTCTGCTGCACACGATGCAAAACCATGATAAGATTACCCGGCTTTGCCTTCCACTCTTCAACGAACGCCCTGAGTTCCGGCGTCATCGTTTCTAGGTTTTTGCTCATTTTATTATCCTTGGTGATTAATTAAATCAACGATCTTAAATTCAATATTTGTGTATTATCTCATATAACCGCAAGTTAGGCAAGGCTAATATTGATAAATTGGGGTGAAAATCAAATCTGAAAAGCAAGGAAAAAGGCTCACTTGGCATGCAACTCACCTTTTGCAGCCTTTTTCTTTGCCGCTTCACGAATTATCCGCCTGAAGCGCTCAATCTCAGCCTCTCGCCCTTGGCGTCTCTCGTATGCTCCGTCTGCCATTATAGAGTTAGGAGTTAGTAGTTAGAAGTTAGGAGTTAGGAGTTGTTGCAGGGGTTGCAGGTGCGGGTGGAGCCGGAGGAATAACCGGAGTGTCTATACGAGTGGGATTCTTGGCCATAAACTCCCAGGCGAATGCCTTGTAGCTCTCGGCGCCCTTTGAGCGCGGGTCAAGGAAAACAACCGGCGTCCCCATTGACGGCGCCTCGGAAACCCTGACATTGCGCGGGATTGTAGTTTCATATACCTTCTCGCCGAAATGATTGCGCACTTCGCCCATTACATCCTGCGTAAGCTTCGTCTGTGAGTTGACCATCGTAAAGACAATGCCATTGAGATCGAGCGAAGGATTAACCGACTGCCTGATGCGCTCAATAGAGCTAGTGATGAGCGCCAAGCCGTCCATTGCAAGAAACTCCGCCTGAATAGGAATCAAAACTCCGTCAGAAGCAACGAGCGAACTTGTCATCACAATGCCGAGCGAAGGCGGACAGTCCAAAATGATGTAATCAAAAGCTCCAGCTTCGCGGACAGGGGCAAGAGCATTGCGAATCATCTCGAGACGATCCTCGCGCGCGCCGAAATCAAGCTCCGCGCCGGCTAGATCAACCTCGGACGGGATGACATTAAGATTGTTCCACTTCGTGGGCTGTATTACATCTTCGATGGGCTTTTCACCCAAAAGAACGGGATAGAGAGAAACCCCCGGCTGCTTCTCAAGCCCAAGGCCAAGCGTCGCATGAGCCTGCGGATCGAGATCCACCACAAGAACGGCGCGCTTTCTGGCGGAGAGCGCCGCGGCAAGATTCACCACTGTTGTGGTCTTACCTACACCACCCTTCTGATTTGCGATGGCGATTACTTTCGTTCTGCGTTCCATAACTGCTCCCTATATGATTTTTCAGCCGAATAGCTTGCCGCTATCGTTGAGTTCCTTTATATTCTTGCCTGCGCTGCGGGAAACTTCGCGACGCCAGAGCTCCACAATGGCAATATCCCAAGGATCGTCAACACCTTGAAGTACCGATGCGAACATATCATTGCTCTCCTTGACGGAAGAGATGACGCGATCAGTGACAGCCTCAATGGAATCCGTCAGAATCTGCTCGGAGAAGTTGTCGCTCTTAAGACGATATCCATACTGAAGAATGCGCAGATTCTCCTCGTTGGATTTGAGAAATTCGATGTACTCGCGCGCTTCGGGGCTGAACCCCTCCATTTCTATCTCGCCGAAATGCGGCGTTATGATGCGCGGCTGATGCGCCTCCAAGCGCCCTTCGCGAATGCGGATTTTTCCGGGGTGGTCTTCGAGCTCGGAAATGAAATGGTAATTGACGAGCGTCGATCCAAAAGTTTCAAGCATGCGCGACGGCGAAAGAAGAATTTTCACCTGCTGTGCGGCAT
>JAGBZQ010000082.1 GCA_017628165.1 Kiritimatiellia bacterium | reverse complement strand
TATCGGCTTTTCGGATGGGATATGGACATTCCCGTTGTTCTGCGCGTTTCTTCTGCCGGATGTACTTCCGCAGCTTCCCCGCCAATAGCGCCACTGTGATTTGAATAGCCGAGGGGACTGTCCCCGCGAGGTTTTCATTAGGGGCATGTCCCCAATTTCCGGAAAACGGAGTAGCCATGTTGAGTGGTGTGTTGAGATCTCCGATTGCCATTGCGGTAAATATCGGCATCATGCGAGCATTCACTGCCATGCGCCGTTTTATATCGGATCACGCGGGTCTTGTTCATCGTGTTGGCGCTCTTGAACTGAACCAGCGCGAAACAGACAAGCGGATAGACAAGGTGTTTGACGATCAGTACAAGGGTCTCGCCGTCACCTACTCCGACGACTTCCACGACCGATTTCTCATTATCGACAACGTCGAGCTGCACGGCCTCGGCTCGTCCGTCAACTGCCTCGGCCGTCGCGTCACTTCCTGCACCACCCGCGACGCGAAGGAGGTCGCCAAGCCGCTGGCAATGCTGCCATGAGCGCTGCACAGAGAACCGCGTGTTTGATTACGCAAACTTGCGTTACGCAAATCCGCGCAAGCTTCATATTGTATTAGTTGCAGGTTTTTGCTACAATATAATCACATAAGCATGGAGAAGCAGTATGGTGAATCCGTTTAAGTATGGGCGAGAGGTCTCAGGCCGTCAATTTTATGACCGCCAAGAGGCGTTTAATAGTCTATATTCAAAACTTGCTGGTGGATCGGCCAATGTGGTGATGTATGCACCGCGAAGGTATGGCAAGACCTCGCTCGTCAAGAAAGTGCTGTCACGCTTTTCAGAGGAAGGCGTTCCTTGTGTCTATTTTGATTTGAACAGGGTTGAATCGCTCGAACGGTTCTGCGAGGCGTATGCGTCTGCACTCCATTCGCTTGTCGGAGGTGCGAAGGGCATAGCTCACAATCTCGCGGAATATCTGTCGCATCTGCATCCGACATTCTCGTTTGGCGGAGAGTTCCCGGTTTCCGTCAAGTTCGACTATGGCGATAAGATGAGCTCAACGTCGCTTGCCGAGGTTCTTGGCATGGCTGAGAAGATCGCCGTCGAGCATGTACATGGATCCATCATAGTTGCGTTCGATGAGTTTCAGGAGATAAAGGGACTGTCCCCCAATCTTCCGCTTGAGGGAATCTTCCGAGGGGTCATTCAAGAGCAGCAGAATGTCCGGTATGTGTTTTTCGGCTCGAAGACGCACATGCTTAAGCGCATGTTCGGTGAAAAGTCTCGTCCCTTTTACAAGTCTGCCGCCACGATAAAGCTTGGCAAGCCGCCGGAGGACCAGAGTCGTGCGTTTGTCGCCGAGAGGTTGGCTTCCTGCGGAATCGGCGTTGATGAAGCGGAGGTCTCTCGCATCGTGGAGATATCTGAGAACATCCCGTACTATCTTCAAGAACTTTCTTCGCAGGTGTTCGACCAAGTCATGTCCGCAGAAAGGGACTGGGTCGAGCCGGCGGATGTTGATGCGGCGATCAAGGATTTGCTTGCGGAGAATGCAGACTGGTATTTTGAGCAGCTCAAGGGACTCCCTCCATCGCAGCGGGTTTTGGCGAGGGCGCTGGCCGCGGAACCCGTGCGTGAGTTTTCTGCTGAATATCGAGAGCGTCACGCGCTTGGCGTCTCGTCGA
Source organism: Kiritimatiellia bacterium (assembly GCA_017628165.1). GTDB lineage: Bacteria > Verrucomicrobiota > Kiritimatiellia > RFP12 > UBA1067 > UBA1067. Next base: position 103 of record JAGBZQ010000082.1, on the reverse strand, counting down.
CGGTGCACACGGCGCTTTTGCGTCTCGTCGACGCGGGAATCGTCGAGTCTGACGAATCTGGATATCGAATAGGCGACCCTTTCTTTGCGCGCGCTATTCTGAT
>JAGBZQ010000081.1 GCA_017628165.1 Kiritimatiellia bacterium | reverse complement strand
CACGGAGATACCCTCTATAATGCATCTACATCTTTTTGAGAAACATCATTGCTAGGCTTAGGCTTGGATGCCTCAAGCACAAAATTCCACATGGCACGATCCGTCAAGGTCACGGAGAACGCCCACCCAATTTCCTTTCGTGCGTCTACCGGCCCCTTGAGTACGCCTCGCTTTTCAATATTGTCCTTATAGCCAAGAATTTTAAGATCTTGAAAAGATCCGAAATGCATATTCGCATGATACGACTTTTGAAAACTCTGATTCAATTTCGTAAATCCACAAATCTTCTCGCCAAACTTCGCCTTGAGCGCACTGCACATAGCCTCCACCTCTGCCAACGCAACTTCGTCTGTCACATTCTTCTGAGCAGGTGCGAACACACGAATGGAATACAATGCGTGATTAACCTTGGAATACTTTAGCTCAACCTGAGTACACTTACGAAAAGAAGTCTTTAGCTTCTGCGTTATTACGATATTTCCATCCTTGTCAAAATGTGGACGCCGCAATATCTTTACTATAGACCCAATTTCATATCCACAAAGCGAATCAATCCGTGACAATCTGTCTATGAACAGACCGCAATGCTTGGCTCCTTTAGGAAACTCAAGTTTATCCATAGATATTTCTTTTGCCTTTTCTATCGCACGAGTCTGAGCCTGCATCTCCGCAACCCTCTTTGCTTTATACTCAACGACGCCACCATCGCTAATGACCTTTCTCTCTGACTTATACCCCTGTATACTGCGGCCGACTATTGCATATACGTCTAACGCAAAGCCAAGAACAGCCAAAATCACCATAGCAATTTTCATACTCATATCACTCCTTTTTGAACATTATACCAAATTCCACACTTCCCCTCCACTCACGCCCACAAATGGGGAGTATGAGGTGAAGGTTAAAGATGAAGGTGAAGAGAGGATGGGGAGTTTAGGGCCTTTGGTATTAAACTTCGTGGAGACAGTCTCCTCGACTATTCCAATTCCATTCTACAACCTAATCCTACACCTCTTTGCGACTTTTGCGTCCCTTGCGGCTAACCCAACCCGCAACCAGAAACAAGACACCCCCTGCCGAAAGCAAAAGTCATTACTGATCAAGGCTCGAGTCACAGGTGTGACTCTAGTCCACTCACACCTGTCACAACCAACAACCAACGAAAGGAAAAACTATGGCTAAACTTAACTATACTACTATCCTGAGCGCGTTCAAGAAAGGCGACAACGCCCGCAAGATGCCACCATAGAATCACCCCAAGCGCGGCGACAAGCACCGCGCTTGGCAAAAGTAATCCAAAATTGAATTTTCATCCGTCATAGGTTTGCAAATGGATTACAACTGAATCCGCCGCCCGAGGCCGGGGAAAACGTGGTCCTCGGCCTGCGCGGTTCTCGCGGAGCTACTCCACCCCCTTGCGTCTTTGCGCGCGCGGCTCCCACGAGCGGGTTGGTCTTTGCCGACAGGGAAATTCGCTGACGCGCCACATCAACGCCGATGACAGTGACCTTGAGCTTGTCACCAGCCTTGACGACACTCGCAGGGTCGGTGACAAAGTTGTCGCTCAGCTCGGAGAGATGGACAAGACCATCTTGATGAACACCAATATCCACAAACGCACCGAATGCGGTGACATTCGTGACCACACCCTCAAGCGTCATTCCCTCGCGGACATCCTCAATCTTCGTAACATCCTCGCGGAACTTCGGCGGCTCAAACTTAGAACGCGGATCGCGCCCCGGCTTGGCAAGCTCTGAGATTATATCCCTTAAAGTAGGCTCGCCCACTTCATTCGTGATATAGTTTTTCACGTCAATCTTGGCGGCCGCCGCCTGATTCCCCACAAGCTCGCGAAGTTCCACGCCAAGATCTGACGCCATCTTGTTTACAAGGGCGTATCTTTCAGGATGAACGGCAGAAGAATCAAGCGGGTTTTCCGCTCCTCGTATACGCAAGAAGCCGGCACACTGCTCAAACGCCTTGGCGCCAAGCCCTTTTACCTTCTTCAAATCCTCGCGGCTTGTAAACTTGCCGTTTTCATTGCGCCACTCGACAATCGCCTTGGCGAGCGACGCGCCCACCCCCGAGACGCGCTCAAGAAGCGGAGCAGAGGCCGTATTAAGCTCAACACCCACGCCGTTAACACAGCTCACCACCACCTCGTCAAGTTTCGCGCCGAGAAGCGGCTGATGGACATCGTGCTGATACTGGCCTACGCCGATTGCCTTTGGATCTATCTTCACAAGCTCCGCAAGCGGATCCTGCAACCGGCGGCCGATTGAAATCGCGCCTCTTACCGTTAGGTCGAGATCGGGAAACTCCTTGCGGGCGATTTCACTTGCGGAATAAACGGACGCGCCGGATTCGCTAACGCTCACCACCATTGGAGTGGGGATTTCAGGATGCTGCTCTTTAAGCTTCTTAAGCGTCTGAACGGCGAACGCCTCCGTTTCTCGCCCGGCCGTTCCATTGCCCACAGCAATGGCCTCCGGGCGGTACTTGTTCACAATGAGCGCAATTGTCTTCGCGGCCTCCTGCGGATTCTGCTGAGGGAAAATCACCGTCTTCCCCAGATACTTGCCTGTCGAATCCATCATCGCCACCTTGCACCCTGTGCGGATGCCTGGATCTATCGCAAGAACGGCTTTCTCGCCGAGTGGCGGCGCAAGAAGAAGATGACGAAGATTTTCGGCGAATACATCGACTGCAGCCCTGTCTGCCTCCATCTTCTTTTCTACCGTCACATCAACTTCGCACGAAGGCGCAAGAAGACGCTTGTACGCGTCCTCGGCCGCAAGCGAAATCTGACGCTCGCATTCGCCGCGCTTCTCAAGAGCAGGCGATTCCTTGGCGACAAGAGGCATAATGCTCTCAAGAGCCATCTCTTTGTCGAGCTCAAGCTTGACCCAAAGGACTCCCTCCTTCTGCCCGCGCCTGATAGCCAGATACCTATGGGAGGGAATCGAGGCAATCGACTCCGAAAAATCGTAGTACTGCTCGAATTTCGTAGGCTCGGCGGGCTTAGGCGTGGCAACCTCGCTCTTAACCATGGACTTTGTGGCAAAAAGCTGCCGGACGTGGCCACGAACATTCGCCATATCGGCAATGCGCTCGGCTATAATATCGCGCGCATACTGGAGATCCTCCTCCGAAGCGGCGGCGGCCGCAGCATCGTCGCCGCTCCAGAGAGCTTCAGACAGCGGCTCAAAACCCTTCTCCTTGGCAATCTGTGCACGCGTTCTGCGCTTGGGCTTGTATGGCTGGTAAAGATCCTCAAGAGCCGACTTCTGATAGCATCCGACGATCTTCGCCTCAAGCTCGGGCGTGAGCTTGTTCTGCTCGGCGATTGACTTGAGAATCGTATCCTTGCGAGCCTCAAGCTCGGTGTAGTACGCTAAACGCTCCTGAATCTTGCCGATCGCCACTTCGTCAAGGTTTCCGTGCGCTTCCTTGCGGTAGCGGGCGATAAAAGGAACTGTGCATCCCTCCGAAAGAAGCTTTTCTACAGCAGAAATCTGGCGCTCCGTAGCGCCCACTTCAGCCTGCATTCTGATAAAAATTTCAGGTTTCATTTGTTATATCTCCAATGTAAAATCGATTTGAGTTCCAGAGCCTTTTTTCGACGAAATCTTCATAGTTCCGCCAAGCTCGCTTATCCTGCGCTCCATCGTCCCGAGACCGTAATGGCCCTTCCCCTCAACAGCAACGGGATCAAAGCCCGAGCCGTTGTCCACAATGGAAAGCCTAAGCGTCCCCCCGGAAAAAACAATCTTCACATCCACCCTCTTCGCTCCTCCGTGGCGGATTGCGTTACCCACGGCCTCCTGCATGATAAGAAGAAGCGATCCGCAGTAATTGCGCGCCACCGTGCGCTCTTCACCCTCGCTTGAAATGTGAACGACGCCCTCCCAATGCGCCATTCGGCGGGCAACGAACATAAAAAGAGCCTTCAACGACTCCGGCCCCTCACTCTCCTCATTCATAGCCCAAAGAGTCGAACGAAGTCCGTTTTGCGTATGCTGCAGAGCATCCTGCACCTTCTCAAGCTGCTCGCGCGACTGATCGGCATTCTCTGGCAGATAATTGCGCGCAGCCTTAAGACGAAACATTGCTCCTGCAAGATACTGCTGGAAGCCGTCATGAAGATCGGCTGCGAGCCTAAGCCTCTCACGCCGCGCGGCATCGGCCTCGATGCGCGATGTTTCGCGCGCTCTGATGGATTCGGCAAGTTCACGCGTCTTGCGGCGCACCATCCGCCGAAGCGTAGCTACCCATGCAAGCATGATAACAGAGAACGCGCCGACGAAGCCCAAAAGCGCACAAAGCCGTCTCGCGGTCCAAAACGGCGGCTTAGGCGCAAGAACAACCACCTCCACATCATTCTTGGACATCGGAATGAGCTCCACATTCTCGATTCTGCCGAAGACTCCTTCCGCGAAATTTTCAATGGACGTATACGCAAGCGCCCCCGTCACGCGCACCCGCGCGCCTACCACGAGATTCGCAGGAAGCGCCGCCTCAAGCGCAAGCGGCAGTTCAACTTGGAGATTTCTATCGCCCTCGCCAACTAACAGCTGCGTCGTGGCCTGGCGGCGGTTGATGTCGCGCAAAAGACCTTCTGTCCTGAAAACACCGCCATACCACTTAGAATTGCCAAACGGAAGAATTCCCGCGAAGATCTCGCCGATGGTGACATCTTTTGGAAGCGTCTCATCTCCGCTCGATTTAGCGACCACTTTGAGCGAAGACGTGAGCAGGCGGTTCTTCGCAGAAAGCTCGCGCTCACCGGAAACTTCGATAACATCGCCGAGAGAGGCGCTATTGCCCGCCTTGGCGACGCGCCAGTTCTGCCCGAAAGAATCCACTACGAAATAAAACGGCAGACCCTCTCGTTCAAACGTGACGACGCCTGTAAAATTAGTCAGCGCGGCCGCAAGCAAAATCCCGCCAAAACCCATATCAGAAAGCGAGTTTAATGGCCACCTTGAGAGACTCCACGGCGATGCGAGCTGAAATCTTGGAGTATCCCCTCGTGCGGTCGGTGAAAAGAATCGGTATCTCGGAAATCGAAAGCGCCGCCTTCCATGCGCGGTGATTCATCTCAAGCTGAAACGAATAGCCGGCGCTTTCAATTGAAAGAAAATCCATAGCCTTAAGCGCGGAAACCTTCCAGCACTTGAAGCCGCCTGTGGGATCCTTGAGCGGCATCCCCGTGACGATACGGATGAATATTCCACCCGTTCGCGAGATAAGCCTGCGCCTGAAAGGCCATCCGGGAGTCCCTCCTCCCTTTACATAGCGTGAGGCTACAACGAGATCAGCGTCAACCGCAAGAAGCCTGGGAATGTCTGCGGGATTATGGCTGAAATCGCAATCCATCTGAACGATACGCTCTGCCCCAAGCTCAATCGCCCGCGCAAACCCGGCCAAATACGCGCGGGCAAGGCCTTCTTTCTTTTCCCGATGAAGCACATGGACGCGTGACTCGCGCTCGACGATGCCGTCGATAATGCGCCCGGTGCCGTCAGGCGAATTGTCATCTACAAAAAGAATTTCGATCCCCTCATGAAGCTTGAGGACGGCATTCGCCATCGGAATTACATTATCCTTCTCATCATAGGTAGGAATTACGACAAAAGTCTTCATTTGAGCGCCTTGAATATTTCTTCACTCTCCATCATGCGGCCCTTGCCCGACGTACCGCAGGCGAGCTCGCCTGAATCGGGATCTATCACCCTGACGCCGCGCGCGCGCAAAGAAGCAATATTATCCTGTGTCACTAAGCTCTCCCACATCCCGTCATTCATTGCCGGCGCAATCACGATGGGCGCACGCGTGGCAAGAAGAGTCGCCGTGAGAAGATTGTCTGCAATACCATAGCGCATCTTCGCAATCGTGTTTGCGGTAGCTGGCGCCACCACCACCAGATCAGCTGCTTCTGCCAAGGATATATGCTCGGGCTTCCACGAAACGGGCGGCGCGAACTGATCCACCAATACAGGATTGCGGCTTAAGGTTTGAAATGTGAGAGGCTTTACGAATTCGCACGCGGCCTCGGTCATTACCACATGAACTTCATCGCCGTTTTTCACAAAAAGCCTGACAAGCTCGGCCGCCTTGTATGCGGCAATGGAGCCAGTAACTCCTAAAACTATCCTTCTCATTGCACTAAGCCCTTCACACTCTTGCGCAAATCCTCTACGGCTTTACGCATATCCGTCTGACTGAAAAGATAACTCCCGGCGACAAACTGGTTGGCTCCCGCCTTTGCCGAAAGAGGAATCGTCTCTGAGTTTCCGCCGCCATCTATCATAATATCTAGATCAGGCCTCAGCTTCCTAAAAAGCGAAACTTTGGAGAGGCACTCTTCGATGAACTTCTGCCCGCCGTATCCGGGATGAACAGTCATCACAAGAATCTCGTCAACCTCATCAAGGTACGGCAAAAGGCGCTCGGCCGGGGTCTCGGGATTCAGGACAAGCGCCCTTTTGACACCCAACGCCTGGATGCGGCGAAGCTCCGTATGCAGATCGCAATCAGCTTCAATGTGAATTTGAAGAGTTTGCGCGCCTGCCGCGGCAAACTTCTCAAGATAAAGGTCAGGACGCGACATCATCAAATGAACGTTGCGGTAAAAATTGGGCGCAACCTTCTTTGAAAGCGCAACCACATCAGGACCAAAAGAAAGATTTGGCACAAAGTGCGGATCCATTATATCAAGATGCAAGGCATCCGCTCCCGACACTTCGGCGCGAATGATTTCATCGGCAAGGCGGCCGAAATCAGCAGCCAAAAGAGAAGGCAGAATTTCTATTTTCACCGCAACTCTCCGTTACTTGACCTCTACGCTGTCGAGCACATACGCGCGATACTTGCGGATACGGCCGGCACCGTTTGACTGGCGGGGAGTAAAGTTAAAACCGCCAACGGTCTCAACCTTGCCGAGATCAATTACAAAGTAATGAGGATGCTTGGGCTGACGCGCCTGCCATTCGCTGTGCCACATATTCGCGGTCTGACCGTCTACGAGATTCTCTGCGCTGCCGTCCTCGGCTTTACGCTCTTCAGACGAACAGGCGGCGATTGACCACTTTGTATGGGGGATATTCTTGCCGCTGCCGTCCACAAGATCAATCTCTCCACACGCGGCGAACTCGCGTCCGTCCCACGCGTTGAGCGACTCAAGCGCAAAATAACGGCCCTTGACCGGCTTTTCAAAGCGGACGTCCTGACGCTTCGTCTCGTTGGCGAACTCGCCTTCGATCGCGGGCTTCTCGAGCCTTGAGACAAGTTTCGCGCGCTCTTGAAACGCGAAATAATCGGTCTCGGGACGCATCTCTCCGAGAACGGGCGTATCTGTCCATGTGAGCTTGAACGGAACTTGGGAAACGCCGACGGCGTCCCAAATAATAATCTCGTT
>JAGBZQ010000080.1 GCA_017628165.1 Kiritimatiellia bacterium | reverse complement strand
CTTGCGGACTATCTCTTCCAGACCGCTCAGCTCTACTCCTCGTTCTATCAGCAGAATCCGATTCTCAAGAGCGAGCCGGAGGTGCGCGATGCGCGTCTGAAGCTCTGTGCGCTTTTCGGAAGGGTGCTCGCCAAGGGGCTTGACCTTCTTGGCATCGCGGCTCCTTCGCGGATCTGACGTACAGGGCTTTGCATCCTTGTTGCAGGGAGCGCTCATCGCTATGGCCGAAGGTTGCATACGTTTTGAAGGAGCAGAATGAAAACGCTTCAGCTTGTGCCAGCCATGGAGCAGGGCGGCGTCGAACGAGGCGTCGTCGAGGTGAACCGTGCGCTTGTGGCGGCAGGCTGGGAGAATGTGGTTGTATCGGCGGGCGGACGCCTCGTGCGGCAGATTGAGTCGGATGGTGGACGCCACATCCTGATGGATGTGAAGTCCAAGAATCCCCTTACCTATTTCTGGCGTGCGTGGACTCTGCGCCGCATCCTTGAGGCGGAGCGGCCGGATGTGGTGTGCGCGCACTCCCGCGTGCCGGCATGGCTTTTCATGTGGGCGAACCGCAAACTCGGCATCAAGTGGATAAGCTTCGCGCATGGGGCGAATTCAGTTTCTCGCTATTCATCAGTGATGACACGCGGCGATATCACGGTAACTCCATCGCGCTACATAGCCGACTATCTCAAAGCGAACTATGGTCTTGTCGAGGAAAAGATCCGTGTGATTCCCAGGGCGATAGACAGGGAGCGTTTCGATGTAGAACGCCTTGATCGCGCCTTCATCGACGCCAAACGGGCAGAGTGGGCGATTGACGGCAAAAAGGTCGTGATGGGCGTTGGCCGCATTACACAGCTGAAGGGCTATGATATTCTGATAAAGGCCGTGCATCGCGCAAATGCGCAGAATGCAGGAAAGCCGTTCAAGCTTGTCATAGTTGGTGAGGCGGAGGAACTGCGCAAGGATGTGGAGGAGAATCTTCGCAATCTTGTAAAGGATCTTTCCGCTGAAGATCAGGTTGTCTTTGCCGGCAATCAGCAGAAGATTGCAGAGTGCCTTTCGCTTGCCGATATTGTGGTCTCTTCGAATACGAAAAAGCCTGAGGCGTTCGGACGCTCCATGGCTGAGGCTCTTGCGATGGGAAGGCCGGTTGTGGCAAAGGCGTTTGGCGGAGCCCTCGATATCGTTGAAGACGGCGTGAACGGTGCGCTCGTCCCTGCCGATACCCCGCATGGAGATGAGGAGGTTGCGGCGTTCGCAGATGCAATCGTTCGCGTTTCCAAAATGGAATTGGGCGATCTGCGCACTGCGGCGCTTGAGAAGTTCTCTTTTGATCGAATGATCGAACGCACAAAAAGCGCGTACCTTGAACTGAAATGAAAAGGAGCATAAAAATGAGTGACATGCTTAACAGAAGAAATTTCATCAAAGGCGGAATGCTGGCGACAGGAGCTGTCGCCGGCGGCGGATGTGCATCGCTTTCGCAGGGATCTTCCTCGGGCGGTAGGTTCTACAAGGGACAGTTCCATACGCATACCTGGTGGAGTGACGGCAGGGCGGCGCCTGAGCAGGCGGTCGCGTTCTACAAGGATCGCGGTTATGATTTCCTTGGTCTTACGGACCATAACGTTTACGCCAGAGGTGTCCGGTCAAGAAAGCTGAAAAAGGATAACGTCAATGACATG
>JAGBZQ010000079.1 GCA_017628165.1 Kiritimatiellia bacterium | reverse complement strand
TGTTCCAACGAAAATCGGGTGTCATATTTTCCCCTCCTTTTTCATACAGTTTGGAAGAAAGACAATCATTTTCGTATTCTTGACAAGGAGAAAAGGAGAATATACCATGAAACCTTCCCTCAAAAGACTCGGTACCGCTTTATTGCTCGTCTTATCCTTGGTCTGCGCACTCTCTGCCAATGCATTCGCCGACACCGACATGGCCGTCAACACGGCAGCCCCTATTGCAAACGCCTTATTCTTCATCACTGACGATCTCCTTTCGCCGCTATAACGCGACTGTCCCGTCTTAGGTGCAAGAAGCGCAATCCCGTACACGCCCGCCTGCATTCAGAACAGATACAAAACAATAGTTTGAAAGCGAACTTTCAATTCATTTTTCTTGAGTTGATTATATCATAAGCTTCTTCCCATATCAAACCATTCGCATCCCTGGAGGGTAATCGGCGCCCCGCCCACGCAAGCGCGTGAATGTTCATAGAGATAACTTACGATTAAACACTGCGGGGACAGACCCCGCAAACCCTAACTTTTTTGCCGTTTTCATCGTTCCCCTCGCACATTCCCTTACACCACAACATTTTCAGCCGCTCTTGCAAGCCGCCAGCCGTGCGTAGCAAAACCGAGTTCTCCTACCGCCCGCGCCGCCACGCTTCGCGCTCTGAATCTATTCCCCAATGCAAACGCCGTTTCCCGCACAAAATCAACACTCCCGAAAATCTTTCCGTCCCCTATCTGCGCCACCCGCCTCATCAACCTCCCATCGGGGACAGACCCCGCAAATGGCTGCTCTGAAAGAGAAATCCAGCACCAGGCGTAATCCGAAGCGCGTTTTACCACGCCTGCGCGCACCGGATTGAAATACACATAGCGGCAGCAAATCGCAAGATATCGACCGTCTTCGATGAGCGTCGATTTAAAGCGTCCGCTCCAGATCGACCCAGTATATTCACGCTCTCTTTTAAAACGGATATTGAACACCTCTTTGAATGTTTTTATAAACTCGCTTATGTCATTCATGCGTCCGCGAAGACGATCTTGCGCCGTATCCACCATAGCGGAAAGCCCCATAGACCGAAGCTCCCGCCAGTGTTCTGCAAGCTTCTCAGCCGCGTCTTCACCTTTGAGAATTGCAACGCGGCGCAAAAGCTCGGATTCGGGGATTGGCTCGTTCATGCGGACTACCTTGCATACCACATGAAAGTGGTTGTCCATTCCGGCATACGCTTTCAATTCAATACCGCTAAAGGCTGCTGAACGCTTAAGCGCATCAATAAGCGAACTTTTTATCCGTCCCTTCTCAAAAAAGAACCTTTTGTCGTTGGTTCGCGACATTATGTGATAATATGCCGTACCGGCAGTATTCTTCTTTATGCGTGATGTTCTTGCCATCGCCGATTCTCCTTGTATTGCACCAATGCAAAACCGAAAGACCACGCGGTCATCGGTGCATTTGCGGAATCGGCCATGCCTGGCCATGCTGAAGGACGCTTACGCCTAAAAGACGCGCGGCCCAATCCCCGGGGCCTAACATCCAACAGCAGCCTGCGTCTCCCTTCTTCATCGTCACTGTAGCGGCTCCAAAGGGCATCACCCGCAAGCTAACGCCGACTCCTCTCTTATA
>JAGBZQ010000078.1 GCA_017628165.1 Kiritimatiellia bacterium | reverse complement strand
TGTTGCAGCCGAAGGGTACCTCTTATGAGCCGACGGATGTTGAAACTTTGGTTACCAGAAAAATGATTTCGGATATTATTCTTGAAAACAAGCAGTCCGTAATTTTGGGCGGATTGACAACCAAGAATTTCGCCGATTCGGGAAAAGGAATTCCGATTCTTAAGGATATTCCTTATGTTGGCAAGTGGCTCTTCGGTTCGACTGAAAAGACAGAAAGTAGGGCGGAGCTGCTTATTTTCATGACGCCTTACGTGCTTGATGATGCCGATGCAGCCAAGGTTGAAGCAATTCGCCGTAAGAATACTCTTTCCGATCCCAAGCCTTGGGACGACGCAGGTTGGTCGGCTTCTGACCTTTCGGATGGCGTATCGAAGAAGGAACAGCTCCGTCGCATTAAGGCTGAGTGGGCCAAGCAGGATGAGGAGCGCAGGACTCGTATGGCAATTGAGCAAGAAAAGCTTAAGCGTGCTAAGGAGCTCGAAAAACTTTCTCAGGAGGAGCGCGCTCTTTGGCTCAAGATGCACAAGGATGAGATTGAAGCCGAGAAGCGAAAGGAGCTTGAGAAGCAGATGCTCGATCCCGAAAGCCAGGACGGACTGCGCAAGCTTGCCGAATCCATCCGCGAGAAGAAGCTCGATAAAGCCGAGGGCGCCATCGCCGAAGCCGACAAGACGGAAAAAGCCAAGGCCGACGCCGCTTCTAAGGAGAATGTTAAATGAGTTTGAAGTCATTGACAACGCTCTTGGCATTGCTGGCGCTTATTGCGGCATGCGTGTTCGGAGTGGTCTATTTCAAATCGAAGTCCGACATTGCTGCCGCTGAGGCTGAGAAGGCAGAGAGATCGGCGGTTGAGGCGGAGGCTCTCGCCGCCAAGGCCAAGGCTCAAGCGTCTCAGGAAAGTTCAAGGAGCGTAACGGAGAAAGCCGCCGCGGCGAGGGCCGAGGCCGAAGCTAAAAAGTCTCAGGCTGATGCCGAGAAAGCCAAAACGGATCTTGAAATCGCTGCAGAATCCGCCAAACGCGCCGAAGCTGAAAAATTGAAATCTCTGGCCGAGGCGGAGAAGGCGAAGGCTCTCGCGGAAGATGCGGCCGCAAAGCGCGTCATCGCAAAGGCCGAGCAGGAAAAGGCTCAGTCCGATGCCGCCAGGGCCAAGGCTGATGCTGAAGCAGAAGCCGCCAAGGCTCTTGCCGCTCAAGCCGAGCTTGAAAAGGTGAAAATCGCGGCGGAGAAAGTGCTCGCGGAGAAGGCGCTTCTCGATGCGCGAATTTCCGATATCGCGGAAATGGAGCGTGAGCTTCTTGATTTTAAGCGAGCTCTCGATGAGCGCGAAAGGGCGCTCAAGCCTGAGCTTACGGTGCGCGACATCGCCTCCGCGGATAAAACGTCAGAAGATGCCGCCATAGAGGTGAAGCTTTTGGAAGAAAACGACCTTTCGCTGCCGCGCGAATCGCGTGCGCTTGCCAAGGCAAGACGTCTTTCGGCAGAGGCGGAAGTTCAAATCCTCGCCACCATGCGCACCAATATAGTGCAGCGCCTTGAAAAGCTTTATGTTTCCGCTCTTGCCGAGGATAGAGTGGTTGATGCGGAATTTTACATGGCCGAGATCAAGGCGATGTATCCTGATTGGAAGTTCACAAAGAAAGAAAAAGAGGAAAAATGAGTCTCTCAGTTGGTATTGTCGGGCTGCCGAATGTAGGCAAGTCCACGCTTTTCAATGCTCTCACGAAAAAACAGCAGGCCGCCGCCGAGAATTATCCGTTCTGTACGATTGAGCCTAATTCATCGATTGTCGAGGTGAAGGATTCGCGTCTTGAGGCTCTCGCGAAGATCGACGGCACATCCCAGATCATCCGCGCAACGGTTGAGTTCACTGATATCGCAGGCCTCGTCAAGGGCGCGTCAAAGGGTGAAGGCTTAGGTAATAAGTTCCTCGCCAATATTCGCGAGTGCGATGCGATCCTCCATGTGGTAAGGTGCTTCGAGAATGACGATATCATCCACGTTCAGGAGGGCGGCAACAAGTCTGCGCCCATCGATCCCGTGGGTGATGCCGAAGTTATTGAAACAGAGTTGGTGCTCGCCGATATGGAGCAGCTTCAGCGCCGCTATGAGCGCGTTCGCAAGGAGGCGCAGGCGAAACCCACCGTTCGCCCCGAAGCTGAGGCTTGCGCCGCGCTTTTGAAGCACCTTGAAGAGGGCAAAACCGTGCGTTCCTTCCCGCGCGCGGAGGGAGATGCGATTTTGCCCGTTTTGAAAGAGCTCAGGTTTCTCACCGACAAGCCCGTCATCTACTGTGCTAACGTGGCCGAAGACAATGTGACCGGCGAGGGCAATCCCTATGTGGCGTCGCTTCGCGAATACGCCGCGAAGCAGGGGTGCCAATGTGTTGTCATCTCAGCCCAGATGGAGGCCGATTTGGCTGGGCTTAGCGAGGATGAGGCGAAGGAGTTTCTCGCCTCTTACGATCTTGCGGAAAGTTCGCTCGACCGTACGATCAAGCTTGCGTATGCGACTCTTGGTCTTGCCAGCTACTTTACCTCCGGCGTCAAGGAGACTCACGCCTGGACCTTCAAGCGCGGCTGGAAGGCTCCGCAGTGCGCGGGTGTAATCCACACCGATTTCGAGAAGGGCTTTATCCGTGCAGAAGTTGTCGCGTACGACGATTACGTGAAATACAACGGTACGTCCGGAGCGCGCGCCGCCGGCGCATTGAGGCCCGAGGGTAAAGCGTACGAGATGCAGGACGGCGATGTTGTCGAGTTCCTCTTCTCAAAATAAAACGGAGTTTTAAAATGAAATTCGTAAGCACAAGAAAAGGCTTCGAGGCGTCTTCCGCAGAGAGCGTCTTTCAGGGGCTTGCTCCCGACGGCGGTCTTTACGTTCCTTCCGTTGTTGCTAAAGAAGAGGATATTCCTGAATTTGCCGATCTTGGCGCGGCGGAAGAATTTGTTCTTTCGCGTCTTTTCGACGATCTTCCCGCGTCAGTCCGCACTGACGCTGTCAATAGGCTTCTTTCCCGCTTTCCGAAAGACGATGCGACGCCTCTCGTTGAAGCCGATTCGATGCACATCCTTGAGCTTTTTCACGGAAAGACGGGTGCGTTCAAGGACGTGGCGCTTTCAATGCTTCCCGTTTTCATGAAGCACGCCGCCGGCGGTAAGCGCGTTCTTATCCTCACCGCGACGAGCGGTGATACGGGCTCCGCCGCGATGCAGGGCTTTGCAGGCGTCGACGGGACTGAAGTCCTAGTGTTCTATCCCAACGTCGGCACTTCTCGCGTTCAGCGTCTTCAGATGACGACTCCCGCCGATGCGAATGTTCACGCCGTTGCCATCAAGGGCAACTTCGACGATGCCCAGGCGGCGGTTAAGCGAATCTTCGCCGATAAGGCGATTGCTGCTGAAGCTTCTGCTGCGGGTGTTACGCTTTCGAGCGCCAACTCGATCAATACGGGGCGCCTTATTCCGCAGATTGCGTACTATCTTCTTGCGGGCTCGAGGCTCAACGGCAAGACTTTTGATGTCGTTGTCCCTTCGGGCAACTTCGGTAACATTCTCGCGGCTTACTACGCCAAGATGATGGGCGCCAAAATCGGGAAGTTCATCTGCGCGTCCAACGTAAATGATGTTCTCGCCCGTTTCGTCGAGACGGGCGTCTATGATCCCGGCGAAAAGTTCACGGTAACGAATTCCCCCTCAATGGATATCAGAAAGTCGTCGAACGTCGAGCGCTTGTTGTGGCTTTTGAACGATGGGGATGGCGCAGAGGTTGAGCGTCTCATGAACGATCTCGCCGTTAAGGGGCGCTACGAGCTCAACGAAATGGCTAAGGCCAGGCTTCTCGCGGAGTTTGAAGGCGGTGTCGCAACGCCCGAGGAGACGGAGGCGGAGATGCGCCGCATGCGCGAAAAGTGCGGTTATGAGCTCGATCCCCACACGGCAGTGGCGACGGCTGTAGCGCGTAAGC
>JAGBZQ010000077.1 GCA_017628165.1 Kiritimatiellia bacterium | reverse complement strand
CTTGGCCTTCCGCAGCTCGGCTTCTTGACGGACGATCAGGCCACGTTCGAGCGTCTAATCAAACTTCCCGATGGCGTCGTTCTTGTAACCGGTCCTACGGGATCCGGAAAGACCACCACACTTTATGCCTGCTTGGGGCAGATTAATACGCCAGACAAGAAGCTCATTACAGTGGAAGATCCTGTGGAATACCAGATGAGCGGTATTAATCAGGTTCAGGTAAACAAGGATGTGGGGCTTGACTTCTCCTCTGCGCTCCGCTCAATTTTGCGTCAGGCGCCCAACATCGTGATGATCGGGGAAATTCGTGACGCGGAAACCGCCGACATTGCGATGGAAGCGGCTCTTACCGGTCACTTGGTTTTTTCCACCCTTCACACCAACGATGCCCCTTCGGCCGTCACGCGTCTTCTTGACATCGGAGTCAAGCCGTTCCTTGTGGCTTCCGCTCTTCGTGCGGCAATGGCTCAGCGCCTTGTGCGCGCAATCTGCGAGAAGTGCAGAACGCCCTATACGCCCACCGAGCGCGATATTAAGATGCTCGGGGCGATCGCGAAGACGATTCCCGAGACTATGTATACCGGTGCGGGGTGCGATAAGTGCGGCCGTAGCGGGTACAAAGGGCGAAAGGGCATTTTTGAGATTTTCAAGGTGGACGACACTATCCAGCGCCTGATTTTTGACCACGCTCCTGCGAGCATCCTTCGCCAGAGGGCACGCGAGATGGGAATGCGCACTCTGCGTGAGGACGGTATGCTCAAAGTCGCCAGCGGCATGACGAGCCTCTCCGAGGTCTTGCGCGTGACGATGGGGGATGCGGATTAGTGGTTAGTCGTTAGTGGTTAGTAGTTAGTAATTAGTAGACAGTAGATAGTTAGAGTTTTAAGGAGAAAAGAGATGGATATTTCGATGCATGATCTTTTGCAGGCCACAATCGATGAGGGTGGCAGTGATCTTCACATCCGTGCATATATGCCGCCGGAGCTGCGCGTTCATGGTGAACTTTTGCCTCTTTCTGACGAGGCTCTCTCCGAAGAGGATACATACGCTCTTTGCAAAGAGATCGCTTCCGAAAAGCAGATGGAGGAGGTTGAAAGAAATGGAGGCGCAGATTTCGCGCTTGCCCATCCAGACGGAACTCGTTTTCGTGTCTCCATCTTCAAGGAGCGTAAGCGTTACGGTATGGTTTTGCGTCAGATTCCATCGAAGCTTCTTACGATGGAGCAGCTCGGCCTTCCGCCTGTTGTGAAGGAGCTTCTCTTCAAGCCGCGCGGGCTCATCCTTGTAACAGGGCCTACGGGTTCCGGTAAGTCTACGACGCTCGCCTCAATGCTTGATGTCATCAACCATGAGCGCGGAGTCCACATCATCACGATTGAAGACCCTATTGAATTTTACCATAACTCAGCAAAATCGCTCATCACTCAGCGTGAAGTGGGAGACGATGTTCCGAGTTTCGCCGAGGCCATCCGCCGCGCTCTCCGTCAGGACCCTGATGTTATTCTCGTTGGTGAAATGCGTGACCTTGAAACCATTTCGGCGGCCATCACAGCTGCCGAAACCGGCCATCTCGTTTTTGGTACGCTCCATACGACGGGCGCAGCCGAAACCGTAGACCGTATCGTGGACGCATTCCCCACGAATCAGCAGGAGCAGGTGAGAACACAGCTTGCCGCAGGTCTTCAGGCTGTAATTTCGCAGATACTTCTTCCGAAGCTTGATGAGAACGGCGAGGTCCACGGGCGCATTGCCGCGTTCGAGATCATGACTTCCACCGATGCCATCAGAAGCCGCATCCGCGACAACAAGACGAACATGATCAAATCCGATCTTCAGACTGGCGCCAAGTTCGGCATGATGACGCTTGATGCGTGTCTCCTCAACCACTACCGCGACGGGCTTATTTCTTATGAAGAGCTTATCACGAAGTCGCAGGATCCAGATAGTGTAGTGCAGAAGCTTAAAGAGGAAATGGGGGGCAAATGATGCTCGATCCGATTCTTCAGATTCTCGTTCAGAACGGATACTTGGACGAAAACGGCGCGCGAGATCTTCAGGACTTGGCGAAGACTGAAGCCAAGAGTGTGCGTCAGATCGTAATAGATCAGGAGATTGTCACGGAGGACGATCTTTTGGCGTGCATGGCGGCGTATCAGGATACGGAGGCCATTGATCTTGGGGGGATGACGATCGAGACGGAGGTGACGGAGGCAATTCCCGCGTCCACAGCCCGTATCTACAATGTTTTCCCGATCGCGGCGGATGATATGTCCGTTACGCTTGCCACGTTCGATCTTGTGGATCCGCGCGTCTCCGATGAGATTCTCTTTACGCTTTCCAAGGAAGTTCGTTTTGTTTTTGCCCGTGAGCAGGATGTCATGGAGCGGATCGCGCAGTATTACGGTTCTGCCAACGATTCCGTTGCGGATATGCTCAAGGACGTGAGCGACTCGATGCTCAGCGATTCGGAGCTTCAGAACTCCGATCCTGCCGATATTACGAACGCGGCTAATTCCTCCGCGATTATTCGCTTTGTGAACCTCGTTCTCTATCAGGGTGTTGTTGATCGCGCATCGGATATCCACATAGAGCCTTTTGAGAACGATTTCAAGATTCGTTATCGCGTCGACGGTGCGCTTTACGAGATGAAGGCTCCTGATGTTAAGATGGCGCCCGCCATCATATCGCGTATCAAGATCCTTTCCAATCTGAACATCTCCGAGCGCCGCATTCCGCAGGACGGGCGTATTGCCCTTACTGTGGCGGGCAAGCCCGTGGACTTGCGCGTTTCCTGTCTTCCCACGGCGCACGGCGAGTCTGTGGTTATGCGTATTCTCGATCAGTCGGCCACTTCGCTCGACCTTGAGAATGTAGGGCTTCCTGAAGACGTCTACGAGCAAATCACGATGGATATTGAAAAGCCCAACGGCATTTTCATCGTGACAGGGCCTACCGGTTCTGGTAAGACCACTACGCTTTATTCTATTTTAAGGCGCATCAACCAGATTGACACGAAGCTTCTTACTGCCGAAGAGCCGGTGGAATATAACGTGGATGGCATCGTTCAGGTGCCGATCGATCCGAAAGTTGGCAATACGTTCGCCAAGGTTTTGCGCGCGTTTCTCCGTCAGGACCCTGATGTGATGATGATCGGAGAAATCCGCGACCTTGAGACTGCCGAAATCGCAATTCAGGCGGCGCTCACTGGTCACTTTGTCTTTTCCACCCTGCATACGAACGATGCCGCGGGCGCAGTCACGCGCTTTGTGGATATGAACGTGGCTCCGTATCTCCTGTCTTCAACGCTTGAGGGTGTGCTTGGTCAGCGTCTCGTGAGAACGTGTTGTCGCGAGTGCCGCGAGGCTTATGAGCCAGACGATGAGACGCTTGAGCGCATTTCCTTAACCCGTGATCAGATAGGAGGGCGGCCGTTCTATTTCGGCCGTGGCTGCAAGACCTGCAACGGCACGGGCTACAAGGGGCGAAAGGCGGTTGTGGAATATCTTCGCATTTCAAATCCTCTGCGCGAGCTCATCAACACGCGCGCGCCCACGCTTATCCTGCGCGAAAAGGCGCGTGAGCTTGGAATGCGCACAATGCGTGAGCATGGCATTCAGTCGATTCTCGACGGCTATACAACTGTCGACGAAGTCTTGCGCTACACATAAGATATGCACGTGGCATTGCAGATTGCGCGCATCGCCGCTGTGATTGCGCTTCTTTGCTTCGCTTCGGCGCTTGCATCTCCGCCAAACAGGCTTCCGCTTGCGCTCAGGGGGTTGAGGCGTATCCTTAGAAAGGATATGGGTGTGCATGGCGGAGAGGAGATCAAGGTTTCTCCGAGGCGCCGCGCAATCGCTTTTTTTCTCATTCTCTTGGCGGTGGCGCTCGCGCTTATTTAACGATGGAGACTGTTCTCTTACACGGTGTAAAGGCGAAGGTGGCGCGGACTCTTTTTGAACGCATAAGGGGGCTCATCGGCACAAAGCGCCTTGAGAAGGATGAAGGCATGCTCATTTTAAGGTGCAATGCGATTCACACTTTTTTCATGAGCTTCCCGATAGATGCCGTTTTTCTGGACCGCAGCGACAGAGTGGTCAAGACCGTCCGCAATATCAAGCCGTGGCGTTTTTTCGTCTGGGGCGGATTTAGGGCGGTAAAGGTCCTTGAGATCCCTTCTTTGCCCTAAAGAGGAGGAGTTTCTCTCTGCAGCTCCAACGAAATAAAATTTCGCCCAAGTTTGAGAAAAAGGTGATTTTTTGATATCATATACGGCAGAGGAGGATAAGTAAAATGAAGAGATTATTCATGATGCTTGGCGTGATGTTTCTTTCTGTCTGCACGATGACTCCGAAAGTTGCACTCTCTGATGAGGCTCGGCTTTCGTTCACCGTGAGCGGAAGCACTTTGACTGTAGCGGCTCCGGCGGGTGTGCTTGATAAGAATACCAGCCTTTACCTCGTCTATGATTCAGCGGACAGGGGAGCTGAGCTGGAGAAGTGGGCAAACAGCATCAAATATGAGAATGACGTTTCGGATGCCGAAGCTCTATATGACTTTGATATTTCCACTGTTCCGGAGAAATCTGTCATGCGCGTTTTGGCGATATCGGAAATTCGTCTTATGGACGGCTACGTTTCGCTTGGCGAAGGGCAATACATAGATACAGGCATTTTGGCAACCGAGGCGTATGGGCTTGAGTTCAGGTTTTTTCATACAAATGAAATAAATGCTTCATTTGGCTTATGGGAGTCGTTGATTGGAAGTGTACGTGATGATTTCACTTTTGGCGGCTACGAAAAAGATTATTTTTATCTGCGGTGGTATGGTGTCCCGCACACCCACAAATTCTATGGCGATCTGAACGATTCTAAGCCCCATACGATAAAAATCACCGACGGCAATGTTTATTTAGATAGTATTCCTGAGGAAGAATTCAGCATTGGCGATGAGGTCAAAGATAATTCAATGGGGGAACACAGCAGGAGTATTTTGGTAGGCTCCACTTGGGAGAATGCGACATCTACCAGTACCTCCGGCCGTTATTTCTGGGCCAATTGGTATTATGTAAAGCTGTTTGATGGGAATGGCAATGAACTCATAAATCTTGTGCCGGCATTGGTTGGCAGCGGAAACACACAGAAGACTGTATTTTACGATACGGTTTCTAAG